>NZ_CP166997.1:0-374273 GCF_048318575.1 Pseudoalteromonas sp. RW-H-Ap-1
AGTATTACTTTGCAATCATGCCAGACAATATGGAGCGCCCGTTTATTTTAGGTGCCCAAAGTGCTGTTCCTAAGCTGCCTTCAATTGCTCAGTGGAGCGCATCTTCAAGATTTGGACTTGATAATCTTGATACCATTGAAGGGAAACTATGGAAAGATTGGCGTTCCTCTTTAGAAATGCTTGGTGCCTCATGGGTAATACCAATTATTGAAGAGTCAGTAATAAAAAATGATGTTACTTATGCAATTTATGAAATTATATCTAAATCGTAAATCTGCAATTAACAATGCGTAGCTGTCGGGCTGTTTGTATCGTTGCACTCAAAAACCAGCGGCAAAACACAGTGTTGGTAATTTTTAATAAAGCCAACATCCCTTAAATAGTTAAACCCCTTAGCCAAACACTACTCTTTATTTAATCGATAAATCGTATTTTAAAATAAGGGCATCAATATAGCGGCTACGTAATGTAAGTTGCTTTTCGTGATCGGCGCCATGGCTAAGGGCTTTATTTAAAAGTTTCATAGCAGGGTGAATGCGGGTGCGCTCATCTTTATCTAAACTGGCTTTGCTGCGCAGTTCGGTTATATCGTCTACTAATAATCTGCCAATATCCACAGCTACAATTTCATCAATTAAGCCATTTTGGGTGAGCACGCCATATTTGCTGCATAAAAATTGTTGCCATACTTGCTGTAAATGTTCTTCTATTTCACAGCCAAACAGTTCCTCGTTAAATATAAAGCCTTGCTGTGCAAGCTTAGCCAAACATTGGGTATAGTGCTGAGCAAACAAATTAAACGCCTGATTAGATGACTCAATTTTTTGCTTAACTAATCCTTGCCCCCAATTTACACAACCTCGGGGATAGTAATCGTCGTATTCTTCACACTCATATAAGCCTGAGTAAGAGCTGCAACTCATCTGGTTTTTAATGCAATAACTTGGCTTAGGGAAAATGCTTTGCGCTTGCCAGTTCTCAAGGGTTTCAGTGTCTATGTTGAGTGCTTGGCATAACTCATCAGTGTGATAAAAGTGAGTGCTTAAATAGTCAGATAAACGCATAGTGGCTCGCTTAATAGTAAAAAACAAAATACTGTTTATTTATACAGTTATTTATTTTGTATCATCAAACCCAATAACACAAGCCATTTTATAATTAAATACTGGCTATCACTGCAAATAGCACGGTAAATATGGTACAACATAGGCCAAGTATTAATAACAATGATTTTTTTATGCGCACCCTAGAACAAATTAAACAAGCAAGCCTTATTACTGCAATTAAAACACCTTACTTAACCAATGGTGAAATCGATCTTGCAAAGTATGATGAACTCGTTGAAATACAAATTGCAGCGGGTGTTGACGGCATAGTTGTTGGTGGCACCACCGGTGAAGGCCAGTTAATGAACTGGGAAGAGCATTTAATGCTAATTGCGCACAGTGCTAATAAATTTGGTGATAAATTACTGATTGTAGGTAACACCGGTAGTAATAATACGCGCGAAGCAATTAAAGCAACTAAATATGGCTTTGCTAGCGGCATGCATGCCTCATTACAAATTAACCCTTACTACGGGCGCACATCAATTGCCGGTGTTAAAGAGCACTTTAAACGTGTGCTTGATATTGGTCCGGCGTTTATTTACAACGTAGCAGGGCGCACAGGTCAAGACCTCACTCCAGATATTATTGAACCACTGGCCCAGCACGAGCAATTTATTGGTGTTAAAGAATGTGGTGGTAATGAGCGTATAGCGCACTATGAACAACAAGGTATTGCATGTTGGTCTGGGAATGATGACGAAGCACACGATGCACGCCATATCCATAAAGCTCATGGCGTTATTTCAGTTACGTCTAACCTGATCCCAGGTTTGTTCCGCCAATTAATGGATAGCAAAAATGATGCGCTTAATAATTCATTACAACCATTAATGAACTGGCTATTTTGCGAGCCAAACCCAATTGCGATTAACACCGCGATGATCATGACCGGCGCGGTAAACCCTGTGTTTAGAATGCCTTACGTACCGCTTAACGATGAGCAACAGCAACAAGGTGTAACGCTAATTAATCAGCTTAATGAGCAAGATTTTGTCGGTAGCCGAGCGCAGTGTGTGGATATTAGTAAGGTTTTGATTTTATCTTAAACTGTTAGACTATTTATTAAATACTAAATTTTCAAAGCAGCCTACTGTAAACACAGAGGCTGCTTTTATATATCACTGCCAATAGTAGTTGAGTTTAAGCTGCCACATAGCAGAATTGGCATGTGTTACTGCTAATCTAATATCAATATCTTGGTTAATAGGCACTACCAGTTCTAGTTTGGTTTGCGCAGGGTTTTTAGCATTTAAGAATGATTTTTCGTAGGATGCTCTGAGTTTAATACCTGAGCCAGTACCAGTAATGATCCCCACCTCTACCGACGAATCATAAAAGTGGCTGTTTTTAGCTAAATCACCCAAATAACCATTAATTAAGCTATAGGCTAAGGTGTTGTTGCTAAACTGCCAAGCTTGTCCGGCTCCTCCCATAACAAAGCTGCGTTTACAGGTTCTGCACAGTGCTGGTTGTCTGTCGAATCCCACATTGATTTTCCACGACCACTTAGATTCATTAGCCCAAGACAATTGGTTTGGATTGAATGACTCTAAATCTAATAAATGAATTTTATTTATGTAAGTTTCGCCATTTGTAAACATTAGCTCGGTATCTAACATTTCTAAATTAGAAAATGGAATGCGGGCAATATCAGAGGCAAGGGTATCAAAATAGCTCAGCCTAAAACCCATAGTGTACTGCGTTTGCTCAGCCGTGTGCATCGCAGAAATTGAGCTGTTAGAGGGCTTTTGGCCTTTATGTGGTGGCTGCTGGGTAAATTGAAATTTAACTTTGTTTTCGCCCATTGGCAGCTTTAAGCGCGCTTGGATTAGCGCATTTTTTAACTCACTTATTTTTACTGGGGTTTGTTTTTGAATTTGTTTCACTTGTACAAGTTCAAATAGAGCGCCAATAATGGCTTTTTGAGACTGTACTGGCAAAGCTAAAAATGATTTGCTTTTTAGTACTGCTGATTCGGCAAAGATTTGTTTGGCAAAGCTGAGCTCTTTTTCACTTAAAGATTGCACATATTTTGAAAATACAGTGTCACGTGAGGGTGTAAATGTGACTTTTTTAACCGCTGATTGCCCTTGGTAGGTGGCTGTGTTTAATCTTGAAAAGATAGTGGCTGGTATTACCCAAGGAGAGCTTTCGCTAGTTAGTTGATCGCCAATAACAAGTTCAATAATTTGTGCGAGATGAAACGCGCAGTTTTCATCGGCAAAGTAATAATCAAATTCAGTGCCTAAAATTTCCCATAAGTGGTTAGCAATAAAAGCCACGTCGCGCTCGTTTAGATTAAGGGTATATTCCCATAAATCTCTTAATTCTATCTCGCCGTAATTATGCTGGTGGCGATAAAACAATTGATCTGAAAAACCGGCTTTATAACCACCAAACAAGCCCTTGAGAATATAGACTAAGCCATTTTCATTGTCAGGAACATGTGCGCCATAGTTAATACTGTAATCTAATAATTTGTTTTTTGATTCGGTTGAGCGATTAAGTTTAAGTAATAAATGACCGTATAACGATGCGGGGTTACTCATATAACCAGAGGCAAATACTAAACTAACAGAGTGAATAGCTTGTTGCTCTCGCCATTGCTGTAATTTTGGGCACTCTGCTTTAGGCATTGAAAAGGTTAAACCTTGCTCTTTGAGCCATTGATAACGAGCAGGGTAGCGACATTGTGTTAATGGCTGGTTATTAAAAGCATGGATTGTTGCTTTTAATTCTGCAACCGGATCATTACGTCCGTTATCTGCAATAAAAAAGGATGTGTTAGTAATATAACTAATAGTAGTTGGTTGATTTTTGTAATGCCCTAATTTCAACCATATTGGGTGTTTTGCTAAAACAGAGATAGATTGCGTGGCAGAGCTTGAGAAAGAGGTGAATAAAAAAACGCTAATAAAATAAAATAAAGGTTTCATTGTTTAACCAAAAAAAGGGCTGTTAAGCCCTTTAATTATTAGATTGCAGCGCATTGAGATGAAAAGTTAGTTGTAATTTTACCTTCAACTAATTCATAAAATGCTTGTGCATTGTCTATTGGTGCGTTTGCGTAATCGCTGCGTACCGAAGTGATAATTTGTTGATGAGCAGTTACATCACAACCACGTACATTAAGCATTGCAGAGATATACTCGCCTTCACCCTGTGCTATTTCTTGTTCTAATACAGGAAAAGTTTGTTGAATAAACTGCGCTGTTTTTACGTTAGCGCCTTCACAGCTCTCTACTGAAGAAATGTTAGACGATACCGCTGTTGTTCCTAAATCCCAAATAATATTAGAAATTGCTGCCGCAACACCATTGTCTGGGAAAACCATTGCGCCAATACCACATTGTTGCCATGGGTTGATGCCACTTTTTGCTTGTGACGGCATTGAAACGAATGCGCTTACTAATACCGCAGCAGTTAAACATCTTTTTATCATTATTAATTTCCTTTAATTTATATACACCCCACAAAACGGGCGAAGAAGTTTACCTGTTTTGGTTATTTAAATGCAAATAGTTATGTAACACAATGTAAAACAACGGTGTAAAATTTATAAAAGTGCAATAAAGGCGTGAATTAACGGGAATAAATCTTGCGAGTTAAAACCATTTAGCTAACTTAAACAACAGCTGATAATCGCTAATTATCCTGCATTTTATAAATTAGCGGTTTCTGGTGTTTAAAACTAACTGTTTAAGCGATTTTACTGTATAATTTGCGACCCTTGATAATGTGGCCGCAGGTTATACAGCAATGAATTTTAAATCTTTTAGTTTTGCCCCTGAACTTATTCAGGCGTTAGACGAACTTAATTACCACACCCTTACGCCCATTCAGCGCGCAGCTATTCCGGCTGTTCGTAAAGGTAAAGACGTTTTAGCAAGTGCACAAACCGGTACTGGTAAAACCGCTGCCTTTGCACTCCCTGTTATTCAAAAGTTATTTGAGTCAGATTGCAGCACTACGAATGCGCCAAGCGCCTTAGTCCTTGCGCCTACGCGTGAGCTTGCAGAGCAAATAGCGAATAACCTTAAAGACTTTGCTAAGTACACTCAGTTAAAAGTAGTGAGCTTATTTGGTGGTGTTAATACCGCAGGACAAGAAATTGCACTCAAAGAAGGTGTTGATGTTGTAGTAGCAACACCAGGACGTTTACTTGATCATATTCGTTTAGGTAACTTAAGCCTTGCTCAAGTAAAACATTTAGTACTTGATGAAGCTGACCGTATGCTTGATATGGGCTTTATTAATGATATGCAAAGCGTAATAAAAAGCTGTGCAGATGAGCGTCAAATTTTATTGTTTTCAGCTACCTTCCCAGCAGCAATTAAACAGTTCGCCTCTAAAGTATTAAAGCAGCCTGAAATTGTTCGTGTTGATCAAACTAACAGCACTGCAAGTACAGTACAACACGTGGTTTACCCAGTAGAAGAGCGCCGTAAGCAAGAGTTGCTTTCTGAGCTGATTGGTAAGAAAAACTGGCAACAAGTGCTAGTGTTTGTAAACATGAAAGAAACCGCAGATGAGTTTGTGACTGAACTTAACCTAGACGGTATCCCAGCGGCAGTATGTCATGGCGATAAATCGCAGGGTAATCGTCGTCGTGCGTTGCGTGAATTTAAAGAAGGCAAAGTACGCGTACTAGTTGCAACAGAAGTGGCAGCCCGTGGTATTGATATTGACGGTTTACCGCGCGTTATTAATATTGATTTACCTTGGCTTGCTGAAGATTATGTTCACCGTATTGGCCGTACCGGTCGTGCTGGTAACCAAGGACAAGCAATTTCGTTTGTGAGTCGCGAAGAAGAAAACATGTTGTTTGAAATTGAAACCTTAATTGGTCAAAAAATTAAACGTGTTTACTTAGAAGGTTACGAAGTAAGTAATCGTGAAGTACTGATTGATAAAATTGGTAAAAAGCCAGCGCATTTACGCCGTACCCGTGCTAATAAGCCATCAGGCCAAGCTACCGGTGAAGCGAGAGCGAAAAACCGTTCGCGTATTTCTAATGTACGTAAAAGCTTAAAAGGCGAAAAGCTGTCACTTAAAAAGTAAGACAGCTAAGCCATTAAAAAACCTGAGTTTACTCAGGTTTTTTTGTGCCTAAAAGAGTAGTTTAGTTGTGCTTTTCTAACATCGATAATGCAACTGCTTCGGCCGCTTTAATACCATCAATACCCGCTGATAAAATACCGCCTGCATAACCGGCACCTTCACCTGCAGGGTAAAGCCCTTTAGTATTAATACTTTGGAAGGTTTTATCGCGCTTGATGCTGATAGGTGAAGACGTGCGTGTTTCTACACCCGTGAGTAAGCCATCATTGGTTGAAAAGCCACGAATTTGTTTGTTAAAGGCAGGAATTGCTTCACGTAGCGCTTCAATGGCAAACGCTGGCAGAACTTTGCTTAAATCAGTCAGTTTTATGCCCGGCGTATACGAAGGCTGCACATCGCCTAAGTTAGCTGAGGATTTACCTTTTAAAAAGTCACCAATCAGCTGTGCTGGGGCATCGTAATTTTTACCACCAAGCTCATAGGCTTGCTCTTCTAATTTACGCTGTAAATCGATACCAGCCAAAGGGTGGCCAGGAAAATCTTTTTCTGGGGAAATACCCACAACAATAGCACTATTCGCATTTCGCTCACTACGAGAATATTGACTCATACCGTTGGTAACCACACGGCCTTCTTCAGAGGTTGCGGCAACTACAGTGCCGCCAGGGCACATACAAAAACTGTATACGGTTCGGCCATTATTACAATGGTGTACTAATTTGTAATCGGCAGAGCCTAAAATAGGATTACCCGCGTTATCGCCAAAACGGCACTCATCAATCATTGATTGTTTATGCTCTATTCTAAAGCCCACTGAAAATGGTTTTGCCTCAACATAAATGCCTTTATCGTGGATCATTTTAAACGTATCACGGGCACTGTGACCAACCGCTAATACCACGTGGCGAGTTTCAAGCTTTTCACCATTAGAAAGTGTAAGCCCAGTAACTTGGCCGTTGTCTAAATGGATATCGTCAACGCGGGTGCTAAAACGAATTTCGCCACCGAGTTCAATAATACGGGCACGCATTTTTTCAATCATGGTTACTAGTTTAAACGTACCAATGTGCGGCTTACTAACGTATAAAATTTCTTCAGGAGCGCCGGCCTCTACAAACTCAGTAATTACTTTACGACCATAATGTTTTGGATCTTTTACTTGGCTGTAGAGCTTACCGTCTGAGAACGTGCCTGCACCCCCTTCACCAAACTGAACGTTTGATTCGGTATTAAGCGCCTTTTTACGCCAAAAGCCAAAGGTGTCTTTGGTGCGTTCACGTACTTCTTTGCCACGCTCTAAAATAATTGGCTTAAAGCCCATTTGTGCCAGCACTAAACCGGCAAATAAGCCACAAGGGCCAAAGCCAATTACCACAGGGCGCTCTTTAATGCTGCTATTAGCGTGTGCTACAAATTTGTAGTTGGTGTCAGGAGAGACCTTGACGTGTTGATCTTTTTCAAACGAGGCTAACAGTTCTGCTTCGTTATCTACCTCAATATCAAGCGTATAAATAAGTAAAATGGCGCTTTTTTTACGTGCGTCATAACCGCGTTTGAACACATTGTAACTGTGTAGCTGCTCTGGGCTTATATTTAATTTATTGATAATGGCTTGGCCAATGGCATTTTCGTCATGGTCAAGTGGCAGCTTTATTTCGGTTAAACGTATCATTAATATCTCTTTTGGTGTCATAGCGGAAAGTAAATACCGCTCACAATAAGGGGGTGCACAAAGCGCTAATTTATAAGCGGCATATATTACGTTAAATTGCTCGCTTTTGGCACTTATTTATTGTGTTTTGGTAAGGGTTGGGTATGATCCGCAGCTGGTAAAGTTAAACATTAGGTATTAAACCATTATGGCGTTTGTAGTCACCGAAAACTGTATAAAATGTAAGTACACTGATTGCGTATCGGTGTGCCCTGCAGATGCATTTTTTGAAGGCCCTAATTTTTTGGCTATTAGCCCGGTAGATTGTATTGACTGTGGTTTATGTGTCCCTGAGTGTGCTGCCGATGCTATTTATCAAGAAGATGAATTACCTGAGTCGCAAAAAGAATTCACCCAGCTTAATGCAGAATTGGCAGAAATATGGCCACGTATAACGCAAGTTAAACCCGCCCCAGAAGATGCCGATAGCTGGAATGGTGTGGCTAATAAATTAAAACTTCTCGACACATAACTACTTCCCAACACTTATCATTAGTTTTTTGTTAATTTTATTACAAATATTAACGCGCAAGTATTAACAAACTTATCTGTATAATTTACACTCCAGACCAAAGTTTACTTTTAACAAGTAAATAAACCTAAATGGATGTTTATGCAGTACTTTATACCTACAAAAATAATAAAATTGCTGTTGTTGACCAGCTTCAGCTTTGTTTTAACTCTCAGCCCTAATGCACTTGCCGATAAGCTTAATTATCAACTTGCACACATTAATAAAAACATTGATGTGGATGGCTTGCTTAACGAGCCGCATTGGCAACAAGCAACCCGTGTTGCGGTAAATTATCAAGATGAGCCGAATGAAAAAGGCACGCCACCGGTAAAAACCGATGCGTATATTTATGACGATGGTCATAATTTGTATGTAGCTTTTGTTGCTTATGACCCAGAGCCGAGTAAAATTCGTGCGGCACTTCGTGATAGAGACACGCTTTGGCAAGATGACAACGTTGGTTTGGTAATTGATACCTTTAACGATGAGCGTACTGGCTATGAGTTTTATGTAAACCCACTGGGTGCTCAAGGCGACATTCGCATGACGGATACCGACGAGTGGGTGTCAGATTTATCCTGGGATGCTATTTGGGATAGTGCCGGTACCATAAACGAGGATGGTTACGTGGTTGAAATGCGTATTCCGTTTAAAGCACTGCGCTTTGCACAAAACCAAACCGACTCTACTTGGGGCTTTTCGATGATGCGCAACTATCAGCGTGATGTGTTGTATCAATTATCAAGTACCGGCTTTGACCGTGATATTAAATGTAGTTTATGTCAGTTTGACAAAATAACTGGATTTAATAATTTAGCACCGAGTAAAAACCTGCAATTAACGCCAACCTTAACCGCATTAAGAAACGATCAAAAAACACAGGTACCTGGCGAATGGGATAACGGCGATGTAGATACAGAAGTAGGGCTCGATCTGCGTTGGGGTATTACTAAAGATGCAGTAATTAATGCCACCATAAACCCTGACTTTTCTCAGGTAGAAACCGATTCGTTAGAGCTGGATGTAAACACCACATATTCTATTTATTACGCTGAAAAACGCCCGTTTTTCTTAGATGGCGCGTCTTACTTTAAAAGTAATTTATTTGAACTGCTCTATACCCGCACCATAGCTGAGCCTAATATTGGCGCCAAGCTCACCGGTAAAACCGACAGCCATAGCTATGCGCTAATGTTTGCAGATGACGACAACAGTAATGTTTTACTGCCTAGTAACCAAGGGTCTGGTTTTGCCAGCCTAAATGATAAAACCAAGGCAGCGGTGGCGCGATACCAATATGATATTGGCCAACAAGGGACCATAGGAGTAACCACCACACATAGAGAAAGTAGCGACTACCATAATACGGTGTTATCGGTTGATGGCAGCTATTGGTTTAATCAGTCAGATACACTTAATTATCAAATAGCCAATGCTGACACCAACAACTCTAAATTTTTAGTTGATAACTACAATTTAGCAGAGTCTCAGTCTGATATGGCGTATGCATTAAAGCTGACTCGCGATAAGCGCGATTATAAGCTTTATGCAACGTATGACAATATTGGTGAGGATTACCGCACCGATTTAGGTTATCAAGAAAAAGTAGACTATGAAAAAGTAGGCTTTGGTGGCGGTCAAACTTGGTATGGTGATGAACATGACATGCTAACAACATGGTCATACACCGCCGATTGGGATAAAACCTGGGCTCAAAATGGCGACTTGCTTGAAGAAGAATATGAAGGTTACATGACCTTTCAAGGTCAAAAGCAGTCTGTATTTGAGCTTGGTTTGTTAAATCGCTATGAAAACTATAATGGCAATTTTTATAACCAAAATATTGGTTATTTTTATACGGCTTTTAGGCCGACTAAAGATTTGAGATTATCGTTATACGCCGAATACGCAAGCCGTATAGATTATACCAATGAGCAGTTAGGTGATGTTTTAACTACACAATCACAGGCTGTTTGGGATATTAATAATCACTGGCAGTTAGATGTTAGACATAATTATAGTCATTTAGACGATTACCAAGGGCGACGCGTATTTACCGCAAACCTTGTAGACTTTAGGCTTTATTATAAGTTTAGTATGCGCGCTATGCTTAAGCTGATTTTACAGTTTGAAGATATAGACAGAAATGAAGATGCTTACTTTTATCAGGTAAGCGAAATCAACAAAGATTATGGTAGTCAGCTAGTGTACTCATATAAAATTAACGCACAAACGTTATTTTACTTAGGGTATTCAGATAAAGGTTATCAGGATGACTCGTTAAAAAGCATTGAGCGTGACCAACGTACTTTCTTTACGAAAGTAAGTTATGCATGGCAGCTATAATGTTATAAACAATATAAAAGCAAGGTTTTGCTAGGCAATAAAAAACACGCTACCCAGTAGCGTGTTTTTTGTTTTACTAAATGGTAAACCTAGTTATTACAAGTCAAAAGTACGTGAGATAGCAAGTACAATTCGCTCATCGGCGTAATCGTAATCCAAGCTGGTATTCTCAGCTGCTACTTCAATACCAAACCCTTCATAGCTTGTTTGGTACGCTAAGCGGTAATGATGATACGATTTATCGCCCTTAGCTTCATCCCACTGAAATTTATTGCCATCAAGTGAGTTTGAAATATCAAAGCTAGCGCGAATTGCATGATTTGGAGCAATCTCGAAAGTGTGCGCAATCATCGAAATCACATGGCCTGTATCGTAGCCAAAGTAATCCCAGCTGTACCAAAAGTTAAGCTCTGTTTGACCGTAGTCACTGGCGTAACCAAATTTAGTATACGCTTCTGCGTAGTTACCATCGCTGTTATTACCTTGGTAAGTGTAATAAGCAATACCATAATCAAGGCTTACTTGTTCGTTTAACTGAATGTATCGGCCTACATAAGCATCTAGTTCGAAGTCGGTGTCATCACCAAAATCTACGTTTGATGCCCATACACCTGCATACACACCGTTATCGTACGCATAGTCAAGACTTGCTTGTAGCGCAGGGTCGTTATCTGTTTGAGTTACACCATTAAAGGTGTAATCAGAGGCAGCGGTAATCGTTGTTGACCAGTTAGCTGCTGCTGTTGTTGATAAAACCGTTAATGGTAAAGCGATAAAAAGTTGTTTTAATTTATTATTCATGTGATTTCCTAGCTGATAGTTTCTATTTTTGTGTAATCAATTTTATTCGCTTTAGGCGATCCTTCGATATTGCTGACCGTTTTAAATTTGCTGTAGGCAATAAAACCTAAGCAGATAAAGAATAAGCCAATAACTAAAGCACCAACCCATTGAATTTGCAAAAACTCAAGTTTAAATAACAGTGTCAATAATGATAAAGCGATAACGTTCATAGCAATATATTTAAACTTGCCTAAGCGTTTTACAGTTAAGTTTAAATTATCTGTGTATAAACGGATCAGTGAATCAAGCGAGTTTATAACAAACACGATACCTACAAACACCATGGCAAAGTTTTTGATGCCTGCAGTTGGAATACCCGCCTCGTGGTAGTGATATAACACACTAAACCAGATAGCGATTGGTATTGAAGGGAAAATCAACATAGCACCCAGTACTTGGTATGTTTTTAAACCACCAACAAAACGCGATGTAAACTGACCAATCATGATGCTCCACGCAAACCACCAAAATAGATAAAACTCATGGTAATCATTCAGTGGTAATACAAATTCATTGATGTTGGCGAAGTAATTGCCAATTAAACCTATATTTTGAGTAAATGCAGAGAGTTCGCTATCGCCAAATAAGAAGGCATCAGCCCACATAAAACCAATTAATGCGATAAACAACCAAGTAGTAGCAATACTTAAAAAGCGAACATATTTAATATCGGTACTTGAATACACCGCGAAACAAATAGCGGCAAGTACAATTAAGTAAAATGCTGGAATAACACTTGAGCCATCACCAAGTTCTGGTATATACCACGGTAGATTGCTTAGTAGTAAGTATGCGGTAAACGCACAAGTACCAATAATGACCACGTTGTTTAAAAATTTAACCCATGGAATTTCAAAAAACTTCACTTTGGGCTCTATTACACAGAAATAAAAGCACGTAAGAAAATAAAATCCCCAAATTAAAAATCCCCAATAACCAAACTCAATAGAGAGCGGGTTGGCAAATGCATATTCTGGGCTTGCTTTTATGTCTGCATAACCGGCAAATTCGGTTAAAGGAAACATAATAAGGCCAACATCTAGGCCTGAGGTAAATAGGATTGCTATAAAGGTGAATGTTCTCACTGGTGTGACGCCTACTACGCGTACATTGCCCCATTTTATTAAAATAGTAACAATGGCAAGTAAGGTAAAAATAATGCCAGCATTAAGCCAAATAGTCATTATCGCCCTCCCAGAATGAATAAAAGTAACACATATATACTCCGTTTTTTATTGTGCTTGCATTAACACCGGCATAACCTATTTACGCTTGTGAGCCACTGCAAGGTGCATAAAGGCACTCTTTAAGCATTTTGCTTACGAGAGAGGCCTTTATGACAGGCTAAATTAAAGGGTTTTATTTCGTTGTGTAGTTTGCCAATCAGTGGCATTCACAACATCAACTCCTGTGTGAGCTAAGGGCTTATTTCCTAAAATAATATCCGCGGCTTTTTCAGCCACCATAATCGTAGGAGCATTCAAATTACCGTTCGGTATGGTCGGAAAAATTGACGAGTCAACCACACGTAAGCTTTGTATGCCATGCACTTGGGTGTTGGAGTTAACCACGGCCATATCATCTTCACCCATTTTACAAGAGCAAGAAGGGTGATAAGCACTTTCTACGGCTTGGCGAACAAAGGCATCAATTTGCTCATCAGTTTGAACTTGTTGCCCTGGTTGAATTTCTTCACCACGGAAATTGTCAAAGGCAGGTTGTTCAATGATTTCACGCGTCAATCGTACGCACGCTCTAAAGCCTTCAATATCATCTTGATGCTCTAGGTAATTAAATACAATTTTAGGTGGCTGTGTTGGATCAGCTGATGCAATAGTGACACTGCCTCGGCTCTTAGGCTTGTTATGGCCTACATGCACTTGAAAACCATGCCCTGCAAAAGCACTACGACCATCGTAACGCATAGCGGCCGGTAAAAAGTGATACTGTATGTCAGGCCATTCAACACCTGGCTTTGAGCGAATAAAGGCACATGATTCAAAATGATTAGTTGAACCTAAGCCTTTGCGAGTTAGTAGCCATTTTGCGCCAATTAAACCTTTAGAAAACAAGCCTAACTTACCGTTTAAGGTAATTGGTTGTTTACACTTATATTGAAAGTAAAACTCTAAATGATCTTGCAGGTTTTGGCCTACACCTGGTAAGTGATGTTTTGCTTCGACGCCTGCTTTCTCAAGTGCTTGAGTATCACCAATACCTGAAAGCTGTAGTAGGTGTGGTGAACCAATAGAGCCTGCGCTTAAGATAACTTCTTTATTTGCTTTTGCAGTTTTAACCGCGCCATTAAGCTTGTATTCAACGCCGGTTGCTTTTTTACCATCTAAAATAACGCGCTGGGCGAGAGCACCTGTAACGATTGTTAAGTTGCTACGATGCTTAATAGGATCTAAGTACTCACGAGAGGCTGAGCTACGCACGCCGTTTTTAACGGTCATGTGCATAGGTCCAAACCCTTCTTGCTGAGCACTATTGTAGTCATTTGTTGTTGAATAACCGGCCTCTGCACCCGCTTCAATAAATGCAGTGTATAAAGGGTTTTCCATATTATTGCCGTTATTAACACCTAGCGGACCCTTGCCACCACGATGGCTATTTTCACCTAGGTAAAAGCTTTCTGCTTTTTTAAAATACGGTAAACACGCTTGGTAATCCCAGCCGTTAGCGCCGTGCTGTTGCCATTCATCAAAATCTTTAGCGTGGCCACGCACATACACCATGCCATTAATCGATGATGAGCCGCCAAGTACTTTACCGCGAGGGCAATGCATTTCTCGGTTATCTAAGTATGGCTCTGGTTGCGTATGAAATTGCCATGCAAACTTATCGGTATTCATTGGAATAGAGAGTGCCGTTGGCATTTTTATAAAGATGCTTTTATCGCTGCCGCCGGTTTCAAGTAACAATACCTTGTTACTTGAATCTTCAGACAAGCGATTTGCTAACACACAGCCTGCTGAGCCCGCACCTACAATAATATAATCAAAAGAGTGGTTCATGATGATTCCTTAAAACGGGCTTTCTATGTCAGCCATGCCAACATAAATAGATTTAGTTTGTGTGTAATGATCTAGAGTCTCTATGCCATTTTCACGACCAATACCCGATTGCTTATAACCACCCACTGGCATTTCAGCTGGTGAGTTACCGTAAGCATTAATCCAACAAATACCGGCTTGCAGTTGATGAATTACGCGATGAGCGCGTTTAATGTCGCTGGTGAAAACGCCTGCAGCTAAACCTAAGTGAGTGCCATTAGCGCGGGCAATCACATCATCTTCATCATCAAAGACTAAAACGCTCATTACTGGGCCAAAAATCTCTTCTTTAACGATAGTCATTTCATCATTGCAATCAACAAACACAGTTGGCGCTACAAAATAGCCATTTGGCGCTGCTTCTGGAGAAAGCGTTGAACCACCTGTTAATAGTGTTGCGCCTTCTTCAAGACCTTTATTAATGTAGCTCATTACTAAATCTTGATGCTTTTTAGAAATAAGCGCGCCAAAGTTAGTGTTTAGATCTTGCGGGTCGCCGACAATAATATTGTTTTCGGTGCGTGTTTTAAGTTCATCAATAAATTGTTGGTAAACATTTTTGTGTACGTATATACGGGTACAGTTCGTGCAAATTTCACCTTGGGTATAAAAGTTACCTAACATAGCGGCACTTACTGCTTGCTCTATATTGGCATCATCAAATACTAATAATGGTGATTTACCACCGAGCTCCATAGTCACATCTTTCAATGTGCCTGCAGCACTGGCCACTACTTTTTTACCTGTACCTACTTCACCAGTAAACGATACTTTATCAATATCTTGATGTGCAGTAAGCCATTGACCGACTTCACCCGCGCCTTGCACTACATTAAATACGCCAGCAGGAACGCCTGCTTCAATAAACACTTCGGCTAATTTAATTGCGCCAAGTGGTGTTTCTTCAGATGGCTTAAAAATAAATGCATTACCCGCTGCAAGAGCAGGACCTGACTTCCAACATGCAATTTGTAACGGGTAGTTCCATGCACCAATACCTGCACAAATACCTAGAGGTTCTTTGCGAGTATAATAAAAATCATCGCCAACCATTTGCTGTTGACCAACTTGTGCAGGAGCAAGGCCTGCAAAATATTCAATAACATCTGCGCCTGTTTCTATATCTACGCAGTTAGCTTCTTGCATTGGTTTACCAGTATCGAGCACTTCAACCAGGGCAAGCTCGTCATTGCGCTCGCGTAGAATAGCAACGGCGTTTAATAAAATACGGCTGCGCTCAATAGGGGTCATCGTTGACCAAACTTTAAAGCCTTGTTTTGCACTTTCGATCGCTGCGTTTTGAACATACTCGTCAGCGACTTCAACGGCATAAATTACCTGACCGGTTGCAGGGTTTACTACATCAAATGTTTCGCCGCTTTTATTTGCAAGGAATTGGCCGTTGATAAAGTTTTGATAAATAGGTGTAGTCACGTTAGGCTCCATATTGCTTGATAAGTGAATGTACATAGTTTTTAGCTAGTGATTCACTGTGTTTAAACTGATTTTCGTCTGATTGGCTTAATACAGCACGAAGCCATAAGCCATCAATCATTGCTGCGGTTAATTCAGCCGCGAGTGTCGCTTGCGCCAAAGGCATTAATTGCTTAAATGAAACGGTTAAATTGCTCTGCAAGCGTTTGCTGTTTACGTTTTGTAAACGATGAAGTTCCTTATCGTGCATTGATTGCGCCCAAAAACTTAGCCACGTCCGAGTGGTATCTTTTCGTTGTTGTACTAGCGCAAAGTTTGATTCAACAATAAACATTAACCTTTGAGTTGCAGTGGTGTTTTCATCAACTTTATTAATTAAGTCGTCTTTCAAGTTCGAGAGTAAGTAACGCACAGTTGCTTCAATTAGCCCCTGTTTCCCACCAAAGTAATGGCTAATTATGCCTGATGACATTCCAGCGTTTTTACTAATACTATTGATAGTAGTCGCCTGTAATCCTTTTTGAGCAACTGACTCTATAGTCGCGTCAATTAGCTGCTGACGCCTTACAGGTTCCATTCCAACTTTGGGCATAATTTTTATTAATTGAACGTTCAATAAAGATTAAGCTTAAGGTAATAGCTCTAACAATTCAAGGCTTGTGTAAATAGCAAGAGAGTAAAGTATGGATAAATGATTAACAAAATGAGTATGAAATGATGCAAAATTAACAACATAATGATTTATATAAAATCAATAAATAACAGTGGGTTATATTTGTTTTTTGTGTTGGCTTATATAGTGTAATTAATTGTTTACGAGGTGAGAGAAACTTTTAGTGATTTATTTGTTAGTGCGTTAACTATTAGAGTACTAATTGTATTTTTTACCAGCAGGGTAGTTATATGAAGGTAAAACGAATATATCTGTTGTTCCGATGAAATACGGATTATAGAAAGGGGGATGGGAGGTAAATTAACCGAATGTTAACCTAAAAAGGGGTGAAGCAAGGTGCTGTTTAGGTTTCAACAACACCTTTAAATAATAGGGGGTAACGTCTTAAGCGATTGCCAATATAATCATCGGCCATGATCTGTGCACAAATTTCGTCGATGTTATCAGTGGCTTCAAACACCCAATCAAAACGTTCAATCGCGAGCAAAAAACCGCGCTTTAAGTGTGTTTGTTCGCGGTAATAAGCAAGGTTATTTTTTATCAGTTGCAGCTTTTCAGGCTCAGCTTTTAATTGCGCAATAACTTGGTGAATAAACTGTAAATTGCGCGAACTAGTTGGCCTATTTCGTCTATTTGTTGGTCGCATTACTCTTCGTTAGCTATGTTGTAAAGTTTCTTCAAAAAGTCGTCTTTGTGTTTGTCATGTTCATAATCTAAGTGATAGGTATTATGAAATCCAAAACGTAATAATACCCCACTGCCTTGTAAGTAAACGGTATAGCCGTCAATATCAGAAAATGCAGTGACTCCCTGATAAAGCTTACCTTCTTCTGTGCTTTCACCACGTTGCTGGATACGTTCGTAAACCGCTAGAATCTGTTTGTTGTCGATTTCATTTTTCATTGTTTATACCTTTTATTTATTCTCTCATACGGGGTAGATATGCGGGTCGATCATCATAAAAACAATAGTCAAGAATGTGCGATATTGCTTTGTTATTTTCAATTTATAAATTATGCTCAAAGTTCACTTTATGTTGAGCTTTTACCATGATAGACAAAGCGTTACTTTTAAAAACTCGTGAATTATCCGACCAACTTATTGCACTGCAAACCCCCATTAGAATACTCGATGCAATTAATTGGGATAAACAGACTAAAGAAGAGTTTTTTAGGCAAAAATGTCAAAAAAATCCTCTGATAGATCGTGCCTATTACCAACAGCGCGATTTAGGATTTGTGCCCAGTGAGTTGCGCCAAGCATTTTCAACACTGCATCGTAATATTATTAATCAGTTGGGACAATTAAACCCAATAACCCAATATATGGGTAAAATGTGTGGTGAATATAAAACAGTGCTCAATATGCTGGAGCATCGAGGCACTGCCGAATTTCATGACTTGTCGGTAGAGCTATTTGGTCACCCAAAAGATCTTTTTCATGCTGGTGAGCCTTCTTTATCTGAGCTTGCTAATATGCTCGAGCAGCCATTAAAAAGTTTACTTGATGCGAATATTTTGCCTGAAGATCCTAAAAATATTGATGCCAGTGATGCGGTGCGGATTTTATCTGAACAAGTTAATGCCAGTATGCAAGGCATTAATGTGGAAGTAATGCTTAGTGATGGAATTGTCAGTGATGCCGCAGCAGGAGCTAACAATATAAAGCTTAATCAAGATGTTAAGTTTTCTCAGCGCGAATTAGATATTTTAGAGGTACACGAGGGCTGGATCCATGTAGGCACCACTCAAAATGGATTAGCGCAACCTTATTTAACTTGTTTGAGTAAAGGCACGCCAAGCTCTACCGTTACCCAAGAAGGGCTTGCAGTACTGACCGAAATAATTACTCTTAAATCAACACCACGTCGCTTATCAAAATTAGTAAACCGTATTCAAGCGGTCACCAAAGTGATTGATGGTGCTGAGTTTGTAGATATATACCGAGATTATGTAGCACAAGGGTTATCAAAAGACGACAGCTACACCCTTGCACAGCGTGTATTTAGAGGTAGCACCGCAACCGGCTTACCGTTTACTAAAGACATTGCTTATATAAAAGGCTTTGTATTGGTTTATAACTTAATTCGGGTGGCGATACAGCTTGGCAGAATTGACCAATTACCGCTATTGCTGGTGGGTAAAATATCAATTGATGACTTTAGGTTAATATCGCAACTACATGATTTAGGTGTGATTGAAAACCCGCAATTTGTGCCGCCTCATTTTAAAGATTTAAGAGGACTTGCTACGTGGCTGAGCTTTGGTCGTTTTATTGGTAATTTGTCATTTGAACAATTAGAAAACGACTACAAGCCGTTGTTTTTATGATTTATAAGTGAGCTTTTTCTCAGAAACAAAAAAAGCCCAAAAATGGGCTTTTTTTAATTTAGCACAACACAGTTAACGTGCGTTGGTGCTCTCGAAAATTTTATCTGCAGAGGCTGCAACAAATCCAGTGTAAATTTCACCATCTGGTTTTGGATAACGAATAGCAAACTCGTAAAAACAGCTAGGAATGCGCATATCGCCATCGCAAAAGGTCACAGCGTATTCATCAGCTAATGTTGATGATTGCTCTAGTAGCACCTCTGGTGAGCCTTTTACTTCGCCTCCTGAGGTATTAAGTGCAAAACCTGCATCTTTAAGAGCTTGGTTTACATCATGGATGTTATCAAATTTAGCTAAGGTATTAATGTTCACAGTAAAATGATTTGCACGGTAACCCCACGCAGACATCCACGCTGCATATTCGCTCTCAGCTAATAACTTTTTGTAAGTATCAGTGCTTACTTGCCAATGTGTGCCTGAATATAAAAAGTTATCGGCAGTCACAGCGCTTTCGTCAATTTGTGCAACCATATCAGTAACGATAGCTTGAAGCTCAGGCGAACATTTTTCAACTAATAATTCAGAAATAAACACTTTAGGCTGTGTCGGATCGCTATGTTCATAATGCTTGGCGTAGAGCTTTTTTGCTTCAAAGTGGTACTCACCACATTCTTTATAACCAATAGCTAAAAAGTGCGCAGCTAGTTTTTCAAGGCATACTTTTTCTATGTTAAAAGTACGCAAAGCAATATGATCGTTAATAATGTCGTCTTTTTGCGTTGAGCCTAATAAGTCATGAATTTTATCAGCTGATGGCGTTACGGTTAGGTAGTTTTGCCATAAGTTATCAAATAATGTGTTTACATCAGTATGCATGGTAAATCCTTAAATTTTCTAAAATTGTTATTCAATTATTAAGCCCGGTGCGAGGGTTTGCGGTAAATTAACTTTTTCTGACTCTACTGAGGCTACTGGGTATGCGCAGTAATCTGCAGCATAGTATGCACTGGCTCTGTGGTTACCACTGGCACCTATGCCACCAAATGGCGCTGCGCTTGATGCGCCAGTAATAGGGCGGTTCCAGTTAACAATACCGGCACGAATACGCTTTAAAAAGTGGCTGTAATCATCTTCGCTGTCTGCAAGTAAACCTGCAGATAAACCAAAGCTGGTGTTGTTCGCCTCTTCTATAGCGCTATCAAAGTCAGTGTAGCGGTATACTTTAATTAGCGGGCCAAAGTGTTCTTCATCAGCGATTTCATCGATATTAGTGACATCAATAATACCAGGGCTGACAAACCCAGTGCCTGGTTTTAATTGTTTAAGCTCAACGAGTACCTCAGCACCTTGTTTAACTAGGTCAGCTTGCGCTGCAACCATTCCTAACGCGGCTTTTTCACTGATCATGGCACCCATAAATGGTTGTTCGTCAGCAAAGCTATCATCTACAAGAATATTTTTGGTTGCGCTGATCAGCTTTTCTAAAATCGCATCGCCATTGGCTGATTTTTCAATAAATAATCGACGTGCACACGTACAACGCTGACCCGAAGTAATAAAGCCCGATTGAATAATATCGTGAACGGCGGCGCTCACATCAGCAACATCTTTAACCACCAGCGGATTGTTACCGCCCATTTCAAGCGCTAAGATTTTACCTGGATGGCCTGCAAATTGTTTATGTAATAAATGGCCTGTGTTTGAGCTACCAGTAAAAAATAAGCCATCGATATCTTGATGTGAGGCAAGCGCTTTACCTGTCTCTAGTTCACCTTGAACAAGGTTTATAACTCCAGCAGGTAAGCCTGCTTTTAGCCACAGCTCTAAGGTAAACTGGGCTACATGAGGAGTTAATTCAGATGGTTTAAACACCACGGTATTACCCGCTAATATAGCAGGGACTATATGACCGTTTGGTAAATGCCCAGGGAAATTATATGGGCCAAAAATAGCCACTACACCATGTGGTTTGTGGCGAATAAAGGCTTTTGCGCCAGGCATTGGGTTTTCGGTTGTGCCAGTACGTTCATTGTAAGCACGGATAGCAATAGCAACCTTGCCTGTCATCGCACCGACTTCTGTGCGCGTTTCCCATAGTGGTTTACCTGTTTCACGAGCAATAATGCTAGCAAATTCTTCGCTGTGTTCTTTTAATTGGGCAACAAAGTTTTCTAAAATGGTAATACGTTGTTCAATTGGCATATCGGCCCATTGAATTTGCGCGGCTCTTGCCGCTTCAATAGCACTGCTAACTTGTTCGGGGCTGGCACCATTACCTTGCCAAACAACTTCGCCATTGCTTGGATTAACAGAATTAAAAGCAGGGCCTTGGCCTGCGTGCCATTGGTTATTAATTAGTTGTGTGTTCATAAATAGTGTTACAGGCGGAAAAATCGCGCTGCATCTCCTTGATTTAAATGAAGTGCATCAGCTACTTCTTGGCTGATAACTAAGGTGTGCTTTGCTTGATTATAATGAGCGTGTTTAGTGAACGTGGCTCTAAAGTCGCTAACTCCTTGATTACAAATAGCAAGGGTATCTGAGCTTTGCTCATTAATATGTTCAAGTTCACCAATGGTAATTGGGCACACTTGTGAATCACGAATACTGCGAATATTACCGAGCTTTGCCTCTACCGTGGGACCTGCGTCAAATAAATCAACGTAGCCACGATGTTCAAACCCTTCTTTTTCAAGCAACTTAAGTGCAGGCTTGGTTTTATCATGAACATGCCCAATCACCGCTTGTGCCTTTTTACTTAGCAAGTTTACATAGATAGGGTATTTAGGCATAAGTTCGCTGATAAATACTTTATCGCCTAATCCAACTAAGTGATCAGCTTGTGGAAATTCAATACTAAAAAAGTGTTCTTGTAACCATTGCCAAAATGGAGAGTGGCCCTGTTCATCACTCACGCCACGCATTTCAGCAATCACAGTGTCGGCAAAACGTTCACTGTGCTGTGCCATAAATAAAAAGCGTGAACGTGATAAAAACCGCCCTGTTAAGCCTTTTCTGCTGTCTTCACGTAAAAATAAAGTACATATTTCTGAGCAGCCTGTGTAGTCATTACACATACTTAAAATATCAACGGTATTGTAAACGTTTAAGGTGGGTGAATGATGGACAGTTTTACCTAAATGGTAGTGATACAAAGGCACAGACAAACCGACGGCCGCTTCTATGGCGGTAGTACCAATTACTTTGCCAGTGTCACTGTCTTCTAAAACAAATAAATAGCTTTCATCGATAGGCTTATTTACATTTTTAGTAAAGCTGTTTTGTGCACGGTCTATTTTTTCTTGTAGTTGTCCATCATCGACAGGTAAAGAGGTAAAACCATGGCCTGATTCAATGGCAATCTCTTTAAGTGCTGCAAAATCATTGACAGTAATAGGACGTAATACTTGCATTAATTACTTGCTCCAATAAAGCCCTGAGGTAAACATTTATCTCAGGGTTTTATATGTTTTACTTAGTGATTAACCGTTTACAACTTCGCTCACTGCTTTTTCAAAGCGAGCTAAGCCTTCTTTAATGTCCTCAAATGGGATCACTAATGAAGGCGTAAAGCGGATAACGTTCATTCCAGCGACTAAATTCATTAAACCGTTGTTAGCACTTGCAACTAAAAAGTCGCGAGCTCGGCCTTCAAACTTTTCATTTAATACCGCACCAATGAGTAAGCCTTTACCGCGTACTTCACTAAATACATGGTATTTTTCGTTAATAGTATTTAGACCATCACGGAACATTTGCTCACGCTCTTTTACGCCATTTAAAACCGCAGGGGTATTTACTGTGTCAAAAGCCGCTTCTGCTACAGCACACGCTAATGGGTTACCACCGTAGGTAGAACCATGAGTGCCTATTTTTAGGTGTGCTGCAATGTCAGTAGTGGTGATCATCGCGCCAATTGGGAAACCGCCACCTAATGCTTTAGCCGTGGTTAAAATGTCAGGAATAACATCTAGGCCTTCGTATGCGTATAAGTGACCTGTACGGCCAACACCCGTTTGCACTTCATCAAAAATAAGCAGTGCGTTATGCTTAGTACACAGTTCACGTACTTTTTGTGCAAATTCATTGGTTGGTGGCACAATGCCGCCTTCACCTTGTAATGGCTCCATCATTACCGCACAAGTATCATCACCAATTAAGGCTTCAAAAGCGGCAATATCATTGTAATCACAATGAACAATATCAGCAGGTTTTGGACCAAAACCATCTGAGTAAGCGGCTTGGCCACCCACTGTTACAGTGAAAAAAGTACGGCCGTGAAAGCCTTTATTAAAAGCGATAATTTTAGATTTTTCAGCACCAAATTTATCCAGTGCAAAGCGACGCGCTAATTTTAAAGCCGCTTCGTTTGCTTCAGCTCCTGAGTTTGCAAAGTAAACTTTTTCAGCAAAGGTCGCATCAACCATTTTTTTAGCTAAGCGAAGTGCTGGCTCATTGGTCATTACATTTGCTAAGTGCCAAATTTTCTCGCCTTGCTCTTTAAGTGCGCCTACTAATGCAGGGTGGCAATGACCTAAACAATTAACCGCAATACCACCGGCAAAATCGATAAATTCGTTATTATTTTGATCCCACACGCGTGAGCCTTCACCACGAACCGGAATAACTGCAGATGGGTTGTAGTTAGGGACCATTACGTCGTTAAATAAATCTCTGGTTACTTGCATTTTTACACCTAAATTAATCACATAAAAAAATACGTTGCTGAAAAAATAACGCTAAGCTCAGGCTTATTCAGCAATACAATGCGTTTTACTTGTTAAAAGTGTCATTATCAAAGGTTATGAATTAAATTTGCAGTGCTATTTTGTGAAAAATGATTAGAATAATGGTCAAATCAACGAAACTTATTAGCATTATGATAACTCCCCAAGATGAAAAGTTACTATCAGTATTAAAAATGAACGCTCGAGCGAGTATTTCTGATCTAGCTCGGCATTTAAATTTATCACGCTCAACAGTGCAAAGCCGTATGCTCAAGTTGGAGCAAAGTGGGGTAATTAAAGGGTATAGCGTTGACTTTGGTGATGATTTTTTAAATAGCTTGGTTTCTGCGCACGTCTCTATAAAGGTTATGCAGAAGCTAACGACAAAAACCAACGTAGAGTTAAAGCAAATAGATGCTATATCTCAGTTGTATGCAATTAGTGGTGAGTTTGATTTAATTGCCATTGTTGAGGCTCAAAACCTTGAGCAGTTGAGTCATTTACTGGACGATATAGGTAATCTCGATGGCGTAGAGCGTACTCGTTCCTCGGTTATTTTAGAAACTAAATTTAAGCGTTAATTAGGGTCTGTTGACTTTTCAAGGTTGAATTTGCAGCAGTCTGTTTGGTATTTAGGCAAGGCAGAGCCTATGTGGTGTGGTTATTCCCCATAAATAGGCGATAACGCAGCATCAATGCCAAACAGGCGCTGCCCGAAGGGTTCTGCCTAGGGGCGATTTACTCTTTGTTGCTCGGTTTTTACTTAGCCCACTAGGTTACAAACCTCGCGCCGCGATCAAACCGCCCCTAGTTTGAACAAATTTTAATCCGCAAAGGTCAACAGACCCTAGATTATTTATCGCTATTCAGTGAGTATTAATTATTTGCATTTAAGCCTACTTAATTGTAACCTTCTAATTATTAGGAACAAGGATTGTTTTTACCAAATCAATAGGCTCTTCGCCTCTTCGTTTGCCACAATCCCCAAGTATTGAATAAACCTGATAAATATACTTATTACATGTATAAACCTTAGTTGGTTATACTATGTAAAACAGGGTGTTTTGGAAAAACAGCTCAAACACATTACAAGGAAATGTTATGAAATACACAACACTAGCTGCTGCAGCCTTATTAATAATAGGTGGCTCATATTTAAGTGCGAAGGCCACTTTATTTGACTCAAGCGATAATATAACGGTTGAAACTTACAGCGATATATTTTTCAAACTAGAATCCTCTCCCATCAATATTGATGAGATTATTACTGGCGCGAGTCAGTTTGCCAATAGCTTATGTGATGAAAGTATTTATCAAGAAGTCATTGGAGAGTCAGTAAACTCATGCAAGCAAAAATTCAAACAATCACAAGCGCAGTGTGCTGACTTTATTACAAAAAATAGTGAGGTTATGTACACTGATAAAGTGGCTATAACGCTGGTATCTGAAAAATTTATAAATTGTATGACTAATAGTTAGGTTTCCTTTATTTAAGATTAGTAATAAAAATCTCCCTGAGCTGGCAGGCATTAATAAAACCTAGCATATTCCACGGCGTGGTCTATGCTGAATTTTATTAGTTGTTAACGCCCAGTTTGCTTTAGGGAGTACAATGCAAGAAAATTTACTCAATTCAGTCATCAAAATAACTAAAAATAGAGATGTAGATTCTCTTGAATACAGTTTGATATCGACCATCCAAGAGTTTATTGGCTGTAAAGAAGTCTCAGTTTATAAAGATATAGAAGTTCAGGGCCAGCTTACTATTGAGCAAAGTCTTTGTTTAAAAATTACTGGTGAAAAACAATTTGAGTGGCAACAACGACAAATTGTTACACACCCTGAGGATGAACTTCTATCTTGCTTACGTTCTGCTTGCATTATCACGGTGCAATCAACAGATGGCATTGAGCGCCGTTGGTTACCTATTACCCGCCAAGAAAAAACAGTTGCCGCAATTTCAGTGGTTTCAAACAGCCTAGATAGTCCATCTCAAGTGATGTTGAATGCTTTTTGTCGTATTTTTGAAAACTATTTAGTCATTCTTCATGAAAATGAAAGAGATAAATTAACAGGTCTATTAAATAGACAAACCTTTGAGAAAAAAATAAAGCAACTGATTGAAAAACAAGTATTGAAAGTACACAGTTTATCCCGGGGTGAGGGTAAAAGGCTGCAAAAATACGCATCTACATCTTGGTTGGCTATTTTAGACATTGATCACTTTAAAAATATAAACGACAAGTATGGTCATATCTGTGGCGATGAAGTGCTACTGATATTAGCGCAAAAAATGCGTCATTTTTTTCGTTCAACCGATTTGATTTTTCGCTTTGGTGGAGAAGAATTTGTGATTGTTTTTGAGCCTACCGAGGCAAACTCCATAAGTAATAAAATGGCAGAATTTTTACAGCTCGTCAGAAATACATCGTTTCCTTTTATTGGAAATATGACGGTCAGTGCTGGTTTAGCACGTATTAGCCCTTATGATTTTCCAATCACTGTAATAGAGAATGCTGATAAAGCACTCTATTACGCTAAAAATAATGGCCGAGATAAATTTTGTATCTACGAAGATTTAATTGCTGAACAGCTAATCAAAGTACAAGAAAATGATTCAGAAATAGATTTATTTTAACTTACTTAGCTTGAGTATGACTTCGTTTGACTTTAACTTTAGTAACTTGGTCGAGCTTTAAAAAATAAACATTACCGCCAATGCCTTTAAATTCCTCATCGGTAAAGGCAATTGTATTGTTATCATAAAACGTGATCGCTTCTTTTTGGGTCACAATGCCGAGATCAATTTTAGACACATCGCCAGAGAAAAATTTGTCCCCTTTGAAATTTTCAAACAGCCAAATACTGGTTGAATCTAGTAGTGCAAGTTTTTTTCTATCTGGGCTGAGCGCTGCAGAGGTGATCCAGCATAGCTTTTCCATAGTGGTGCAGGTTCTAAATGAGTCTATTAGCTGGGCGTCAAAATTTGCTGCGTGATCGCCTACTTTATAAACGTTAGTAATACCATCGAATGGCTCTGTGCGATTTTTAGTAAATAAATATAAATGCCGGCCAAAAGCCACAAAAGCTTCTAAGTCGTAGTTACGTTGCTCTGGCTTTATTGGGCTGCCGTCTAATTCTGGGTAGGTAAACTTAATTATCTCGGCTTCGGTGGTATTTGTTTTGATATCAATGGGGTTTTCTATTTTATAAATGGTTAGCCATTTACGTTCATTTTTATTATTGCCAAAGTCCCCTAAGAAAAAATGACCAAATTTATTTTGCGTCATGTCCTCCCAGTCAATATTTTTTGCATTGCTCACCAAAATTTCTTTAGCGATAGAACCATCATCATTGAGTCTATAAAGCTTAGGTTCGTCGCCGCTGTCATTAATAGCCCATAGACGTTTATATTTATCAAATTCTATACCTGAAATTTCTTTTAACTTTGGATCTACAGAGACAAGCTTTTTACTATATAGTGTATAAATTGAACTACCCACAACAGCGATGATGGTTAGAAAAACAATAACAGAGGTAATAAAAATGCTTTTTTTAATCATAGTCTTTAAATATTCATCGCATTGGCTAGGTGGATAATTATTATCGCTGATGATGCCGCTAAGCTAAAGGTTTTTAACCATAATGCGGTAATAAAAATGATTATGAGTGTATTGTTTTAAAAGTTATTTAATTGAGTGTAGTTGGTTTAAAAATTGCTCAGTAAAGGAGCTTACCTAAAAATCTGTTTAAATGGTTAAAAACTGCACCAACCTAGTGCGGTAAAATAAATAACGCACTGTAATAATGCGTAAATAAAGTTTTGTTTAACTTTAAGCTTGTTTTTATGTGAATGAATGGATTCCACATCGCCTATTTAAGCTGTTTGGCCTGTGGCAAAGATGAATAACCCTTATGGTTTAGTTGGAGCCTATTATGTTGAATAAACGCTTTTTTAAGACAAAAAACGAAGCAGAAGTTACGTTTGAATTTTCTCATCCTGATGCTGAAGATGTCTGTTTACTTGGGGAGTTTAATGATTGGCAGCCAGTGCCAATGAAACTAAATAAAAAGTTGGGTGTGTTTAAATGTAAACAGCGTTTGCCTGTTGATAAAGAGTTTCACTTCCGTTACTTGATTAATGGTAAGCAGTGGGACAACGACCATCAGGCTGATGGCTATCAGGCCAATAATTTTGGTTCAGAGAACAGTATAGTAAATACTCAACGCATTAATTAAGGTTGGTGAATGGACGCACTATCGCAATCATTTTATTTGCATGGAATAGGCTATGAGTACACTAAATACACCGGTGAACACGTTATTTTTAGTGAACAAACGCGCAGGTTAGCCTTGCAGTGCTGTGGCGTTGACACAAGTGATGCAACACAAATAGCTCAGTTAAATTATCAATTAGATGCGGCCACTTGGTTAACGCTTGCGCCGGCTGTTAGCTTAGTAAAGCAGCCTAGCAATGTGCTAAAAGTACGTATTAAAGAAACCGACGCGCATAATAAAATTACGCTTAACATACCTGCATTAAATATTAAGCTGCAATTTGAACAAATAGCTGACTATGCGCCATTAGGTGAGTATTTCTTAAATGACAGTCGTTATATTGAAATAGCGCTGCCACTTACCCATTTACCTACGGGTTATTATGATGCTTTGCTAAGTATGGGTGGGCAATCAGCAACTACACAAATTTGGTCTATCCCTAAACAAGTCTATCAAATAGCCGATTGTAAACGCTTTGGCTTATCAATCCAGTTATACACATTAAAAAACCAAGCCGGAATGGGAATTGGTGATTTTAATGATTTACTTGAATTAGCCTCGCTATGTGCAAAACAAAAAATGGATTATATTTTACTTAATCCTCTGCACTTACTATTTGCAGATAACCCAGAGTGCGCTAGTCCCTATAACCCCAGTAACCGTGCGTTACTCAATCCATTGTATATAGCAATTAACTTATCGCCCGATAGTATTAACAACCCCACTTTAGATGATTACTTATCCTCTTGTTGTTTAAGGTCGCACAGCGAGCAAGATATAACCTTTATTAATTATAAAACGGTTACTGAGCAGAAATATAATGCCTTTAAACTGCTTTATGCGCACTTTCAACAGCAGGGCAATCAAGCAAGGCAAGATGAATTTACTGCATTTTGTACACAGCACTGTGATGAACTTGCCATGTTAGAAACTACACAGCCGTCATTCGACCATTACCTGCAATGGCAGGCACACAGCCAACTCGCACGATGCCAACAACATTGTATCGACCAAGGAATGGCGATTGGTTTGATTAACGACTTAGCAGTTGGCTGTGCCAAAGAGGGTAGCGAATATAAACACCAGCAAGCGTTGTTTAGCCAAGATGCGACTGTGGGAGCTCCACCAGATCCTTGGGCTGCGAGTGGTCAAAATTGGGGGTTGCCAGCAGTAAACCCTATGCGCCTTGCTGACAACAACTATCAGTTTTACCGCTCACTTATACGCGCAAACATGGATTCTGTGGGTGGATTACGTATTGATCATGTGATGGCAATTAGGCGGTTGTGGTGGTGTTTTAGCAATAATAGTAACCAAGATGGTTGCTATGTTTACTACCCATTCGAGCACTTGTTAGCTATTTTGAAAATTGAATCACACCTTAATCAGGCCGTCGTGATAGGTGAAGATTTAGGCATTGTACCACCCGAAGTAAAAGAGGCACTGGTGAGCAGTGGTATTTTTTCAAACAGTTTATTTTATTTTGAAAAACAACAAAATGATGAATTTGTTCATCGCGATCATCTTAGCGAGCAATGCCTGCTAATGATTGCCAATCATGACGTACCGCCTTTTGTTGGCTGGTGGCAGCATAGTGATTTGAATCTCAAACAACAGTATCAATTGATTGATGCCGTTGAACACCAGCAGCTAGTGCAGCAACGGCAACAAGAGAAACAACGGTTAGTTGATTTTATTAATGCAAACGACACACATTCTGACATGTCATTAAACACTGATGCTTTTGCGATTTATAGCGCGCTGGCTTTGTGCTTGGCAAAGTCGCCATCGCGATTATTTGCCCTACAAATTGATGACTTAGACAAACAATGCTACCCAGTTAACATTCCGGGTACAGATAAAGAGTATCCCAATTGGAGACGGGTGTTAGCACATACGTGCGAGGATATTTTTACTGATAATGCATCACTTTTGACTGCAATACATTCAATGAGGAATGGGTAAATGGGCAGTATAAAAAATAAGAAATCAGCGCTGGTGGCTGATTATGACGCACAAGTTACTGCGCTCGCCGCAGGGCGCTTTAAAGACCCGTTTAGCTTTTTAGGGGCGCACAGCACACAAAGCGGCATAGAAATTCGAGTGTATTTGCCAGCAGCACTGCAGGTTGAACTGTTAATTGATGGTCAAGCCGTTAGCGCATTACGCTATAAACACAGTGATTTATTTATAGCTGAGCTATCAAGTATGCCAAGCAGTATTTACCAATGCCAAGTTAGTTATGAAAGCAATAATATTATCTTTTACGATGAATACAGTTTTAGTAGTACGCTTGATGAGCAAGCGATGTACCTGTTTAACGAAGGGAGTCTTGAGCATACCTATGCGCACTTAGGCGCGAAATTTATGACTCAACAGGGCGTAGACGGTGTTCGTTTTTGTGTATGGGCACCAAATGCTGCCAGCGTTTCAGTGATTGGTGAATTTAACTTTTGGCAGGCCAATCGTCACTTTATGCGATTTCATCCGGCCAGTGGAGTATGGGAGTTATTTATCCCGGGATTATGCGCCGATATGTGCTACAAATTTGCTATCACCACACTCAGTGGTGAAGTTTTAGATAAAGCCGATCCATTTGCCTTTAAAATGCAGCAAGCGCCAGGCACTGCAAGTATATTACAGTACAAACCTACCCCTATTAAGCTCAGTGAAAAAGCGATTATAAATAGGCAACAGCGCAATCATATTGATGCCGCTATTAGTATTTATGAAGTGCATTTAGGTTCTTGGCAACGCGCTGAACATAATCGTTATTTAAACTACGGCGAGCTGGCAGATAAGCTTGTAAGTTACGTGACTGATATGGGGTTTACTCACTTACAACTTATGCCTATTAGTGAATACCCGTTTGATGGTTCATGGGGGTATCAGCCGGTAGGCTTGTTTGCACCAACAAGTCGTTTTGGTGATTACAACAGCTTTAAATACTTAGTTGAGCAATGCCATAAAGCCAATATCGGTATTTTACTCGATTGGGTGCCGGGGCACTTTCCAAGCGATCCCCATGGGTTACATTGTTTTGATGGCACCCATTTATATGAACATGCTGATATGCGTCAAGGGTTTCACCCTGATTGGAATACCTATATTTATAATTACGATCGCCCTGAAGTTAAAAGCTTTTTAATATCGAATGCGATGTATTGGCTTAGTCAATTTGGTATTGATGGACTGCGAGTGGATGCAGTGGCGTCTATGTTATATCTTGATTACAGCCGAAAAGAAGGGCAATGGGTAGCTAATTGTTACGGCGGCAGAGAAAACTTAGGGGCAATAGAGTGCCTTAAACAAGTGAATATGCGCAGTTATAAGAATAATCCCGGTATTATGATGGTGGCTGAGGAGTCAACGGCGTGGCCTGGAGTAACGCAAAGCGTTGAGCATAATGGTTTGGGTTTTGGTTATAAATGGAATATGGGCTGGATGAATGACAGCTTGCATTACATGCAGGAAGATCCACTATTTAGGAAATATCATCACCATAAAATGACGTTTTCTATGGTGTATGCCTTTAGCGAAAATTACATTTTACCACTGAGTCACGATGAAGTCGTTCACGGCAAAGGCTCACTTCTAAACAAAATGCCCGGAGACGATTGGCAACAGTTTGCTAATTTACGGGCATATTATGCGTTTATGTGGGCGCATCCAGGAAAAAAACTACTGTTTATGGGCGCGGAAATAGCCCAGCGAAAAGAGTGGGATCATGATCATTCAATAGATTGGCACTTGCTTGAGCATCAAAGTCACCAAGGTATTCAAGATACGGTTAAACGCCTTAATCATGTGTACCAAGCCCATCCAGCACTTTATGAGCTTGATAGCTGTGCGACTGGTTTTTCATGGATAGATAATGATAACAGTCAGCAAAGTGTATTTAGCTTTATTCGTTATGCTAAAAGTGCTGATGATTTCATGGTTATTGTCGCTAATTTTACCCCAACTGCTTATCAACATTTTACTTTAGGCGTGCCTGCTACAGGCAGTTACAAGGTGATATTAAATACTGATGAGTCATGTTTTTTTGGCTCAGGTATTAATGTCACTGATGAGCCAAACCAACTAATACATTCAATTAATCAACCAAGTCATGGCTTTGAGCACAGTATTACATTGCACATGGGTGGCTTAACCACGGTCTACTTACAAAAGGTGAATGATGAGTAATTGCTTTGAGGTTACCCATGGTGCACCTTTACCACTGGGTTCGACTGTACAAAACAACGGTGTCAACTTTGCCTTATACGCCCCTAATGCAAGCCAAGCATTTGTTTGTTTATTTGATAAAAGTGGCCATACAGAAATATTAAAAATGGCCATGAATATTAACGAAGGCGGAGTGTGGAGTATTCACGTTGCACCACTGAGCGCTGGCGCATTATATGGCTTTAGGGTTGATGGTGAGTATAACCATGAAAAAGGTATGTTATTTAATGAACATAAATTACTGATTGACCCGTATGCAAAAGACTTGTTTAACGAGTTTACTTGGAGCGAGCGCCATTACGGGCAAATGCCGATAGGCACTAAAAGCGTGGTTAATAATGCAATAGATATCCCTAAATCTAAAGTGACTACATCTGTTTCATATATCAATATAAAGCCTGATCACAGCTGGGCTAATACGGTTATTTATGAATGCCATGTAAAGGGCGCTACCTGTCGTCATCCAGGTATTCCAAAAGCACAGCAAGGTACGTTTTTAGGCTTAAGCCATCCGTGTTTTATTGAGCATCTAAAAAGTTTAGGGGTGACCGCTATTGAGCTTTTGCCTGTACATGCGTTTATAAGTGAACAGTTTTTAATTACTAAAGGGCTACAAAATTACTGGGGCTACAATAGCATCAATTTTTTTACCCCCCATAAAGACTATTTGGTTAATGACGATATAAACGAATTTAAACAGATGGTCAGCGAATTACATCGCGCCAATATTGAAGTTATTTTAGATGTTGTATACAACCATACTGCCGAGGGGGCAGTGATGGACCGATATTGTCTTTACGTGGCTTCGATAACCTCACTTATTATCGCACTATTAATGGGCAACCTAATGTATACATAAATGATACCGGCTGTGGTAACACCTTAAATATTGACCATCCAAAAACTTTGCAACTGGTTCTTGATAGCTTGCGGTATTGGGTGGAAGTTATGGGAGTGGATGGTTTTCGATTTGACTTAGCAACCATTTTAGGGCGTTCAAGTACCGGCTTTAGTGCTTCTCACACGTTTTTACAGGCCGTTGCACAAGATCCTATTTTGAATAAAGTAAAACTGATCAGTGAGCCGTGGGATATAGGCCCTGGCGGGTATCAGTTAGGTGCTTTTCCTGCTCCTTGGCGTGAGTGGAACGATCAATATCGTGATGTTATTAAACGTTTTTGGCAAAGCGAAAAAGGCATTATAAGTAATGTGGCCAAGCGTTTGCACGGCTCGTTTGATATTTTTGAACATAGTAATCGCGGTCCACTCAACAGTATAAATTTTATTACCAGCCATGATGGTTTCACTCTCGCCGATTTAGTCAGTTATGAGCAAAAACATAACCAAGTAAATGGTGAAAATAATCAAGATGGCCACAGCGCTAATTATTCATTTAATTGCGGGGTTGAGGGATTTAGTAGCGACCCTGAAATAATGAGCTTGCGCCTACAACAACAAAAAAACTTTTTACTTACCTTACTGCTCTCTAAAGGGGTGCCAATGATAGCCTCAGGCAGTGAAATGGCTCACTCCCAAGGCGGTAATAATAACGCTTATTGCCAGAATAATCGTACTAGCTGGCTTGCATGGAAAGACTCACAACTAAACCATTGCTTAATTCAGTTTATAGATGATGCGTTAAAAATTAGGCGCGGTCACAGCGCGTTTAAACACAGTGTATTTTTAGATGATATAGATGAACGTTTCACCGTTAAGTGGTTTACCGAGCAAGGTAAAGAAATGGATGAAACACATTGGCATGAAGATACGCGACAATTTTTAATGTATAGCTTGCTTGATAAGCAAAATAAGCATGGGTTATTAATTATTTTAAACGCCAGTAAACAGCCTGTGCTCTGCCAATTACCACAATCGCCCATTATCAGGCCTTGGACGTTAGTGTTATCAAGCGTAAATAACGCATCATCTGTTGTTGAAGAAGATGCAACCGTGAATATTTCAGCACAAAGTAGTTGGGTTTTTAGTGCCAATTTAGAAGGCGAAGATTATGACTAAGCAAGACGAGCAAGTGTGTGTGGTAAAAAGCTGGCAAGAAGGCCCGTTGATTGACGAAAGTACCTTAAGTGATGATTTAACTCGCCACTTTTATTACACCTTAGGGCGTGATGTGGTGGGAGAGTCGCAGTTGTATTTGTATCATGCATTGGCGCTGACGATAAGAGATAGACTCGTTGCGCGTTGCAGAGACACCAATAAGCAAATTAAACAACATAAACGCCGTAAAACAGCATATTTATCGCTAGAGTTTTTAATGGGGAGAGCACTGGGTAATGCGGTACTCAACCTTGATTTAGAAGCGCAGGTAAGTACAGCACTGCAAGCTTATTGTACTGAGCTAGAAAACGTGGAACAAGCAGAACATGATGCCGGCTTAGGTAATGGTGGCTTGGGGCGCTTAGCGGCATGTTTTTTAGATAGTTGCGCGAGTTTAGCGCTGCCTGTAGTGGGGTATGGAATTCGCTATGAATACGGCATGTTTAATCAATCAATAAAAGAAGGTAACCAGGTTGAGCAACCGGATAACTGGCTTCGCGAAGGGCATCCTTGGGAATTAAGTGCACCAGAGCAAGCTAAACGGGTTAAGTTCTCGGGTTATGTACAAAGTTATACCGATAAATTTGGCCGTGAACATCGACAGTGGGTGAGCTCCCAAGATGTGTTAGCGGTTCCTTATGATGTACCCATTCCGGGCTATAAAAATAATATTGTTAATACCCTCAGGCTTTGGAAGTCTGAAGCTACCGATGAATTTAATTTAGCCGAATTTAATGCCGGTAGCTATTCAGAAGCGGTAGCACAAAAGAATCTTGCAGAGCAAATAACCATGGTGCTGTACCCTAACGACAGCAGTGAAAATGGTAAAGAATTGCGATTACGCCAGCAATACTTTTTATCATCGGCAAGCATTCAAGATGTACTCAGCCAGTGGATTGAACAATATGGGGATGATTTTACTGACTTTGCTCAGCATCATGTTTTTCAGCTTAATGACACTCACCCTAGTATTGCCGTGGCAGAGCTGATGCGAATTTTAGTCGATGACCATGAACTCGACTGGGATCAGGCATGGAACATCACAACCCAAACCATGGCTTACACTAACCACACCTTATTGCCTGAGGCATTAGAAAAATGGTCAGTGGCATTATTTGCTAAATTATTACCACGTATTTTAGAAATTATTTATGAAATTAATGCCCGTTTCTTAGCAGAGGTTGCAAGGCATTGGCCGGGTGATGTACAAAAGCAACGAGACTTATCATTAATTGAAGAGGGCAGTGAGCCGCAAATACGCATGGCCTTTTTAGCCATTGTTGGTAGTTATTCAGTCAATGGCGTAGCCGCACTGCATACCAAGTTATTAACTGCGGGTTTGTTTAAAGATTTTTACGCATTATGGCCTGAAAAGTTTAATAACAAAACCAATGGGGTGACACCAAGGCGTTGGCTTGCTTATTGTAATCCGAGTCTGAGTCATATTATTAGCGAGAAAATAGGGAAAGACTGGGTAGGCGATTTTGCAAAAATTAGCCAACTACGCCGTTTTTATGATGACTCTCAATTGCACGTAACATGGCAGCAGGCAAAACGAGAAAACAAGCAACGTTTAGTCGATTTAGTGAAACAAAAGTGTGACGTCGAGTTTGATGTAAACATGCTATTTGATGTGCAGGTAAAGCGTATTCACGAATATAAGCGCCAGTTACTCAATGTGTTACATGTTATTCATTTATACGACCGCATTCGTCGTGGCGATACGCAAGGCATGGTACCTCGTTGTGTATTACTCGGGGGTAAAGCTGCACCAGGTTACATGATGGCGAAGAAAATTATTAAGCTGATTAATAATGTTGCTGAGGTGATCAACAAAGACCCTGAGGTATCGATGTTTTTAAGGGTCGCTTTTTTACCAAATTACAACGTCACAGCCATGGAAACCATATGCCCAGCAACAGACTTGTCGGAGCAAGTTTCTACAGCAGGTAAAGAAGCATCCGGTACCGGCAACATGAAGTTTATGATGAATGGTGCGCTCACAATAGGCACGTTAGATGGCGCGAATATTGAAATCCGCGATGCAGTAGGAGCTGAAAACTTCTTCTTATTTGGCGCACAAGCCGAGCATATTGACGAAATTAAAGCGCATTATAATCCCAGTGAAATTATTGCGAATAATCCAGATCTAAATAACGTGATGCATCTCCTCGAAAGTGGTCATTTTAATCTATTTGAACCAGGCTTATTTGATGATGTGATTAACTGCATTAAAAGCAAAGACGATGCGTGGCTAACTGCACATGACTTTGCCAGTTACATTTCAGCGCAGCGTGAAGTGGATAAAGCGTACGCTGATCAAACCTACTGGACTCAAATGAGTATTTTAAATACCGCGGCCAGTGGCTTATTTTCTAGTGACAGAACGATTGGTCAATATTGTGATGACATATGGCATTTAACCCCACTAGATACTACACACCAAATAGTTAAAACGAACACTGACAGCTGACACTAAACGGAGAGAGTAATATGCCCAGTTATGCAAATCGCTATATAAGTAATTTAACCAGAGACACCTATGCACTGATTCTAGCCGGCGGACGAGGTTCTCGTCTGCATGAGCTAACAGACTGGCGAGCAAAACCAGCCGTTTATTTTGGCGGTAAGCACCGTATTATTGATTTTCCACTATCAAATTGTATTAACTCTGGTGTAAGGCGAGTAGGGATTGCAACGCAATATAAATCTCACTCGCTGATACGCCATGTGCATCGTGCATGGGGACACTTTAAAAAGGAGTTAGGCGAGTCAGTTGAGATTTTACCTGCATCACAGCGCCATGGTGATGAATGGTATTGCGGTACTGCCGATGCGGTATTTCAAAATATGGATATTATTCGTCATGAACTACCTAAATATGTAATGATTTTGTCAGGCGATCATGTGTATCGTATGGATTACGGCGGTTTATTAGCAAAGCATGTAGAAAATGGTGCCGATATGACCGTGTGCTGTTTAGAAGTCGCGGTTGAAGAAGCAGCAGGCACCTTTGGTGTAATGACCGTTGATCAAGAAAATCGAGTGCGGCGATTCGACGAAAAACCAGCCGAACCTACCTCTGTGCCTGGTAAACCTGGTACATGCTTAGCGTCAATGGGTAATTACGTATTCAATACTGAGTTTTTATTTGAGCAATTACAAAAAGATTCACAAACCGAAGGCTCAGGACGTGATTTTGGTCATGACATTATTCCCGCTATTATCGAAGAGCATAATGTGTTTGCTTACCCATTTAGAGATCCTGCACAAGTAGGGCAACCTTATTGGCGCGATGTAGGGACCTTAGATTCATTTTGGGAAGCGAACATGGAGTTGGTTATGCCTGAGCCTCAATTGGATTTGTACGACCCTACTTGGCCAATTTGGACATACCAAGAGCAGCTTCCTCCAGCTAAGTTTATTTTTGATGATGACGATCGTCGAGGTATGGCTGTTGATTCAACCGTATCGGGTGGCTGTATTATTTCAGGCTCATTAGTGAGAAAGTCATTACTGTTTTCTAATGTACATATTCGCTCATATTGTACTATTGAAGAGTCGGTTATTTTACCCGGTGTTATAGTTAACCGTGGGTGTAAAATTAAACGTGCCATTATTGATAGAAGCTGTGAGATCCCCCCGGGGTTAGAAATTGGTTATGATCGTAAAACCGACGAGGCCAATGGTTTTAGAGTCTCTAAAAAGGGAATTGTTTTGGTAACCCGAGAGATGCTGACAAAGTTAGACACTAAGTTAAATCAATAATTAAATAGCAAGGTGAAAGCCTTGCAGCTAACTATAAGAGTAAGTAAATGCATGTATTAATGGTTGCCGCAGAAAATGATGCGTTACCTAATGCCAAAGTCGGCGGTGTTGCCGATGTCATACGTGACGTGCCTAAAGCGTTAGCAACTCAGGGACTAACGATTGATGTGGCTATTCCTGATTATGGTTTTGAATTGGGGGAGCGCCGTTTTATTGGTGAAGTCAATGTTGCGTTTAATTCAGCCTCTCACGTTTTATCGCTGTTTGAGATTCCACAAACGCAAAATGCAGTGAGGCAAATAGTAATAAGCCACCCTTTGTTCAGCCAATCACATAGTGTGTATTGCAACGATGATGACAATCGTCCATTTGCTACTGATGCGAGTAAGTTTGCAGTGTTTAATGCCGCGATTTGTGAAGCGCTTTTACAAGGGGTTTTAAAACAACCAAACACGTTACATTTACACGACTGGCACAGTGCTTGTGTGGCGGTGTTACTAAAATTTGAGCCTCGCTATCGTAAACTTGCTAAGCTGCGCTTGGTGTACACGGTTCATAACTTAGCTTTACAAGGTATTCGCCCTTTTAAAGACGATGACTCTAGCTTAGAAGCGTGGTTTCCCTCATTAAGTTATGATGGCCAATTGCTTTGCGATCCCCGTTACCCTCATTGCTTTAACCCCATGCGCAGTGCTATTAATTTAGCCGATAAAGTACATGTGGTTTCACCCAGTTATAGTCAAGAAGTGCAGATTGCGAGTAACGATGCAGGCGGTTTTTTTGGTGGTGAAGGACTTGAGCGTGATTTACAACAAGCGGCTGAGCAGGGCAAGCTGATTGGGATCCTCAACGGCTGTGATTACACAACTCAACACCCGAAGCAGGCAACGCTTAGCGAGCTTTTAGAGCAGATAGAAGCTACGCTTTTTAGTTGGATGGCAAAAAACGTACACTTAGACAGCAGCCACTATATTGCTCACCAACGTGTTTTACAATTTAAGGCATCAGAGCAGCAAGGGCCTTTAGTGACCAGTGTAGGGCGGCTCACCGAGCAAAAAGTATTGCTGCTGTGCCAGCCACACAACAATAGTTTAACTATTGATGAGGTATGCAAGGTTATAAACCAATATAATGGTCGCTTGATTGTATTGGGCTCGGGCGATAAAAAACTAGAACAATTATTTACCACTGCAATGGCACGAAATAGCAATTTATTGTTTTTAAAAGGTTATGGCCAAGGTGTTGGTGATTTAATGTATCAACTAGGGGATTTATTTTTAATGCCTAGTTCTTTTGAGCCGTGTGGCATTAGCCAAATGCTGGCAATGCGAGCAGGTCAGCCTTGTCTTGTGCACAGTGTTGGCGGCTTAAAAGATACAGTTGAGCATAATGTGACTGGTTTTAGTTTTACTGGTGATACCTTATTGGCTCAGGCAGAGGCATTTTTGGTTTGTTTATCTGAGGCTTTGAGTTTAAAACAAACTAATCCTAAAGAATGGCAAGCGATAAAAAATAGCGCTAAGAACAGCCGCTTTGGTTGGGATGACGTTGTAACTGATTATATTACCTACTTATATTAAAAAATTTATTAAAGTTCAGTGACATCCGTTCCTATTTGCGCTTTAATTACTTAGTCTGGTGGAAATAATAAAAAGTAGGTAATGTGTCGGTATTTGTGGCAAGGCAAGCAATCCTTAATCGTAATCAAAATGTAGTTGCATATGAACTACTGTTTCGCGATAGCCCTGAAAATTGCTTTCCTGGTGTTTCTGATGGTCAAGCTACAGCAAGGCTTATCATGGAAAACCAGCTTAACTTAGGTACTCGCCATATTACTTCGGGTAAAAAAGCGCTGATCAATATTGGTCCTGAATCATTAAAACTCGATTTATGCGAATTTTTACCCTGTAAAGATGTGGTTATTGAATTACTCGAAACCATAGAGCCCACCGACGATACCTACGAGCTATGCCGTAAACTCTTTCACAGTAACTATAAATTAGCCCTTGATGACTTTGTTTACTCACCGCAGTGGGAACGTTTTTTAAAGCTAGTTAATTTAATTAAATTTGATATTCGGCTCACGCCACTGGATGAAATTCCACTGGTGGTAAATAAGCTAAAAAAACACAAAAATATTAAGCTGTTAGCTGAAAAAATAGAAACCGATGAAGAATATAAATTAGCTCGCCAAATGGGGTTTGATTATTTCCAAGGGTATTACTTTGCCCGCCCCGCAATGATAGAGCAAAAAGATATTCATTATAATTATGGTCTTGTCATTGCCATTTATTCAGAAGTAATGAAGCCAGATCCTGATGTGAAAGTAATCACCGGGTTATTTGAGCTTGATGCAGCACTAGCATACAAACTATTGCGTTTATTAAATAGTGGTGTATTTCCCCTGCAAAGCCAAATATCATCATTAAAACAAGCGCTGGTTTACCTAGGGCAAGCACGTTTAAAAAAGTTTGTTAGCCTAATTGTTACAGCACACACCGCGCGCACTAAGCCGATAGAGCTTATGCAAATGTGTGTTATTCGCGCTCGCTTTTGTGAATTAATAGCCAGCAAAGTCGCCAAACAAGTACAAGGTGAGGCATTTTTAACTGGGCTGTTTTCTCTTCTTGATGCTATTTTAGATAACCCAATGGACTTGTTGGTTGATAAACTGCCATTCCCAGATGAAATTAAAGCGGCACTAACCGGCGAGAAAAATGACTTATATTATATCCTGGAAACGGTAAAGGCCTATGAAACTGGAAGTTGGTGGGCGCTTGAGAAAGCGGTATCACTCATTAATTTAGACAGTGCTTTTTTACCAAAATTATACAAACAAGCTGTAAAATGGGCCGATAGCTATAAAGATAATATTTAAAGGGATAGGATTTGCGCAATTATAATATGGACTTTATAAGGGGCATAGCAGTACTTGGACTGGTATTTATTAACTGCTATTCCTTCGCAATTTTTGAACTCAATTACACTCCACTCACCACACCTCCAGCTAGCGATAATTTTTTACACACCTTAAGCCTTGTATTTGTTGAAGGGCGGTTTCGCACATTATTTACGTTGTTATTTGGTGCTGGTCTTTATATTCAGTTCCAGCGACAGCAATGTATTGAGCCATTAAAAAAACGCTTATATTGGCTTACTGTGTTTGGTTTAATACATGGGTTGTTACTGTGGGCGGGTGACATTTTGTTTTTATATGGGGTGTCAGCATTACTGGTATTACACTATTTAGATTCCACGGATGAAGAGCTTAAAAGCAAAGCGGCCTTTTTTACTTTTATTGCTTTACTTGCCACAGCAGTGTTTATGTTAGGGCTTAATGAAGAGCCACTCTACAGGGATTCTCCCGAATTTTACCAGATATATAATAGTTATTATCAAAGTATTGGTGCTCATTTTAGCCAAAATATAACAATGAGCATTTATATGTTGCTAACAGTGCCTATTTTATTACTGTGGGCAAGTGCTGGCTTTATGCTAATTGGTATTGTTGCTTACAAATGTAATGTGTTTAGTGATGGATTTAGCAGGTCGGGACTAATTAAGTTAGTAGTGTTAAGTGTGTTACTGACGAGTTCGCGATTAGTGTTAGAGTCATATGAACAAGGTATTGGTTATGCGTTACAAGAGCCTGTTAATGAATTAGCTGCCTTATGCGTGGCGCTACTTTATATTCATTTAATTGTTAAACTATGCAACAACAGCGCGCAAATAGGGAGGCTTATCCAACAGGTAGGGCGGTTAGCGTTTACTTTATACATAAGCCAAACCATTATGCAGTTAATATTGTTTAAAGTGCTTTTCCCTCAGTGGGCGCTTAGTTTTAACCGCATTGATTATTGGCTTGTCGCTATTTGCTTAGTAGTTGTACAGCTTATGTTTACAGCACTCTACTGTCGTTATTTTAAGCAAGGACCGCTTGAATACCTATGGCGTAAATTAGCTCAAATTAAGCGCGAAAAAATAGCTTGAGTAGTTTAAACTATGCGCCTTTATATTTAAGAAGATTTGCCATATGACAGACTTAAAGCGTTTAAATAAATTTATTAGTGAGACAGGGTTTTGCTCTCGCCGCGAAGCCGATAAATATATTGAGCAAGGTCGTGTTACTGTCAATGGCGAATTACCTGAAATGGGTGTTAAAGTTGCGCAGGACGATGTGGTATTGGTTGATGGTAAGCCATTAAAAGCGCCACCAAAACGAGTCTACATTGCTTATAACAAACCAGTGGGTATTACTTGTACCACAGAACGAAAAATTCAAAGTAATATTGTAAAAGCGGTTAATTACCCTGACCGTATTTTTCCTATCGGTCGTTTAGATAGGCCTTCAGAAGGATTGATTTTTTTAACCAATGAAGGCGACATCGTCAATAAAATCCTTCGTGCCGGTAATAATCATGAAAAAAAATACGTGGTTACCGTAGATAAACCACTTAATCGTCAGTTTGTGAATAAAATGGCAAACGGTATTCCTATTCTAGATACTATGACCAAAAAATGTAAAGTGACGCAAACTGGTACCCAGCAATTCACTATTATTTTGACTCAAGGTTTAAATCGTCAAATTCGTCGTATGTGTGAATACCTCGGTTACGAGGTTATTACACTTAAACGTGTGCGTATTATGAATGTAACCCTTAAAGGGTTGAAAGTAGGGCAGTGGCGACATTTAAGTGACGCAGAAATGGCGGTTATTAACGACTCGATTGCTGATTCAGGGAAAACACAAGAGCATTCGCTGTATGACGATAGTGTTCAGGGCAACCTACCTCAACAATCTAAACGTGCGCATAAGCGTGATTTTCAAGGTGACAAGACTCGTGGCGAAAAGAGTAACGAACCATATAAGCCAGCTAAAAAAAGTAGCCATAATACACCTTATCAGAAACGTTCAACCACCTATATTGGTAAATCTAATACTCACAAAGCCAATCCCGCTTCGGTAAATAAAGCGAAGAGCAGTGGCACCTTAAGCTTAAAAAAGTAAGCTTAATTGTTTTGTATTAATAATAAAAACGCAGCCTAGGCTGCGTTTTTTTATTAATTATTAAGACTGTTTAGGATAGTCAATTCTAAATACCATAGTGTATAAAACCGGCACCACAATTAGAGTAAGTATGGTGGCAAAGCCTAAACCAAACATTATAGTGACCGCCATCGACTGAAAGAATACGTCAAACAATAATGGGATCATACCAAGTATTGTGGTGATAGCGGCCATAGCAACAGGACGGACGCGGCTTACGCCTGAATCAAATACTGCTTGATAGGGTGATTTACCCTCGCTAAGCTCTAAGTTTATTTGATCGACCAAAACAATGCCGTTTTTAATTAACATACCACTTAAGCTTAATAACCCAAGTAGTCCCATAAAGCTAAACGGTGCATTCATTGCTAATAAACCGGCACTTACACCAATAATTGCCAATGGCACTGTAGCCCAAATTACAATAGGTTGTTTTAGAGAGTTGAAAAGTAAAACAGTAATAGCAAACATAGCTAAATAGCCAAGGGGTAAAGAGCCGAATATTGCTTTTTGAGCCTTACTAGATGATTCATATTCTCCGCCCCATTCTAAAGAGTAGCCATGAGGTAACTTTATAGATTCAATAGGGCCTCGTACTCTAGCAAACAATTTAGCGGCTGTTTCGTCGCCCAATACATTTTGATCGGCCATTATCGTAATTGTTCGCTTTCTATCGCGACGCATTATTAGGCTATCTTCCCATTCAACTATAAACTCATCAACAACTTGTGTTACCGGTACAAACACACCTAAAACAGGGCTGTATATTTGCAAGTCATGAACGCTGTCTACATTAAGGCGCTCACTCGCAGGTGAGCGAGCAATAATAGGTAAAAGCTGGGTTCCATCACGATATACACCGACTTGTTTACCCGAAAGGCTTGTAAGCAGCACATCATCCAGGTCTGATTTACTGATCCCTAAACGTCGCGCTTTTTGCTCGTTAAACTGTGGGCGAATCATTTTAGTACGTGCACGCCAATCGTTTCGAATATTAAACGCACCATCGTCTTGCGCCATAAGCTTTTCCGCTTCAGCTGCAAGTTTTCTAAGAATAACAGGATCTGGACCGGTAAAACGCGCTTCAATTTTAGCATCAGTTGAAGGGCCAATTTCCATTGGCTTTATTTTTAGCTCAGCTGAAAGCGCCGAGTTTTGTGAATAATCACGTACTTTTTGCATAACTACCGCAACAGCTTCGCGGTCTTTTACTCTTATAATAAGTTGTCCATAAGACGAGTAAGACTTTTGAGGTGCATAAGTAAGCATAAAGCGCGGCGCACCTTGGCCTGTTGTGCTGGTTACTTCTTCTACAAGTTCCTCTTTTTGCAAATAGCGTTCAAGCTTCTTTATACCGTCTATTGTTGCGCGTATATCTGAGCCTTGTTGTTGCCAGTAATCTACGTAAAACATAGGTGTGTTAGAGGCCGGAAAAAACGACTGCTTAACCGAGCCAAAACCAACGACAGCGCTGCAAAGTAATACTACCATGAGGAACATAGTTGATTTACGGTAATGCATTGCTAAATCTAAGAGTGTTTTATAACCTTTAAAAATAAATCCTTTATATGGATCGTTATCTGAATCGTCTTCGGTATCTTTTGCTTTTTTAAACTCATTTTCTGAAAACATTAAATTTGCAAAAAATGGCGTTAAGGTAATAGCGGTTATCCAGCTGAGTAACAAGGATATAAATAACACCCAAAATAAGCTGCCGGCAAACTCACCCGTTGCATCAGAACTCAAACCAATTGGTGCAAACGCAGTAATACCTATAATGGTTGCACCTAATAATGGCCACTTGGTCTGCTCTACAATATTTATAGCGGCTTTGAGTTTGGTTTGACCCCGTTTTAAGTTAATTAAAATACCTTCAGTCACCACAATAGCGTTATCTACTAACATACCAAGCGCGATGATCAGTGCACCTAATGATATACGTTGCAAATCTATGGCGAACAACTTCATAAAAATAAAGGTGCCTAAAACAGTTAGTAATAAAATACCACCAATTAAAATGCCGCTTTTAATGCCCATAAAAATAAGCAAAACAACAATGACGATTGCAATAGCTTCTAGCAAGCTTATGATAAATCCGTCAACTGAGGTCTCTACTTCTTTTGGTTGGTTATAGACAGCATTAACGTCAATACCATGGGGACGCTGGTACTCAAGTTCTGCTAAATGAGCATCTATACGTTTACCCACGTCAACCACATTAACGCCATTCATAAACGACACACCAATTAATAGTGCTTGCTCAGAATTGTATCTAATAACATTAGTAGGTACTTCAGCGTATTCTCTAAATACCTCAGCAACATCACCTAAGTAAATAAGCTCGCTGGCACCTGGTTTAGAAATTAGTAGTGTCTCAAGTTCTTTAACATCTTTAAATTCGCCAGTAGGGTGAAAACGAATTGATTCGTCGCCCACTCTTATCTTTCCTGCGTTAGATACCGTGTTTTGAGATTGTAACAAAGCAAATATATGGCTAGGTGCTATACCAAGTTGGGCTAATTTACGGGTAGATATTTCTACCATTACTTGCGGCTGTTGTTCACCTGCAATAGTAACTTTACTCACCCCTTTAACTAATACCAATTCACGTTTTAAATAATCGGTGTAGTCTTTTAGCTCATCGTAAGAATAGCCGTCACCAATAACTGAATATAAAACACCATATACATCGCCAAAGTCATCTAAAATGGTGCTTGGGTATACCCCACTGGGTAGCGATGGCGAAAGGTCATTAATTTTTCGACGCATTTCATCCCAAATTTGGCGAAGTTGTTCTTTTCGATAGGTGCTCTTCATTTCTACGGCTATTTGAGATTTGCCATTTGACGAAATAGACGTGACATGATCAACATAGGGTAATTGTTGAATTGCATTTTCTAAAGGAAACGTAACTTCTTCTTCAACCTGTTGCGGCGAAGCACCAGGGTACATGGTAATAACCATAGCTTGCTTTAAAGTAAACTCAGGGTCCTCTAGTTGGCCTAAATCAAAATAAGATACACTTCCGCCAATTAAAAGCAGCAGTGCAAACATCCAACTTATTACTTTTTTTCTATGGAAAGTTGTGCAAAGCTCATAATTATAAGCCTCGCTCTTTATTCCATGGGCGAACTTTCATGCCTTCTTCTATTGAATGCACACCAGCAGACACCACAATTTGGCCTTCTTTTATACCGCTAAGTACTTCTATGCCATCGTGGTGTAATTGGCCAACTTCAACAGCTTGCTTATGAACTTGACCTGTTTGCTCATCGTAAAGCCAAACATAGGCATTATTGTTAATCGCTTTTTGGGGATCAGAAAAAACCGACTCAATAGGCAATATGGTATAAGCAATCTGCGAGCGAGTTACTTTACTTAAATCAATTAAAACACGGCCAGTCATACCGGCCAGTAAGTTAAAATCATCAGGAACTGGTAACGAAAATACAACTTTATAGGTCAGTGTTGCAGGGTCGGCTTGGGTGTCCCATTCTTTAATATCAAGCGTGTACTCTTTATCTTCAAAACCATCAAATTTAACTGTTGGATGGTAATCAGTGCCTTTTTTAAAACGCGCCACTATTTTTTCAGGAACCTGAATTTCTACGTCCATTAAATCGCGAGTTTCTAGGCGTAAAATATTTTGCTTTGCCTGAATGTTTTCAAAGTTTTTTACAAATACCTTTGCAACGGTACCGGCAAATGGCGCACGCAACTCGCTGTATTCGAGGTTGGTTTCAGCGATTTTAAAAGCCGATTCAGCTATTTGCATATTTGCTAAAGCTTGGTCTAACTCAGATTGGCTAGTGATTTTCTTTTCAAATAGCTGTTCTATTCTGCTCAATTGCGACTTTGCCAACTCATAACGTGCCTTTCGTTCATCAAACTGCAGTTGAAAATCTTCAGGGTCTAATTTTGCTAATAAATCACCTTTTTCAACATGCTCGCCAGCAAGAACCGGAAACTCTATAAGTTCACCGTTTACTCTAAATGCAAGGTACGAGCCCTGGTTTGCAACTACCTCAGCCGGAAAGCTACGAATATTAATTTGTGAGTCGTGACCTATAGTGAAAAGTTTGACAGGGCGAATAGGCTCTTCTTTAACCTGTTGCTCAGGTTCAGAACAAGCGATTAAGCTAAGTAAGGTCGTCGTTAATAAACATAGACGAAAGAGTTTCATGTTGTCTCCGTTGCAATATTGGCAAATTAATTAAGTGCAGAATACGCTGCAAACATATAAAATAAAATTCATTAAATCTTACAGACTTAATAAATTTTATTTATGATGTTTTTGGGTACAATATGAAGCTGAATCAATTAGTAATTTTAGATGCCATAGTACAAAGCGAAAGTTTGAGCGGGGCTGCTCAAAAGCTTCATAAAACGCAGCCTGCGTTAACGCTAGCAATTAAAAACTTAGAATCGCAAATAGGGTTTGAACTTTTAGACAGAACTAAATATAGGTTACAACTTACTGAAAAAGGGCGCATCTTCCATCGTGAAGCCCAACAGCTACTGCATGCAAATGACGAGCTTGCAAAACTGGCGGAAGAGCTCTCATTAGGTAATGAGCCGCAATATAAAATTTGTTATGAACAGCTTTGCCATAAGCAAAGTTACAATCAGATCATAAGTAATACTTTTAAACAGTTTACCAGCACCGAGTTTTGTATCAGTAGCGGCAAACGATTTGTATCGTTAGAGCAAGTAAATAATGGACAAGCAGAGCTAGGCATTGGTCCGTGGTTTGATTTATTTCATGCAACAGGCGATTTAGAAAGTTTACCCATAGGTAAGCTCGATATTGGGATAGTAAGCGCAAAAGGGGTTTTACCAAAACAGCTTACTTATACTCAACTACAAAACTACCCCTGCTTAGCGATGTTTGAAAGCGACTTAAGTATAGACAGTGAAAGGCTTTCATATTCCAAAGGGTCAGCTATGATGAAAATAGACGATGTAGCTACCTTAAAATCGTTTTTACTCTCTGGGGCTGGTTGGGCAATGATGAGCTTAGATCATTGCAGATCTGAAATAAAAGCAGGTTTATTACAAGAAATCATTATTACCGACCGTGAACATAAATTTAGCGCACAAATAAGAGCGTTTAGGCAACACGCTATTCATCATGGTCCAGTGGCGCGTACTGTATGGAACCAATTTAAACAACTGAGCAAGGCATACGCTAATAAAAATGGATATTGATAAACACACTGTAATTTATACTATCATAGCGAGTATACCCAAAGGTTGTGTTGCCAGTTATGGCCAAGTAGCGGCGCTTGCAGGTTATCCTAATAATGCTAGGTTGGTAGGTCGTTTATTAAAAGAGATGCCAAAAGGTTCGACGATCCCTTGGCATCGAGTGGTTAATAGCCAAGGTAAAATATCGTTTACTGAGAGTTGTCCTCAGTATCACATTCAACGAGAGAGATTAATTGCTGAAGGCATTGTTGTTATTAACCAGCGTATTAATATGGCCAAGTACCGCTGGTAATAAACTAAAACTCAGCTAGTAATCAATTTTATGTAAGTCAGTTAAAGCCCAAATCTCATCTGCAGACCATTTGTCTAACCAAGTAGGAATATCTTCTGCCCTCATGGGTTTGGCAATGCCATAACCTTGTGCTAAGTGGCATCCAAGTAGCATAAGAGTTGCTGCATGCTCTGGCGTTTCTACCCCCTCAGCAATGACATTGCGCTTAAATGATTTAGCCAATGCAATAACACCTTTTACTATTGCTAAGTCGTCAGAATTTTCTAGCATATCTCTTACAAAGCTTTGGTCTATTTTTATTAAACTTGCTGGTAAACGTCTTAAATAAGTGAGTGATGAATAACCAGTACCAAAATCATCCAACGAAAAATCAACCCCTAATGCTTTACAATCTTGCATAGTTTTAGATACATGGGTTACATCACTTAGTGCACTAGTTTCAAGTACTTCTAGCTCTAAATTAGCTGCATTTACTTTTGGGTGCGTCAGTAGCAATTTAGTTAACCTTGAGGTAAATTCAGATTGTTGTAATTGTACTGCAGCAACATTAACGCTTACTTTTATAGTTAAACTTGGCGTTAATGATTGCCATTGATTAATTTGAGATAAGGCGGTATCAATAACCCACTCGCCAACGTCTATCATTAGTTGATTGTTTTCAATGGCTGGTAAAAACTCGATAGGGCTTAGTAACCCACGCTCGGGATGTTGCAAGCGTATTAATGCCTCTACGCCAATCATATCGCCGGTTCGCATATCAACTTTTGGTTGATAATAAAGCACAAACCAATTGTTAGCTAAGGCCTCACGAATGAGCGCGATGCCTTTTTGTTGCGCCTTAACGGTATCACCTTGGCTAGTATCAAATAAGTGATAACGATTTTTGCCCATTTGTTTAGCTATATACATGGCTTGATCCGCGTGGCGCATTAATTGATCGGCATCAAAATTATCTTCAGGATAAATGGTCACCCCAATACTAGCAGAAACATTTAAGACAATATCGTTCACGGTTAGCGGTTTAGCTGCTGCGGCTAATAGCCGCTCGAGTACAGGAACACATTCGGCAATTGACTCTAAATCGGTTAAGACGGCAACAAATTCGTCGCCACCAATACGGGCTAAACTATCCTCTTCACGCAGTGCATCTTTTAAACGGATAGAAATTGCAACAAGTAACTTATCGCCAATATCATGTCCATGTGAATCATTTACCTGCTTAAATCCGTCTAAATCTAGAAACACCACAGCCAGTGAATTGTTATGACGACGGCATTGCAACATGGTTTGGCTAAGCCTATCTGCTAGTAGCACACGGTTTGGCAAGTTAGTTAATAAATCATAATGTGCAATTCGGCTTAGTTGCTCTTGTTGACGTTTAGCTTGGGTTATATCGGTAAATATTCCCAAGTAAAAAGTAACGTTGTTATCATCGGTTAACACGGAAATAGTTAGTAGCTCTGCATACAGCTCGCCATTTTTTTTGCAGTTCCAAATCTCTCCTTGCCAATGGCCAAACTTGTTTAATTGTAGCCATATATCTTTATAGAAAGAGTCTGATTGTTTACCAGAGTTTAAAAACTCTGGGGTGCGGCCTATTACCTCATCATGGCTGTAACCGGTTATTCGACAAAAAGCAGGATTAACATCAACAATATGTCGATTTGCATCAGTGATAATAATGCCTTCGTGAGTATCTCTAAATACGCGCGAAGATAAATGCAGCTTTTCCTCAATTAGCTTTCGTTTAGTAATATCGATTGATACACCCAACATAGTGACTGCACTACCTTGATTATCTCTAACGAGTGTTCCTTTGGTATTAAACCAGCGAATTTCACTGTGTTTATTAACAATACGATGATCAATATTATATTCCCTTGCATCGTCAATGCATTGTTCTATATTTCTTATGACATCGGCACGATCAGCAGGGTAGATAATGGCTAAGTATTCATTTTTGGTCATTTCGAGTTGCTTAACACTGCCGTTAATTAATCTAATACCATATTCAGAAAAGCGGATTGTATTGGTTTTTATATCCCACTCCCAAGTGGCAATTCCACCTACCTTTTGACTCAGAAGAAGCCGTCTTTCGGTATCGGTAAGTGCCTTAATATTATTTTGTAATGCATGAGTACGTTGCGTTACTTTTTTTCTAGTTTTAGGTGACTGGCTCTTAAGCGAGTCACTAAATAAGCAGTGACTGTGGTTAAAAAGATGAACAGGGCTGCAATAGCAACACCAAATAACAGCATGCCACTATCTTTCCAGCCATTGATAGGATAAGTTTTAAATACCCAAATCCCATTTGGTACTTGTATATTAAAGTCGACAGTATTTTTTATTTTTTGGTTTTGTGAGCTAACAATAATTTGTACATCATTTGTATCGGGCATGACTTTTGAAAGCTCATAGCCAATACCTGCCTGTGGCAGTTGTGCTAAGTTAACGCTTTGGAGAATATCAGGAAAGCGTATAAGCGCAGTAGCAAACCCCCAAAACTTATTACCGTCTTGAGTGTCAAGATAGACAGGTAACCTAGCAGCAGCCCCCATTCCTCCTTGAAATAACTCAAACGGCCCTGCAAGGGTTAATTTCCCGGTTTGTTTGGCCAAAAAGGCCTCTTGAGTTCGCAGTGGATTTTCTAATACATTATTTCCGATGGCGCTTTCATTGCCTTTGAGTGGCACTACGTGTGTAAGGATACCGTTTTTGTGAAGCTGTAAAGCTGTAAAGCTGTAAAGCTGCAAGGCCAGGGTAGAGCGCTAACATTTCAGATGCAAGCTCTTCAAAGCCTTCTGTTTTACCATTTTGAGTACGAATTAAGGCCGCAATTGGGTAGGCGGCAGAAAGCGCTTGATTTAGGTTATTTCTAATGTGGTTTACGTAACTACCTGAAACCTCTCTGATAGAGATTTGCTTCTGCTGATAAATGTATTGATCAAGTAAGTAAATTGAATGCACAGCAGCAAGCGTTGACATTAAAAAAGTGATCAACACCAGTCTTGCATAGATAAACAAGCTTAATATTTGTGGGCGTGTTTTAGATAATGACAATATTAATAACACCTAGCGTTGTTTGATACCAACCCGCAATAATACTTAATTAAGCGAGTTGGTATGAGCCGCGTCCATTTAAATCAATGGCGTTTTCAGTTCCTAGAAACAGTATAGCAAACAGGTTTTAGATCATGAGATAGATTTTGTTATACTTTAGTTATTAATAAGTACATTTGCAGGGTATTAGTTAAAAACGCAGGTAATGAGGGGATATTTAAAAAGACTATGTGTATTTTTGCTTAATACACATAGCGGGTAATGGCAATGTAATGGCTGACGCATCCACCAATAACAAAGAGGTGCCAAATAGCATGGCTATATTGAGTACTTTTAGCGCTGTAAAACACAGTACCTACACTATAAAATATGCCGCCAGCTAATAGCCAGTAAAGTGCATTGATAGGCACGTGTAAATAAAGTGGATATACAATGGCCAATGCAAACCACCCCATTAATAAATAGGTAGCCAGCGACACCTTTTTATTGCCATTTTTAACCAGTAGTTTATAAACGATGCCTGCAAACGCTACCGCCCAAATAAAGATTAAGGTAGCCCACGACCAGAGCCCAGATAATGACAGCAGCAAAAAGGGCGTGTAGGTGCCTGCAATCAGTAAATAGATGGCGCAATGATCACATTTTTTGTAAAACGCTCTCAACCTAGGGCGCACACTGGCGTGATAAAGCGTTGAAGATAAAAATAAAATAAATAAGCTACTGCCATATACCAAAGTACTTGCATAGCTTTTCACACTATTAGTTTGTTTAACTAAATCCCAAAAAACAAAAGCAGCAAATACAATGCCTAAGGCATGACTAATAACATTTAACAGCTCTTCTTTTTTAGAATAGGGAGCTTCAAAAGACATAACAGATCCTACCACTTTGCGAATAAATTTTAGTGTACATGTGTACGCTGAAATTTTCAAATACGAAATAAAGTCATTAATTTACTGAACATTAAAAAACACACTATTATTTGGTTTTATTTTTAAATTCATTGGTCAAAATTGCTAACCTAGGTTTTGTGGATTTCTTTTTAATTTATTTATATCATTTTAAAACAATGGTTTATAAAGTTTTTCCATTGTGGCATAGCCCTTGATTGTAACTAAGCGTACTAACCAATAAACAAACAAGGAATACCATTATGAATACTTCAATCAACATCACAATCGCTAGCTTACTTGTATTAGGTTCAACTCAGGTTAACGCTACAGAAGTCGATTTAAATATTACAGATATGCTAACCAACTCAGTGTCTACTTATGTATCACAAGTAAGCAATGAGCTTGAAAAGTCAGTAAAAGAAGCTGTTTCTTTTGATTCGCAGCTTATCCTTGGTGGCTTACTTGAAACTAATCCTGTGGTTGATAATAGCAACATGGACGAAAAACAACGTGTAGTTAAAGCACAACCAAAGCAATAAAAAGGGAATAAGAGTAATGAACAGTGAGTTCGAATTATTAGCCTTAATGTTGGCACCTGTGGCAAGTATACTGAGTGTTTATTACTTGGTTTACATGATAAAAAATGTGGGAATGAGGTTTAATTAGCGGATGCATTTGCACTGTAAAGCAATCGATGTAACTAAAGCTGATCGACTTGAATGAAGCGCACGTAGATAAAGGCAGAGTGTTTGAAAGAAGTAGACTTTATGAAACGTGCGATTTTCCCATTACCTATATTTATATTACCTGAAGGCTATACGCGATTACGTATATTTGAGCCTCGTTATTTAACGATGGTAAAAAACGCATTAAAAACCAATAGCGGTTTTGTTTTATGTACCTTTGAGCATGACACCCCGTTAAACATAAGCGCCCAAGGCTGTTTAATGGATGTTATTGACTTTGATCAAGACGAAAGCGGTATGCTATTAATTGATGTATTTGCATCTAAGAGTGTGCAAATAGATAACGTTTATCAAGATGAGCAGGAACTGCGCCACGGTGATGTATCCGCTTGCAACACGCCTTATTGGTACAACAAAGATAACCATGAAATTGATCAGCACCATCTTTTACAAGTGACACTAGAAGAAGTCTTTGCGAATAATCCCGATCTGCAATCGCTTTACAAAACCACCAAGTTTAATAAACTCACGTGGATTGTTGCACGATGGCTTGAATTACTTCCCATTTCTATAGAGAAAAAACAACAACTTGCATTCGAGACTAACTTTGATAACTTGCTCAGTTTCCTCCATACTGTGATTAATAACGAATTTGCCTAAAATAATTATGATCCGATTGTAATCATTGCTCGTAATGGTATTCACTAAAGCAATAACGGGACATTTTACTATGGTAAGTCAACAACAATCACTAAGTTGTGAACCTAACACAGGTAAGTACACTGCCATGCCAGAAACACCAAGTACGGAACTCAGGGAAGCATTAGTTAATGTAGCTCAATCTCGCGATAAAAAATCTTTCGCGTACTTGTTTGAATATTTTGCACCAAAGATCAAGCGCTTTGGCATAAAGCAGTTTGGTGTAGAAGCCCAAGCAATGGAATTGGTACAAGAAACCCTCACTTCAGTTTGGCGTAAAGCCCACTTATACAATAGTGAAAAGGGTGCAGCTACTACTTGGGTCTACACAGTAATGCGTAATGCCTCTTTTGATATGCTTCGTAAAATGAAAAGTAACAAAGAAGAAAATATTAGCGAAGATATTTGGCCGTTATTGAACGAATCTGAAGATACACATCACGAATACAGCGACCACCTTGAAGACCAACAAATTAAACGTTATTTAGACAAATTGCCTCAAGCGCAAAGAGAAGTGGTGCGCGGCGTTTATTTTCAAGATATGTCGCAAGAGCAGTTAGCTCAGCAATTAAACATTCCAGTAGGCACGGTAAAATCACGATTACGTTTAGCCTTGCAGAAATTACGTAATGAAATGGGAGATCAGCATGATTAAACATCACCCGAGTGAAACACTACTGACACAATACTGTGCAGCAACACTTCCAGCATCGCTTAGCCTTGCCGTATCAATACACGTTGATATGTGCCCAATATGCCAAGCAAAAGTTGAAAAACTTGAGGCAGCTAATGCGCGGGCAGTATTTAGTGACAATATGGATGTGACAACTGATGAGCAAGCCGATGATGTAATTGAATCAAGTTTACTTGATATGATCACGGCCGATGACTCGATTGATGAAGTATATTCTGTAGAACCTGTTAGCATAAATGTTAATGAACACAACTACAGCTTGCCGAGAGCTTTAACACGGATCTCGCATGGTAAATTTACCCAAGTAGGTAAGCTTGCGCGTTCTCGTATTGCACTTGATGATGGCCATTTACGTTCAAGCTTGTTACATATAGATGCTGGTGGAGAAATTCCGGAGCACACACATACCGGCTTTGAGGTTACTTTACTGCTTGACGGTGAATTTACAGACGAAGAGGGCAGTTATGTTCCTGGTGACTTTATCTGGCAAGATGGCCGTCATCAACATACCCCCTAACAAAAGAGGGATGTTTGTGCTTTACTGTTGTTAGTAGTGCGCTACATTTCAATAAAGGACTTAGCAAGTTACTTAACCCAATTGGTGGCTTGATTTATTAAGAGAATCTATGCAAACAGATACAATAAAAATAGGTATTAGCGCTTGCTTGGCAGGCGAAAAGGTAAGATTTGACAGTGGCCATAAAAAATCAAATTTTTGTATGGAAGAACTGGCCAAGCATGTTGAATATAAAATGTATTGCCCAGAGGTTGCGGTAGGATTACCAATACCTCGTCCAACTATTCGTCAAGTAAAAACAGGCGATACTATCAAAGTGTGTCGTCCGGATGGCACGGGAGATGTTGGCCCACAGCTCACAGAATATGGTAAAAAAATAGCTACAGAACAAGCAGGGCATCTAAGCGGATTCGTTTTTTGTGCTAAGAGCCCAAGCTGTGGCATGGAACGGGTAAAAATCTACAATGAAGCAGGAACCGGTAACACTTCTGAAGGCGTGGGCTTCTTTGCTGAACAAATTATGAAACATAATCCCTTACTACCTTGCGAAGAAAATGGACGTTTGAACGATGTTCACTTACGCGAGAACTTTGTAATGCGTGTTTATACATTACATAACTGGCAACAGTTAGTGAAAGAGCCCGTTACTGTGCATCGTTTGACCCAGTTCCATGCTCAATACAAATATTTGTTAATGGCTCATAATTATCAAGCGTATCGTGATTTAGGCAATCTACTCGGAACGTTTGTTGGTGACGATGTTAATGCTTTGGCCGACGAGTACATTCTGGGCTTAATGACAGCGCTTAAGCGTCCTGCTTCAAGAAAAAATAATTCTAACACGTTGATGCATTTGCAAGGTTACTTCAAAAAAGATTTATCAAAAATCGAAAAGGAAGAAATGCGAGATGCAATTGATGAGTATCGCCAAGGATTGGTGCCGCTATATGTACCATTAACATTGCTTAAACACCATTTGAAAGTTCATCCAAATGAGTATTTAAGTAAGCAAATTTACTTTAACCCTTATCCTAATGAACTTAAGCTACGTTACGGTTTGTAATGAATACACTATTTTGGTTTAGGCGCGATTTGCGCCTTTTTTCTAATGAGGCGCTTATTGAAGCGCTAAATAATGGTGCTAAACACGCCATTTTTTTTGTGTGCGAAAAACAATGGGCACAGCATAATACTGCTGCCATTCAAATTGACTTACTTAAACGCAGGGTGAGTTATATTCGCGAAAAACTTGCCAAATATGGCGTAAATTTGCATGTAATAGACGCCCCTTTTTTTGCTGATAGCCAAACTAAACTTCTCGATTTTTGTCAGCAACACGATATTAAACACATAATAGCCAATACTGAGTATGAGCTAAATGAATTTAATAGGGACAAAGCGATTCAGGCACAGTGCGACCAACAGCAAATAACATTTACTTTATACGAGGGTGATATCATTGCTCCCGTAGGTAGTGTACGCACTCAAAATAATGAAATGTATAAAGTATTTACACCGTTTAAACGCGCATGGTTAAAGCAGTATCAAGATACACACTTTAGTTTATTACTGTGGCCGTTATCTGAAGAGCCGATAGAAATCGAACAGTGTGAGTTACTAAGTGGTGATGAAAGCTCAATAAAATGGCCTGTTGACGATGATACTTTATCAACTGTAGTCGATAATTTTATTCACGATAAATTAGCAAGCTATGATGACGTACGAGACATACCAAGCGTAAAAGGGACCTCGGGCTTAAGCCCTTATTTAGCACTAGGGGTTGTTAGTAGTAAACAATTAATGGTTAATATACAACAACATTACCCCGATATACTGACCACCTCAAAAAGTAAAACGTTTACCTGGGTTAACGAACTGATCTGGCGTGAATTTTATAAACATTTAATTGCCGAATTTCCTAAACTATCACGCGGTGCTAACTTTAACGAAAAGTACGATAGTGTGTGTTGGCGTGACAGCGACGCTGAGTTTAAGCAATGGTGCGAAGGTCGCACGGGTTACCCGCTTGTTGATGCAGCTATGCAACAGCTTTTGCAAACAGGTTGGATGCATAATCGTTTGAGAATGGTGGTTGCAAGTTTTTTAACTAAACATCTACTGATTGATTGGCGTAAAGGCGAGCAGTTTTTTATGCAGCATCTGATTGATGGCGATTTAGCATCAAACAATGGCGGCTGGCAATGGGCTGCAAGTACCGGGTGTGACGCTCAACCTTACTTTAGAGTATTCAACCCTATCACCCAAAGTGAACGCTTTGATCCAAATGGTGATTTTATTCGTAAATATCTGCCTGAATTAGAAAAAGTGCCAGATAAACACATTCATTTCCCACATACTTACTTAGCAGCAACGGGGAAAAATGAACACTGTTACTGGCCGGCAATTGTTGATCATAAAGCGGCACGAGCGAGGGCTTTAGCTGCATTTAAGGTGTGATATGGATAACCAATTATCAGTCGATAAATTTGTAGAAATATATCAAAAGCTTGATAAAGATAACTTAGACTTATTAACTGAAATTTACGCTCAAAACATTCACTTTATAGATCCGCTGCATGAGATTAATGGCCTTGAAGATTTAAGAGGTTATTTTTGTGGTTTATATAGTAATGTTAAGCATTGTCGATTTGACATAACCGATTCATTTACCAACGATAATAATGCATTTGTATACTGGACAATGCATTATTCTCACCCAAAACTTAATGCAGGTAATACAATTTCAGTGCAAGGGCACAGTAAGCTTGTTTTCGAAGGTGAAAAAATTATTAACCACCGAGATTACTTTAACGCTGGAGAGCTTTTGTATAAGCATATTCCATTACTGGGCAACATTATTAACTTTATTGATAAAAGGGCTGGTTAATTATGATTACGCTTATTACAGGTGCAACATCAGGTATAGGTGAACAGCTTGCAATAAAGTATGCTGAGCAGGGCGACACAGTCATTGCCTGTGGACGAAATACGCAAAAGCTCGCTGAACTTGCAAAACATAACAACATAGAAACCTGCCAATTTGATGCAACTAACTTGCAAGATATTAAATCTGCGACCCTAGGCTACCCTCAATTTGACCGTGTTATACTTAACGCTGGTAATTGCGAGTATGTTGATGATGCACGCAATTTTGATAGCGCCCTTTTTGAGCGTGTTATTAATGTTAACTTACTTTCTATGGGGTATTGCTTAGAAGCACTACTACCTAAAATAACATCAGGCGGCCAATTAGTGATGGTTAGTTCGAGTGTTACTTACTTACCTTTACCACGTTCAGAAGCGTATGGCGCATCGAAGGCAGGCGTAAGCTATTTAGCTAAAACTCTAGCGGTAGATTTAAACGATGTTGATGTAACATTAGTCCACCCTGGTTTTGTAAAAACGCCACTTACAGACAAAAATGATTTTCCTATGCCTATGGCTGTTAGTGCAGAAAAAGCGGCTGACTATATTATCAAAGGCGTAAAAAAACGTCGTAAAGAAGTTCATTTTCCATATCGTTTCACACTTATATTAAAAGCACTGCGAATATTGCCACTTTCGCTTTGGCTTAAAATTGCAAAAGGATTAACCCGTTGAAAAAAATAGCAATAATTGGGACTGGCGTATCAGGTTTAACTTGCGGACACCTATTGCACAAGCATTATGATGTCACACTATTTGAAAAGAACGATTATATTGGTGGCCATACTGCCACGGTTGATGTAAACCAAAGCGGTATTAATTATGCAGTTGATACCGGTTTCATTGTATTTAACGATAGAACATACCCTTACTTTGAAAAGCTGCTTGAACGTATTGGTGTAAAACGTAAACCGACACAAATGAGCTTTAGCGTTCATAACGAAGCAACTGGCTTTGAGTACAATGGGCATACATTTACTAGTTTGTTTGCTCAGCGAAGAAATATAGTTAGACCTAAGTTTTGGCGTCTATTGTACGATATCGTGCGCTTTAATAAACTGTGCAAGGCTTTGTATGAAAAAAGCCAATACATTGAGCAATCACTTGGTGAGTTGCTACAACAACATCGCTTTAATGACTTCTTTAAATACCACTACATTTTGCCAATGGGTGCGGCCATTTGGTCGACAAGCATTAAAGAAATGGAAAACGTGGGCGTAGAGTTTTTTGTAAAATTCTTTTTTAACCATGGTTTATTAGACATTACTAACCGTCCGCAATGGTATGTTATTCCGGGTGGCTCTCGTGAATACATTAAACCGTTGATTGCTGGTTTTGCTGATAAAATACAGTTAAACACTGATATTAAATCGGTAACCAGAGACGAGCAGGGAGCCACCATTACATTTGCTGATGGTCACCAAGCCCTGTTTGATAAAGTTATCTTTGCGTGCCACTCAGATCAAGCGTTAGCGTTACTCGGTGATGCCTGCGAGCAAGAAAATAAGGTGTTGGGCGCTATCCCATACACTGAAAACTCGGTGGTATTGCATACTGATGTATCATTATTACCAGATAGGAAAGCAGCGTGGGCGAGCTGGAATTATTTACTAAATAATAATACCGACAAAGCTGCTGTTGTTACTTATCAAATGAATATACTGCAAGGGATAGACTCTGATACCCAATTTTGTGTCACTTTAAATCACTTAGAAGGGATCAATCAAAGTAAGATTTTACGTGAGTTTACTTATCACCATCCTGTGTTCAATCAACAATCTATTGCTGCTCAACAGCTGAAAAATACGGTTGACGGTCAAAAAAATACTTATTTTTGTGGGGCTTATTGGTATAACGGCTTTCATGAGGATGGTGTGCGCAGTGCCGTTGATGTTGCAAAACAACTTGGAGTAGAGTTTGACTAATGCAGTGTATTTAGGCGATGTAAAGCATCGCCGTTTTGCTGTAAAACATCATGCGTTTAATTACCCACTTTATATGATGTGGGTTGATTTAAATAATACTCATGCGCTTAATGGCGTCCATAAGCAGCTTGGCACTTCAGGTTTTAAAGCATTAAAGTTTGAGCAGTCTGATTATTTACAAGGGTTACCAGATAGCCAACATCAGCCAATTATAGAGCGTGCTCAAGCGCAGCTATCCCAGCTTGGCGTAGATGAAAAATTTAGTCATGTATACCTGCTAGGACAATTACGCTGTTTGGGTATTTATTTTAGTCCAGTTAACTTTTATTTTTTTGGTCATCAAGATAATGAATTTAGTTACATGGTAGCTGAGGTGAGTAATACTCCATGGAATGAGCGACATTACTACTTGGTTCCATTACAAAAAAAGTGAACTTTAAGAAAGTATTTTCCGTATCACCTTTTATGAATTTGGATATGAACTATCATTGGACTGTGCGGCAAAAGAAAGACAATATACTGATACGTATAGAAAATAAGCGCGATGAAGAACTACTTTTTGATGCTTCATTAAGGTTACAGCGCCAACCCTTGTGCAATAAACAAATGAGCAAGCTGTTGAAGCGCTTTCCTGCGATGACATGGTCTATTTTCAGAGGTATTTACTATCAGGCATTTAAGTTGTTTGTTAAAAAAGTCCCATTTTTAGGTCACTCAGGCAAACTTTAAAATTTAATTTATGTTGTTTTACAAGTAATAACAATAATATAGGTAAGTATATGGAAAAGGTATCGAGCTTACGCGTTCAGGAACGCACTAGTTGGTTTACTAATTTTTATAAAAAGTTAGTTTTTAAAGCGTTCTCGTCAATTGAAACGGGTCAGATAGTGCTAGTTGAGAACAATCAACAGTCTGTATTTGGGGATGCGTCTTCAGAGTTAAAAGTAACGGTAACCGTTAACGATAATGCCATGTACAAAGCGTTTGCTCTTTCTGGAAGTGTGGGGGCGGGCGAGTCTTACATTTTAGGGCAGTGGCAATGTGACAATTTAACTCGCCTAATCGAAATTTTTGCGATTAACCAAGATCAATTAGATGCATTTGAAAAGAAATTCGCGTTTTTTAGCAATATCGCTCACCGTATAAACCACATAAAAAACAAAAACTCACACGCTGGTTCAAAAAAGAATATTGTTGCTCACTATGACTTAGGAAATGATTTATACGAGTCTTTTTTAAGCAAAGAAATGCTTTATTCGAGTGCAGTATATCCAACTAAAGATGCTACCTTAGAGCAAGCCCAGCAATACAAACTACAACGTATATGCGAACAGGTTGAGCTTCAACAAGGTGATACGGTTATTGAAATTGGTACAGGGTGGGGAGCGTTTGCAATTTATGCTGCAACTCATTACGACTGTCATGTAACGACCACAACTATTTCTGATGAACAACACGACTATGTTGCTAACAAGGTTAAAGAGCTTGGGCTTGAAAGCAAAATTACTTTGCTCAAGCAAGATTATCGCTTATTAACTGGTAAATACGATAAGTTAGTTTCAATAGAGATGATAGAAGCTGTAGGGCATGACTATTTACCTAGCTTCTTCACTAAGTGCGGTGAGTTATTGAAAGATAACGGTGCAATGCTTATTCAAGCAATTACGATTTGCGATCAGCGTTATCAACATTACTTAAAAAATTCAGACTTTATACAGCAGTATATTTTCCCTGGTGGGTGTTTGCCTTCGCTTAATGAAATGAGTGAACAAATTAAAAATAACACAGATATGAATATCCACACTATCAATGATATTGGTGCTCACTATGCCCGCACTCTTGCCGATTGGCGTGAGCGTTTTATTGCAAGCTGGCCAAAGCTTGATAGTAATAAGTTTGATGACCGTTTCTATCGCTTATGGCTATTCTACCTTGCCTATTGTGAGGGGGCATTCAGAACCCGAGCAACCAGTACCGTGCATTTAATGGCACGCAAACCCCGCTTCACGAGTAGTAATGATGAGATTGCACTCGCTTATTAATTTTGTGCTGTTTCAAGTTGTGTGGTTTCTGTGCCTACTACTTGAACAAGGTGCATTAGCTTATTCTGCTGTAGCTATAGCATTGATGTTTTATTTATCAGCGCAAAAAAAACAAGATGCTTTACTGGTTTTGAAAGCTTTACCACTAGCTTTGTTGTGTGAATTTATTGCGGTTCAGCTAGGGTTATTTGAATTTAAAGTTCAACCGTTCCCATTTTGGCTGGTTTTTTTATGGGTCGCTTTATTGCTGTGTATTAATACCTCTATGTCGTTTCTGACAAACCTTAAACCATGGCAAGCTTTCTGTGTGTGTTTGTTATTTGCGCCCGGAAGTTATTGGGCTGGCTCGCGATTTGAGGTATTAGAGTTAGGAATGCCACTGTGGCAATTTTGGCCACTTTACGGTGCTTTATGGGCTGCAACGTTTACCCTTATTTTATTTATAAACGGTAAAATTGGTGCGTTTGTTAAGCAATAACACAATACTGCTTGGAGATAAGGATGAAAACGCTTCTAAATTTACTCATGGTTTATGTTTTATTTAGCCCTTTTGCTTACGCTGATACCCAATTTAACAAGGTAGGCGAAGCGCGAATGGAGTATCTTTTTTGGGATGTTTATGATGCAACGCTTTACACACCTTCTGGCACTTACACAGCCAAGCAAGCTCCTGTTAAATTTACCTTAACTTATTTGCGTGACTTTGACGCTAAAGATATTGTAAAAGCGACTAATGAGCAGTGGCAGCACCTAGGTAAACCCCAACTTTCAGCGCGCTATGCAGATAAGTTACTATCGATATGGCCAAATATTAAAAAAGGTGAATCGTTAACTCTACTGACTGATCAGCAAGGATACAGTACTTTCTTTCACAATGAGAACCAAATAGGTCGTATTAACGATGCCACATTTGCTGAGGATTTTTTAGCTATCTGGTTAAGTGAAAACACGTCAGAACCATCAATTAGAAATCAACTACTAGGGATTTAATATGATTAACCTAAAACGCGTTAAATTTGCCATGGTATTGGCTGTTAGTTTTTTTATTGCCAGCTGTTCAGCCCCAAGTGTTGAATATTATAAGGGTTCAGAGCCAAACTTTGATTTTAAGACTTTTTTCAGTGGCGATTTAAAAGCCTATGGCGTTGTACAAGATTTTAAAGGTGAATTAACCCGCAAGCTTGTTGTTGACTTAAACGCTAAGTGGAATGGCAATCAGGGCACTATTGAAGAAGACTTTATTTACGATGATGGTGAGACACAAAAACGCATCTGGAAAATTACCTTAAACGACGACAATACCTTAACAGGAACGGCTTCTGATGTTTTGGGAATAGCTACCGGTGAGAGTGACGGGAGTGTGTTTCACTGGAATTACAATGTCGAGATCCCTTACGATGGCAGTACATTGGAAGTAAACTTTGACGATTGGATGTACCTAGTAACAAGTACGCGTTTGATAAACCGTACGTCTATCGTCAAGTTTGGTGTTGAAGTTGGCGAAGTAACATTAGTAATAGAAAAGGTACAGTGAGCCATTAAAGTGCAAAGCTGCACTAATAGTGTGCCTAAATTAAGCTTTTGTTAACCCAACTCGCTGTATTTTACAGTTAATTTATTTATTTTTACTAATTTTTTAGTATTTTAGATAAAAAACGTAATTTGCTGTTGCTAACTCTTCGAAAATGCATAAAGATAGGATTTGCAAAGGCAAAATAATAACGAATAGGAATCTAATAATGAACAAAGCTCAACTAGTTGAAAAAATCTCTACTGACGCAGAAATCTCTAAAGCAGCTGCAGCACGTGCACTTGAGGCATTTACAGGCGCTGTAACTTCTTCATTAAAAGAAGGTAACTCTGTTGCGTTAGTTGGTTTTGGTACTTTTTCAGTTAAAGAACGTGCTGCTCGCACAGGTCGTAATCCACAAACTGGTGCAGAAATCCAAATTTCAGCTGCGACTATCCCAAGTTTTAAACCAGGTAAAGGTCTTAAAGATCAAGTAAATCCATAATTTGGGATTTATGAATAAAAAAAGGGCTATTTAGCCCTTTTTTTGCGCTAAATTTAACGCTTATTTAGCTTTAAGTGCTTTATCTCCTCGCCCAATGCCGACCGCACCTGAGCGAACTACTTCTATAATGTCGGTTTCGTGGCGTAAGGTATCCAAGAACGATTCTATTTTATCGGTGCTGCTTACTAATTGAAGGCTGTAACTTTGGCGGCCCATATCTAAAATAGCCCCCTGAAATACATCAACAACACGGGTTACTGCCGCACGAGTCGCTTCATCTTTGGCAAATACTTTTACTAACAGAAGTTCGCGCTCTATGTGACTCATTTCAGTTAAATCAATAACTTTAAGTACATCGACCAGTTTGTTTACTTGCTTTGTTATTTGTTCAACAATTCTGTCATCGCCTTTAGTGGTTACCGTAATACGAGAAAGTGATTCATCGTCTGTAGTGCCTACCGTTAAGCTATCAATATTGTAGGCTCGTTGAGAAAAAAGCCCCACTATACGTGATAACGCACCGGGTTCATTCTCTAATAATATAGATAATATACGACGCATTATGCTTTCACTCCTTTTCTTAACCACATTTCGTCTATACCACCGTGCTTAATTTGCATCGGGTAAACATGTTCTTTTTCGTCTACTAAAATATCTAAAAATACTAATCTATCAGTGATCGACATGGCTTTGTCTATCGCAGGTTGTAACTCATCAAGGGTGTTTACTCTGATCCCTACATGGCCATAGCTTTCAACAAGCTTTACAAAATCAGGTAAAGACTCCATATACGATGAAGAGTGTCTGCCACCATAAATCATGTCTTGCCATTGTCTGACCATACCCAGTGAGCGGTTATTTAAGGAGATCACCTTTACTGCTAAGTTATACTGTAAACAGGTTGATAGCTCTTGGATGTTCATTTGAATAGAGCCGTCGCCAGTTACACATAAAGACTCTTTTTCAGGAAAAGCCAGTTTAACGCCCATTGCCGCAGGTAATCCAAAACCCATAGTCCCTAGGCCACCTGAATTGATCCACTGACGAGGGTGTTTAAATGGGTAATACTGCGCCGCAAACATTTGGTGTTGGCCAACATCAGAGCTAACATAAGCATCTCCGTTAGTCGCTTCATATATTGCCTCGATAACTGCTTGAGGTTTAATTTTGTCTCCATCATTATTGTAACTGAGGCATTTTTGTTCACGCCAGCTGATCACTTGTCGCCACCAATCTTCTTGTGCACTGCGATCAACTTTAATCGAACTGTTATCTATGGCAGTTTGTAATTGCTCAAGTACCGTCGCCAAACAGCCAACAACAGGAATATGAGATTTAATAGTCTTAGAAATAGAGGTTGGATCGACATCTACATGTACAATAGTGGCATTAGGGCAGAATTTTTGAACGTTATTAGTAACCCGATCATCGAATCGTGCGCCAAGCGCTAAAATAACATCAGCATTGGCCATGGCTTTATTTGCTTCTAATGTACCGTGCATACCTAACATACCAATAAAGTTAGGGTGAATGCCCGATATACCGCCTAGTCCCATAAGCGTGTTGGTAATAGGGGCGTTAAGTGACTCGACTAAATGAGTTAGTTGCTCTGAGGTGTTTGAAAGTACAATACCGCCACCTGAGTAGATAACCAGTTTCTTCGCTTCTAAAATAGCAGTAACAGCTTTACGAATTTGTTTAGAGTGACCCTTTGTATTTGGATTATAGGTTCTGAGCTCAGTTGCCGCTGGAAAGTTGTAAGCAAAAGTTAGTTCTGGATTAAGCATGTCTTTAGGAAGCTCTACTACAACAGGACCAGGGCGTCCTGTGCTGGCAATATAAAAAGCTTTGGCAAGTATGTTGGGAATTTCACTAGCACTTCTACAATTAAAGCTATGCTTTACAATAGGGCGAGAGCAACCAACAATATCGGTTTCTTGAAACGCGTCATCGCCAATAAGATTTGTTGGCACTTGACCTGATAATACCACCATAGGAATTGAATCCATATACGCAGTTGCTATGCCTGTTACACAGTTTGTTGCACCTGGTCCTGATGTAGCAAGTACAACACCTACTTCACCGGTTGCTCTTGCGTAGCCATCGGCCATGTGTGTAGCCGCTTGTTCATGGCGTACTAAAATGTGCTCAATATCGTCTTGCTGAAAAAGTACGTCGTATAAATCTAATACTGAGCCGCCGGGGTAACCAAATATATACTTTACCTTTAGCTCTTTTAATGACTTAACAACCAATTCAGAGCCATTATATTCTTGTCTACTCATCCTCATTCCTCTGTTGATTATATGCAAAAAAAACCCCCGCGTAGTGCGAGGGTTTTAAAAGCATTTTTCACCTTTTAATACATCCCCGCTGGGCTTATCACTAAGACCAGTACGAGTAAGACTAAAAGGCGAAATTGTGTATTCATGCTGTTTTGCTCTTTAAAATAAAATGCTGTTTAAATTACAATTTTAGTATGTGGTTATTTTTAAGGCTTTTGAGTACTTATGTCAACCAAAAACTACATTTTTAGATTAAAATTTCATTTTTTAATGCATTTTAATCTATTAGTCTATTTTTTGTGAGTTTTTATTACTTATTAGCAGATATTATGCAGGTTTATGTTGTGGTTGGGCTGAGGAGGGTGGTTAAAAACTTATAAACACGGTATTTCTTAGACATAAAAAAGCCAGCTAATGCTGGCTTATTAATCTAACAGTATTAATTACAGACGGTCAATTACTGATTGTGTGAAATCAGTTGTGCCGTGGCTGCCGCCTAGATCGCGAGTAGTACGGTCGCCTGATTTAATTACATCAGCAACAGCGCTGCGAATACGTTCAGCTGTATCGCCCATGTTTAAATGCTCTAGCATTTGAATAGAGGCTAAAATTACTGACGTTGGGTTCGCAAGGTTTTTACCAGCAATATCCGGCGCACTACCGTGAACAGCTTCAAAAATAGCAGCATCTTCGCCAATGTTTGCACCAGGCGCCATGCCTAAACCGCCAACTAAGCCCGCACATAAGTCAGATAAGATATCGCCGAATAAGTTAGTTGTAACAACAACGTCAAACTCTTCAGGGGTCATTACAAGCTTCATACATGTTGCATCAACAATCATTTCAGTTGATTCAATTTCTGGGTAACGCTCAGCTACTTCACGCGCTACTTTTAAGAATAACCCAGAGGTTGATTTTAAAATATTTGCTTTATGTACAGCGGTCACTTTTTTACGGCCTTCACGCACAGCAAGTTCGTATGCGAATGTAACAATTTTTTCTGCGCCTTCGCGAGTGATCACTGATTTTGCTTCTGCTTCAGTACCATCTTCTGATACAACTTGGCCTGCACCTGAATACATGCCTTGTGTGTTTTCACGAATAGTGATGATATCAATATCGTCGTAACGTGCTTTAGTACCGGCAAACGATTTAACCGGGCGTACATTAGCGTATAAACCAAATTGCTTACGAAGTGTTACGTTGATTGATGTAAAACCTTCGCCCACAGGCGTGGTTAATGGACCTTTTAAGGTAATTTTATTTTTAGCAATTGTGTCAATAGTTTCTTGTGGAAGCAACTCGCCTGTTTTTTCAAGCGCAGCTAGGCCAGCGTCAACAAATTCATAATCAAAATCGCATCCTGCGGCTTTTAGTATTTCAAGTGCTGAGTCGATAATGCTTGGGCCGATGCCGTCGCCTTTGATCACTGTTATGGTTTGTTTGGCCATGAACTTTTCCTTTAAAGATTTGGATACACATATAAATAATAAACACTTTCAGAGTTTAGACTACTTATATGACAGGGGTGCTAAATTTAAGGCGGCATTTATATCAATATATCACTCATTTTGCCAGTTTATAGTATGAATACAGGGTATAACTTTAAGTTATAGTGATAATAAGTCAGCTAAATACTATTGTGTAACCCTAAGCGCAGCAGTGATTGATCAAAATCTACCTCAGTTTGCCAGCCATGGCGACGAAGTTGTTGATTCAACATTTGTTGTTGCCACGCTGTTAATGGCTGGTTGGGTTTTAATATACGCTGCGCCACAACTTTTAATGCTGCCCATAATTGACTAGCATCATCAAGCTGCTTTTTAGGGAGTTGCTCAGCTTTTAATAAAGCCGATGCCCAAGGATCGCCACTAAGTAATTCGTTAAACTCGTTGTGTAAATGAGTGGCATCTATGTTGTTTATACCAAAAAATGTACTAAACGGTGTATCGAGAGATTTATTCGGTGTTTGATCTATGGTGATTTTTCTTGAAACATCAGGGCTGTAATGTATCAGTACATAATATAAATAGGCATATAAGCTTAAGCTAATACGCTCACTTTGAACGGTAGGATTATGTTTAACTAATAGCTCTAATATATTAACTAAACAGCTAATACGGGTGTATAAAAAGGCATGTAGAGGATGAGCAATGCTATTTACTAATTGTTGAAACACGACCCCTTGAATAATAGCGGGTGCTTTATCGTAACCCACCATAGATAAGCTGTGCCTTAAATCTTTAGCGGCTAATCGCTCTTTATTGTAGTGCTTTACTGCTAAGCATACTGACTTTACAATATCAGGGTAGGGAGTAAGTAAGGTGTTTAAAGCTTTAAAACTGTATTCTTTTTGCGTTTTTATTTGTTTTACTAACTGATACAAAGGCGTTTGTGCAGAGTGATTATTATGCGGGATATTAAGATGTTCACTGTCCCATATTTTTAAAAATAAGCGATTATCGTTGCATTCCCATGCTTTTGAGTCATCCATTAAGGACGCTTTTATACGATACCATGCCATTTTAGTATTGGCGTTATTAACTATAATATGTCGGCCTTGCGTATCAGTGGCTAAATAAACCATAGCTTGGTCGGCATAAACAACTTGGCTGCCTGGTATATATTGTCCTATATGAGCGACTAACGCTTTTAATAACACTTGTGCAAATGAGTTAGGGGTTCTTATATATAAATCAGCGACCGCTTTATAAAAATTTATGTGCTGTTGCTTTGTATTACAAGTAACGTTAAGCGCTAGTATATTTGCTAAAGCAACCACCACACTAGCACCGTCATAAAGCATAATTTTAGGTGTATCTAATAATGCATGTTTGTATTTGCTGAGTTTAGCCAAAATATGGGCAATTTTATGTGCAGGTTGCTTAGCCGTTAATAGTACTTTGGCAGCAAGCTTATGGCGTAACGACCATATTTTTTTATCGGCTTCGTTAAACGCTTGCTGTTGAGCTAGCTTATTTAATTGCTTAGCAACACAAAGGTGCTCAACCAGTGAAGCACTAATATAAAGCTCAGTTAAATCGTTGTCGTAGTTTTGACTACTACATAAAGCACAGGTTAATACACACTGATTAACGACTAAATTGGTTGCGTAATTATAATGTGTTTTATATAGATTTAACTGAGTTTGTAAGGCCGCTGGGTTTTGTTTGTATAACGCTGCGTATTGCTCTGATAGTTTACACACAAGAGGGTAAAAGGTATGCCACTGACTTTTGTTGTTATGGGAGCTTAAAAGCAATTGTGTGCTTTCGAGTAGCTTTTTTAGTTTACCCGACAGTCGAGCTTCCATTAAGTTTTCCCGTCATTATGCTCAAGGTATTTTTCATAAGCACTTGGGCCCCACATTATTAGTTGGCCATTTTTAAATAACAACCCAGTACATTCATCCATGGTGGTGATGCCGTCAGAGGTTTTATGTTGGGTGCGATAAAAAATTACCTGCCATACTTGCTCGCCATTACGTTTAGCATAGGTTAAATCTGGGCTACCTAAGTATTCAAGTACATTATTTAGCGTAAAGGTATCTTCCAAGCGCAACTTCTCTATATAGCGTTTATTAAAAGCTTCTCTATCTTGCCAAATCATAGCTTGTGGATCGTCTTTATAAAACATAATAACCGTCGTGGCTATTAGTGCATATAAACCTAATCCTAATATTAAATACCTAAAAAACTTTTTAAACATTGCCAACCCAGATCAAAACACCTATTACTAGTATACGTACTGCTAAAGTGCAGTGCTATTAACTTGCGACTAATTAAGCCTTAACTGCTTTAAACTAAAGCCTAAATGGATATCTGTACGCAAACTCACCAACTGCTTAGAAATAATAAACATATCCATATCTTCATTCAGCTTTTTTTGTAACTGCGCGTTTAACGATTCATCCTTTAACGCTTCTTCAATAGAGCTATATTGATTAACCAATTGCTGCGCAGATTTAACACCAATACCTTTCACACCCGGAATGTCATTGGTTTTATCGCCTGCTAATGCCCAAAAGTCGATGAGTTTATGTTGAGCGACAGCAAAGCGCTCTTCAATATGTTCTTTATTCAGGTGCTGCTTTTTAAAGTAATTGTATACTTCAATATGCTCATTCAAATGAGGTAAAAATCCTTTATCCGTAGAGACAATGGTGTTGTTTATCTGATTATTAGCGGCTTTATGCGCTAAAGTCGCAATAATATCGTCGGCTTCATCGTTAGTCGGTTCAAATACCACAATACCGGTTTCTTCAATGGCCGCTTTAAAATGAGGTAACGCGCTTTTTAGAGTCTCTGGCATAGGAGCACGCGAATGTTTGTAGTCTTTATAAAAGTGGTAACGCCAGCTTTTGTCACCATCAAAAACGGCTATTGCATGGGTTGCATTGGTGGTTGTTAAAAGCTTTTTGCATGCATGTGCAACTCGGGCACAGCATGCTTTTAACATGTGTTCGTCGCTATGATGGCTTTGGTTTGCATCAACAGCATAAATGCGCCTAATTAAATTAAGCGCATCAATAAGGAGTAAATGGGGATTCAATTATAAACTCACGCTTTTATTGTATAACAAGGGATATACTTACTTCCGGGAAGTTTCATTCTACCTTGTTCTACAAACGCTTGTAAAAGCTTGTCCATTGCTTTCATTAAATCAGGCTCACCACTTAGTACATAGGGGCCATGTTCGTTAATTACATTTAAGCCTTCTTCTTTCACATTACCTGCAACAATTCCCGAAAACGCACGGCGTAAATTAGCTGCAAGCTGTTGTTTGGGCTGATCAAGGTGTAAATCAAGTGACGCCATGGCTTCATGAGTTGGGTAAAAAGGCTGCTGAAAATCATTTTCTATTTTCAACGTCCAATTAAAGTAATAAGCATCGCCTTGGCTTTTACGATATTCGCGAACTCCGCTCATAGCCGATTTAAGCTTTTGGCTAACTAATTGAGGATCATCAATAATCACTTCAAATTTACTCAGTGCGGCATCGCCTAAAGTCATTTGAATAAACTTACAAAGCTCTTCAAAGTAAGCTTTGCTGTGTTTAGGGCCAGTTAAAATAACCGGTAAACATTGCTTTTCGTTTTCGGGGTGTAACAAAATACCTAATAAATATAGCAACTCTTCGGCTGTACCTGCGCCACCTGGAAAAATTATAATGGCATGTGCGGTACGAATAAATGCCTCAAGACGTTTTTCAATATCGGGTAAAATAACCAGTTCATTTACAATCGGATTGGGTGGCTCTGCCGCTATAATGCTTGGCTCAGTTAAACCTAAATAACGATTATTGGTAATACGTTGCTTTGCATGGCCAATGGTTGCGCCTTTCATTGGGCCTTTCATTGCACCAGGCCCACAGCCGGTACAAATATTTAACCCACGTAACCCCAGTTCATAGCCAACTTGTTTAGTGTATTTATATTCGACTTCGTTAATCGAATGGCCACCCCAACATACAATCATGTTAGGTTCGCTATTTACTTTAAGTGCGTCGGCATTTCTAAGCATGTCAAAAACCATGTGGGTAATGGCTTTGGTTTCCTGCAGGTTTTTTTCATACTTTTGGCAAATAAACAAAATATCGCGAATAACCGAAAATATGTGCTCATGTATACCAGTTACTATGTGGCCATCAACAAAGGCTGTTTGCGGAGGATTTTCTAATTCAATTTTTATACCGCGTTCACGGCTGACCAAGCGTATATCAAAATCTTTATGTTTATCGTAAATATCATTGCTTACATCGGTGTGGCTGCCTACATTAAGCACGGCCAATACACAGTTTCTAAATAGTCTGTAGCGTTCGCTGGTTGATGATTGCTCGAGTAAGTCTACTTCTAGCTGCGACAATAAATCTAATACCCCTGTAGGGTTTAATTGTATTAGCATCGACATTCTCCTTGAAATTTATGGGTAAATTTACTGCGTAGTTATGCCTTATACTCAATACTCAAAGGTAAAAGTGCATAACACTATTTACTAATACACAGACGATCCCGGCCTGAGTTTTTAGCATCGTATAGAGCTTCATCGGCTCTATCAAACGCTTTTAGAGGCGTATCACCCACTTCAAATTGGGTTGCGCCTAACGAAACGGTAATTTGAATTTGTTTGTCTTTAAATTTAAATGGGATCTTTTTAATCGACAGTCTTAATTTATTGAGATGCTCGACAGCGTTATCAAGTGATGTACGAGGCATTAATAACACAAACTCTTCGCCGCCATAACGGGCAATAAAGTCAGTTTGTCTAATCGATTTTTGCAGCGCTTTGGCAATCACTTGTAGGGTAATATCACCTGCTGTGTGACCAAAGCGATCGTTAATTGATTTGAAGTGATCAACATCAATAACCACTAAGGTTATGTCTGACGGTTGTTCATTAAACAAATTAATTTCGTGATTGTAGCGTTCGTCAAAGGCTGCTCGATTAGGTAACTTGGTAAGACTGTCGAGTAGACTTTTAAAGCGTTGTTCATTTAAACGTTTTTTATAATTACTAACTTTGTTTTCTAAACTGCCAATTCTATCGTTTATTTGTGCAAAGCTAGAAATTAAAATTTGGCGATCTTTTTGTTCCAGTTGTTCTTTTTCTAGAATGTCTGCACTCAATGAGCGTAACTCATTTTCAACCAATTGCTTTAACTCTGTAATTGATGTTGCTTTATTTGTTTGTGTATTTAAATTTTTTAATTTGTCACCAATTCGTTGATTAATTGATTCGAATTCAACATTCATCGATTCAGAATGTTCTCTGGTTGAAACCAATGAACTATGTAGCTCTCCAAGCGTTTGGTTTAATGAAGTTAAAAAGCTTTGCGCTGACGCACGCTCAACTTGAATACTTTGTACAATGAGTGTGATTACATCAATTGCTGCATCAAGAAGCTGGTCTACGGCTTTATTTTTAGCGATACGTTTTTTTATTAAATACAGCTCATCGTTGGCTTCTTCTTCGAGTACTAACTGACTAACTAATTTAAATAGCTTTTCAGTGAGAGCACTTAGATTTGGAGGCTCAAAGGTATCGTTGCTTTTAGCTATTAAGGCTTGATGATAAAAAGTGATCAGCTGATTTAAAACAGGGATAAACCCATGTACTGATTGAATATCGTCTAGCTCGTTATCGAGTAAGTGGCGCAGTGTTCTGCGGGTATCGTTAGGTAAACCTTTGGTTTGTTGTAATTGCTTACCTGCATTTTGTACACTGGTGAGAAGATCACGTTGATGTGCTAGTTGAATGGCTTCTTGGTTTTTTAGCAAAGCTAAAATATCATCCACCAAAGGAGCAAAGTCTTCATAACCCATTCCTTTGTTTAATGCGCTTCGAAACTTAGCTAGGCGGTTATCAAGCTCAGTATCAAGTCCCTTACAGCTTAAAGATAACTTAGCTGCGAAATTAGAAAGCGTACTCACTTGATGTTGGCGAGCACTTTCTACTACTTTTCTACTGTCGATTGCTTGTTTTAGTTTTTGTTCCACCGTATTGGAGCTCCTAGACACCTACACACCATTATCTTAATACCTTTATTGTTTTAGTTTACAACAAAAACATATTAATAGTAGGTATGAGATCAAAAACTTAATGTTTTTAATAACAAAATACGAGCGATCTTAAATATAGGTGCATTTATCGCTTTTAATTCACTTTTAAAAAGGGTCTTGTTAATCTTGGAACAACAATACGTTATACAAAAAGAGCCTTCATGAAAAAGCTACTTGCCTTATCAATTTTAGCTGCCTGTTCAGCACCGGTAATTGCCGACGTTAATTACGCTTTAAACATCTCCCAACCAGAACATCATTTAGGTGATGTAAATGTAGAATTTCCAAAAACGGCGCAGTCATATTTAGATGTAAAACTGCCAGCATGGCGTACTGGTCGCTATGAAATTTTAAACCTAGCCAATGGCGTTCGCTATTTTAAAGCCAGCGACGATGATGGTAATGCATTAAAGTGGGAAAAAATAGACCACAGCACATGGCGTGTTCATTTAAACGAGCCAACTCAAGTCAATGTTGATTACCAAGTGTATGCCAATGAACTAGGTAAGCGCGCTCGCCATATTGACGACAGCCACGCGTTTGTTGACGCATCTGGCTTTTTTATGTTTAGCGAATCATTTCGCCAAGAGCCCGTTACGGTTGAATTAAACGTACCTAAAGCATGGCGCTCTGTGTCGGGTATGGAAAACTATAAAAACAAACACAGCTTTAAAGCCAGCGACTACGACGTGCTTGTTGATTCACCAATAGAAACAGGTGTTAACGAACTGCGTACTTTTGAAGTTGATGGCCGTGAGTACGAACTAGTGGTGTGGGGCGAAGGTAATTACGACATAGAGCTGATGCTAACTGATTTAAAAAAGCTAGTAGCAACGGGCAATGTAATTTGGGATAGCTACCCGTATGAGCGTTATGTATTTATGGTACATGCTACATCGGGCGCGGGCGGCGCAACTGAACACTTAAATTCAACTATTATTCAACGCCCACGGGATCGTTTTGCTAAACGTGAAGATTACTTAGCTTTTATAAGCACAGCGGCACATGAATTTATTCATACTTGGAATGTAAAAGCGTACCGCCCTAAAGGGCTTGCGCCATATGACTACACTAATATTAATTATTCAAAATTGCTGTGGATTGCTGAAGGGTCTACCAGCTATTTTGAAGATCATTTATTAGTGCGTTCGGGTATTCAAACCACCGATGAATTTTTTAAGAACTTTAGTAAAACCATTAATCGCTACCTCACTACCCCTGGTCGTGAAGTGCAAAGTGCAAGTGAAACCAGCTTTGATAAATGGATAAATCAAGGTGGCGATCATGCACGTAATTACGGCACTAATATTTATCTTGAAGGCTCGTTATTGTCGATGGCGTTAGATATAGACCTACTTGAAAAAAGCCAAGGTAAAATAAGCTATAAAGACGTACACAACGAACTTTATAAGCAACATAAGCTACCAGCGGGTTTTACTGAGCAAGACGTATTAGCTATTTTAAAGCAACTATCAGGACGTGATTACAGCGCTTGGTGGCAAGAAAATGTTAGCACACCAGCCAGCCTAGATTTTGATGAATTACTGGCAAAAGTTGGTTTAAGCTTTGAATTACCCGAAAAAGCCAAAGCTACACCAAGTTTAGATGCGTTTACTAAAAATACCGGTGAATTGCTCACCTTAACCCATGTACGCCGCGATGGTGCTGCATGGCAAGGTGGCTTAACTACCGACGATAAACTCGTCGCTATTAACAAGAAGCATGTAGGGAAAAACTTAACCGCCAGCCTAGAAACCTTTAAAGCAGGGGACAAGGTAACTGTTGATTTTATTCGCCGTGATGCTTTGATGTCGACTGAGCTTGTGTTGTCTGAAGATTTCGACAAACCAAAAAAAGTAGTCGTTGATAAAAATGCCACTGCTGAGCAAAAAGCACTGTTTAAAGCATGGATGGGTGTAGTGCATCCAAATGATGTGAAAAAAGACGACTAACATCGTTTATCGTTTTGTTTGAAAAGGAGCTTAGGGTCTGTTGACCTTTCAAGGTTAAATTTGCAGCAGTCTGTTTGGCATTTAGGCAAGGCAGAGCCTATGTGGTGTGGTTATTCCCCATAAATAGGCGATAACGTAGTATTAATGCCAAACAGGCGCTGCCCTTCGGGTTCTGCTTAGGAGCGATTTACTCTTTGTTGCTCGGTTTTGACTTAGCCCACTAGGTTACAAACCTCGCGCCGCGATTAAATCGCCACTAGCTTGAACAAATTTTAATCCGCAAAGGCCAACAAACCCTTAGCTCCTTTTTTGTTTATTGAGCGCTATATTGTAACAATTTATCTCAGCGCAGTTGACCTGACTCATACTTAATGAGTAATCTGCTGGTTCAATAATAAAAGGGATTCTATAATGCGTTTAAAACCTCTTGTTGCCACGTTGGTAGCAACCTGTTCACTGGCACTTTCTTCTGCGGCCCATGCCTATGAAGGCATGTGGCAACCTCATCAACTACCAGAGCTTGAGTCAATTTTAAAAGCCAAAGGACTTGAAATTAGTGTTGATTCAATTTCAAAATTAACCGAATTTCCAATGAATGCGGTTATCAGCTTAGGCGGTTGTACAGCCTCGTTTGTTTCGCCAAAAGGCTTAGTTGTAACTAACCATCACTGTATTTATGGTTCGGTGCAATATAATTCAACGCCTGAAAATAACATTTTAGAAAATGGCTTTTTAGCAAAAACACCGGCTGAAGACTTACCAGCTGCGCCAGGTTCACGTGTTTACGTAACCGAAACAGTGACCAACGTGACCGATAAAGTGATTAGCGGCACTAACGAGCTAAGCGCAAAAGCACGCTATGATGCGTTAGAAAAAAATCAAAAAGCACTCGTTGCACAGTGTGAAGCTGATGCTAGTTATCGTTGTAATGTGTATTCGTTTCATGGTGGTTTAGAGTTTTACCTAATTAAATCGCTGGAAATTAAAGATGTACGTTTAGCGTATGCACCAGCCATGGGCGTAGGTAAGTACGGTGGCGATATTGATAACTGGATGTGGCCGCGCCACACAGGCGATTTTGGTTTTTACCGCGCCTATGTAGGTAAAGATGGCAAGCCAGCAGAGTACAGCGACGATAACGTACCGTACGTGCCAGAGTCTTACTTAAGTGTAAGTGCTAAAGGCGTGCAAGAGGGCGACTTTGTTATGGTAACTGGCTACCCAGGGCGTACTAATCGCTACCGTATTGCGGCAGAGGTCGATTATGTTTTTAACGACAGTTACCCTAAAGCGCGCATGCACAATACAAAATACGTGTCACTGATTGAAGAAAACTCAGAAGATGGCAGTAAAGCCCGTATTGCTTACGAAAGCACCATAGCCGGTTATAACAACTACATTAAAAACTATGGTTCAATGATTGAAAGCTTCAAAAAAGGCACCATGTTTAAGCGTAAAAAACAGTTTGAACAAGAGCTTACAAGCTGGATAAACAGCGATAGCGAGCGTAAACAGCGCTACGGTAATGTGCTTAATGAGTTATCAGCATTAGTAGCACAATCGCAAGAGCACAGTGAGCGCGACCGTATGGTAGGCTATGTTCATCGTTCACAAATGATCAGCACGGCACGTCGTTTATACCGCTTAGCGGTTGAAAAACAAAAGCCAAATAGTGAGCGCGAATCAGGTTATCAAGAACGCGATTTACCGCGTATTAAATCTTCTCTTGAGCGTATGTCACGTCGCTTTGATGCCAATGTAGATAAAGCAATATTACTGCACTTTTTAGAGCAATATGCAGCATTACCTAAAGCAGAGCGTTTTAGTGAAATTGATGAAGCTTTTGCTTTAGAAAACGGGTTTGATAAAGCAAAACAAAGTGCATTGTTAGATGAAATGTATGCCAAATCAAGATTAGATAATGAAATTGTTCGTAATTCATTATTTGAACAAACACTAAGTCAGCTTAACCAAAGCCAAGACCCATTCATGCAATATGCAAAAGCTATATTTGCTGTGATGAAAGCCGAGGAAGATAAGTCAAAAGCCCTGGCAGGTAAGTTACAAGCTGCTCGCCCAGAGTTAATGAGTGCAATTATTGCCTTTAACAAAGCGCAAAACAAACCGGTTTACGCCGACGCAAACAGCACATTACGTGTAACTTACGGAACGGTAGGCGGTTATTCTCCGCAAGATGGTTTGGTGGCTACGCCGTTTACTTCACTTGAAGGCTTATTGGCTAAAAACACCGATGTTGACCCATTTAATGCGCCTAAAAAGCTGCAAGAGCAAATTAAAGCGAAGCTTTATGGTGATTACACCGGTGGCATGAATACTGTTCCGGTTAACTTTTTATCAAATGTAGACACGACAGGCGGTAACTCAGGTTCGCCAACGCTTAACGGCAATGCCGAGCTGGTGGGTTTACTGTTTGACGGTGTGTACGAAAGCATTATTGGTGATTGGGATTATAACCCAGAACTAAACCGCTCAATTCATGTAGATTCTCGCTACATGCTGTGGGTAATGGATAAAGTAGATAACGCCCAAAACTTATTAGACGAAATGAAAATCGTAAAATAATTAGCAGTTAAAATAACAAAAGGCGCTTACCTTAACCGGAAGCGCCTTTTTTGTTTAAACATTTTTGGCGATTAATCTAACTTAAACTACGGGCTACGGGCTACGGGCTACGAGGTTCGGGGGGAGCTAATATTTAACTTTTTACTGACATAGGGCTTTGTGTAATAAGGTCTTTAAGTGATTGATTTACTGAGAGTGTGCAGAGACGCTGCGCTTTTGTAGGAGCAGGGTGTTTTTAAATTTAAACTTCTTTGATAAAGGTAAATACGCTACGTTTAATTTACTAAATGCCAACTAGCATAATTTTACCTTGTGCCATGCCCTCAAGCTGGCAGCTAAAATCAATGCGCTTTTCAGCAGGTGTTTTATACAGCAAAGTGAGCTTACGAAAAGGCGTGGTAATCACTTTGACCGTTTTGATTTGTAAACTAACGCGCGTTCGTTTGTCTAAAAAGGCAAAAGCCGTTTCCGTTAATGCTTTTTTACATGCGCTTAATGCTGTATTTGTTACAACGCCCGATAATATTGAGTTACTAATATCTTCAGCCGACAAGCTACTATAACCACTTGCCATTACACAGGCGGCATAAATATCAAGTATGGCAATAGCGCGTACTTTTTGACTTTTAGGATCCTCATAAACAGCCATTACACAGGGTACTTTAGATTCATCGAATACCTGCGGTTGAATTGTGTTTACGATTAAAGACTGACTTATATGTTTATGAAACAACCGTTCTAATTGCGACAGCTTTGGCAACGCTAAATCATCATTTAATTCAATTTCATCAGGAATGACTTCGTTATTTTCTACAAGTTGAACCAAAGGTAATAACTTATCGTGAAGTTGTTCATCTGTAAAAGGTTTTGATAGAACAAAAGATGCGCCAAAGCTAATGGCTTCTTCAATTTGAGACTTTTCATCAACCGTGGTTAGCATTGCTACTATTATATTAAGTTGCCTTTGCTTTATTGCACGTAATAGCGTAACTCCACACATATCAGGCATATGCCAGTCTGTAAGCACAATATCGGGGTGCCAACTACCAATCAGCGTTAACGCTGATTTAGCATTGTTGGCTTTTTCTATTAATAACTTCCGATAGCCAAACTTTTCCAACCCTCGGCGTACTATTTCAAGTGTTGCATGGCTATCATCCACGATAAGTATTTTCACACAGGTAACTTTTTTTTAATGTTGTTGTTATTATGGCAGATTTTTTTCACAGCGCTAAACTCTAGTAAATAAACACTTAATTTAAGATAACTAAATAATGCCATATGCCGTATTTCCGCCAGAGGTTTATCATTATATTGCTATAAATTTTGGGCTACTTATTTTAGCCGCGTGGTTTTATATACTTTTACTGATACTCAGAGAGTTTAGGGCATTTGCGTTGAGTATGGTTAAAAGTAGTGGGGGCATGGATGATGCTACGCTAGCGATGTGTAGAGAGTCTGTTGAAAATGCCATGAGCTATGTTAACGACAATCGTAAAACTATCGCTGAGCTAATCAATGTGCAAATGCTGTTACAACAGCAATTAACAGAGGTTACTTCATCAACCAAAGATCATGTTACCGAAAAAGAACAACAGCTAATTGATGAGCTTAATAAAAAATTAAAACGCTCGCATCAGTTAATCCGCAAGCTTAAAGGGGATCTCGATAAAAGTGTCGAAAAATTAAAAATTACTCGTCAAAAACTCTATGCACAATATGATGCAGTGACTGTACTTCAAGAAGAAAAAGACCAGCTACAAGCGGATTATGAAGCACTTAAAAGCGCAAGCGAAAATAGTGATAAAACATCAAGCGCAGATACATCCTCAACGCCAGATCAAACAAAGTTACTTAACACTTTAAACGAATATAAAAGGCAAATTGCAGAGCAAGACCAACTACTACAGCAATTGCAGTTACAAACTGACGGGCCAGAAAGTAGTGAGGAGCTAGACACACTCAAGCAAGAGCTAGAAAAAACGCAGTACGCACTTAAACACCTTACAAAAGAAAAGAAATTCATTGAAGGACGCTATTTAGAAATGATGAAAAATAGCCAAAAGCCAAGTTAGCCAACGACTTTTTTTCAGTCTGAGCCAGTACACGTTATTACTGTGCTTTGTGCTCATTCACTTCTCTGTGTGTAATAAGGTTTTTAAGTGATTTATTTACAAAGAGAGCGAAGAGACGCTGCGCTTTTAGAGGAAGTTATAAAACAAAGCTGTTTGGTGGTTTTGGTTTCTCATTTGCTCCTCATTCACTTCTCTTTGTAGAATAAGGTCTTTTAGTGATTTATTTACAAAGAGGGCGAAGAGACGCTGCGCTTTTAGAGGAAGAGATAAAACAAGGCTGTTTTTAGCTAGTCACTACCATATAGTGCAACGTTATCTTTGCTGAGTATGTAAGGTGACGATTTATAGTAAACAAAGAACCAGCCTAATATGGCTAATATTACGCCTAAACCATATTTGCTAAAAATTGGAATATACATTATCAATGTGAACACGACTGCCGAAAACAATAAAAATATAGCCCAGAATAATTTTGAGCTGATAAGTTTCAATCTCGTCTTGCAACTGGCACATTTAAAGTAAAATGGGAGTGCAGATAAAGAAAAGCTGAAAATATCTATTTTATGCTCACAGCGAGGGCATTGACTCATAAATTTCCTTGTGACGCATTTTATAATTTACTTGATTTAACAACATCTTCGCCAGCTTCTATGTATAGAAAGCTTTTATCGATCTTATTTTTTCTTTGCATACTTTCCATAAAGTGTAGTGGCGCAATTTCGGTTTTAAATGTGCCCCAAAATACGAAATCTAGTTTACTTAGTATTGTACACAAACTTTCCAGTACAGGATTATCTGGAAATTTATATGGCCCAGACGAATACTTAACGTTAGATTTGTACCTAATATAAAAGTACTTGTCATTTACTCTCGATCCTACCTTTGGATGCTTATAGTACTTTATCGAATAGTCACCGAATTCCTCTAGAACAGATTGCTCTTCTACTAATAGCGTTATCTCGTTTTCACTAATCCATTTTACGATATTCAAAAGGTCATGCCTTGTATCACGCCGCAATAAGCGGAAAGTTACTGTTGGCTAAAATAAGTGAGGAACGAACAAAAAGCCAACTGTAATTTGTCCGTCTTGAAAACCCTTGTTATATTTATTGTGCAGATATACTGACTTTGGTTTGTGAAGTTTTTGCTAGTTATAAGACACCGTAGTAGTTTAGGCCATCAATCTTTTTACCGATAATAAAATAGTTTATTTCATTAGTCATAGTATGATCTCCTAGTATTTCAGTTGCGCTACTTACATCAGAAAATTGAATAGCCATTAAAGCCATTAAAGCCATTAAAAACTCCACTTGCTCGTTAGCTTTTAAACGCTTAGAAACTTTGGAAATACCTTGCTTAGTGGATTCAACTGTAGAACCGTTAAATACAAAATCCTTTTTTTGTGTTCGCACAAGCACTAAGAAAGAAAACCATCAGAACAAATAGTAAATTTTCATCGAATATCCTTATAAATATAACCCCTCCATAAGAGGCAAAAAATTGTTGGCTATAATGTTTGAGGTACGAAAAACAGCCAACTGTTTTTTGTCCTTTTGATGGACTTGCTATTTTTTAGCTAGCCAATCATCCATATGTCTAATAACTTCTACTACTTGGAGTTCGTCAACATTATCATGACCATCAATTTCAACTGCTTGGTCGTATAAATAGGCATTAAACTCATTAAATTTAGACCAAATTTTATTACCACTATCAACGCGAATATTTTCTGTAGCTACAAACCAATCTCTAACTACCTTAACAATTTTAGAAGGTTCATCGTCGTGGTTTTTTATATCTGAGCCAGACAAATCAGACAGGGCTTTTTGATAGCGATACCGTTCTTTTTCTAAAACTAGTAATTGCTTATTTTTCCACTTATCACCTTTTAAGGCTTTTGCCCCGTAATCTATTCCAAGCTCAAAAGGCATATTCATTCTAAAGTGTTCATCTTTATCTGATGAGATAATTCTCGATAAATCATGAATTCCAAATAATTAGACCAACAATTTTTTCGATTCTAGATTCAGCTGAATCTGCTCGCTCTAGTGATAATCTAGGTATGTACCTAGGTATTTGATTGAAAAAATGACCGACAACAATAATTGTCTATAATCTTCATCAAATGGGCAATTTACAAAAACATTCTTGGCAAAGTTTTCCATTGAACTCGTCCCTAACCTTTCGGTGGATGGGGATCGTTACCATAGCTATTCTTTTCTCGAATCTTTCCATCTTTTCCGTGAACGTATAGTTCGGATTTTTGATTTTGGGCTACACCTTTAGCCCACTGAATTGCTTCAGCTTGGGTATCAAAGTGTTTTGAGGCTCGTTCAGAACCACTTTTTTTACATCCCATCCGCCTTTTGAGTTACTTACTACATGCTGCGAATTTTTACTCATGACTTCTCCTTGAAACTTAACGCCCGCGTAATAAGCGCGAGCTAGCGAGCGTCCTGATTGACGCGTTTGATACTCATTGAGCCTCCTCCCCAGCATCGCGATTATTCGCTACGCTGAAAAGGCAACCAACCTTACAGGAGAAAGCTCAATGAACTTTTACAATAACATGCATCCATATTATTGTGGAATCGATTTACACGCGCGATTACTTTACGTCTGTATCATTGATAATACAGGACTTATCCTTGTTCACAAGAAAATTAAAGATGACCCAGAAGCACTACTAAAACTACTTAAACCGTATACCGGTGACATTGTGGTTGGCGTAGAATGCATGCATTGCTGGTATTGGGTCGCTGACTTTTGTAAAGAACACACTATCGACTTTATTCTCGGTCATGCGTTATATATGAAGGCGATTCATGGCGGTAAAGCCAAAAACGATAAAATAGATTCATATAAAATTGCCAAACTCATCCGAGGGGGAAACTTCCCACTTGCTTATGTGTATGACAAAGATATGCGTGCTACGCGCGACTTATTACGCCGAAGAACTAAAATTGTTCGCCACGGGGCTGATTTAAAAGCCCATGTCGCCAATACCGCCAGCCAGTACAATTTACCTGCCCACAACGTGAATTTAAAGAACGTCTGCGACAGAGAAAAGATGCGCTATTACTTCCCTGACCCCGTTGTGCAACGATCTATTAATTTAAATATGGCCATACTCGATTGCTATCACAATGAGCTTAAGCCTTTAGAGCATTATATTGAACAAATGGCCAAGCAACACAACCCTGTCCACCTTAATATCTTGCAAACAATTAGTGGTATAGGCCGCATTCTCGCACTTACCATTATCTATGAAATTGGTGACATCAATCGTTTTTCAAGCGTACAAAAGTTCGCTTCATATAGTCGGTTAGTCAAATGTAAAGCAGAGTCTGCCGGCAAAACCTATGGCACCCAAGGTAACAAAATTGGCAATGCACATCTAAAATGGGCGTTCTCCGAAGCCGCTGTATTGCTGCTGCGTCACAATCATAACGCCAACAAATACCTCGAAAAACTACAAAAACGAATGAGCAAAGCCAAAGCACTGTCAGCGCTTGCGCATAAGCTTGGTCGCTGTGTTTATTATATGCTTAAAAAAGAGACGGTATTCGATGAAGCAAAATTCTTAAAGAGTTAGTCACGGTACTGAGTGAGCTGAACATCTAACTGGATATAAGGCTGAGCATCAATCAATTGGGTGAGTTAATAACCAAAAAGGTTTAACCTAATTATATGCCTACAGACCGAAGCCACTTGTCTTGATTAGACGCTCAGTACGCGTGCATTAATACAATAAACAAAGTCGCTTACACCTGACTTGAGCCTGAAACTAACTGGATCATAATGATGCAACCAGCCGCCTTGAATAGTGCCATGATGAGGTTAACCGATGAATGTCTAGTGCCCCAGCAACCCCAAAAGGATATGGGAAAAACCTGGCTGCGATGAGATCGCAATAAGAGAGCCTCTATATGTGTTTGCCGTAAGCTACTTGCTTAACAGCCGTATCGACAGACGAAGTAAACGAATTTGTTTATTGATTTAGAATTGACCGTCAATTTATAAAAACGGTCAAAAAGAACACTAATGCCTATTGACAGAGTTAAGGCTCATATGTGTTAGCTTGTGTTGCACGCATAAAATCAAGATCACTAGTGATAACTCCAATACCCGATGCGACAACGTCATCGTAGGATTGGGTGATCGATTCATGTCGAGACCAAAGATAAACATCCGAACCATAGCTCTGTAATCTTGATGCAAGGCGTTCAGGATAGCCCCAAAAATACTTTGTCATCGAGGGAGGTATAAAAAGAATGGTGTTCCTACAGGACTCAGGAACTAATCCCGCCCATCCAACTAAAAGATAATCTATTCCGCAACTCTTTACACTACCAACACTTGCTAACCGTAAAGATGAATCCTTGTTTCGAAACCACTCTTTACCTTTTGAAGAGGTAATTACAATATGGCTAGATTTTTTGCCAGATAGATACTCATATAGAGTTTCGAATGAACGTATGTCGTTATCCTTTAGGTTTAACCAAAACTCATGCTTTGGATACCGTTCGTAAAATGCCTCTAACTTGGAAATCCTAAAACCTTTTCCTCTAAATGGGAAAGTCGCACCATCATCAAACGTATATCCATATCCTGCATCAATACTTTTCAACTGCTCAAACGATGTTTTATGTACCGGCCCATACCCGTTTGTAGCACAATCTAACGTCCAGTCATGAAAAACAACCAGTTGATCATCACGAGTTCTGTGAACATTTAGATGAATTACGTTCGCTCCGGCTGCAACGGAAGAAGCCACGGCTTCTAGTGTGTTTTCAACAGAATTGATGTTTGATGGTTTTATTGAAAGGGCGGTACAGCCAGTTTTATTTAGTTTTTCATAATTAACTGCGCTTCCGCCTCCTCGATAGGCCACGATCTCGCCATGTCGCTGTAGGTCAGGAACGAACACATAAGCGTTAACAACTCCTAGAGTAATTATGCAAGACAGTGCGATCAAAAACGTCTTAACTATTTTTATAAACATTTATTACCAGAATCCTTGATAGATGGTCGATGAAAGCTAACGCCTAAATAACAGGCAAAAAATTGTTGGCTAAAATAAGCGACGCAGGAGCAAAAGCCAACTGTTTTTTGTCCTTGTTAATTTTCTTGATACTCATTGAGCCTCCTCCCCAGCATCGCGATTATTCGCTACGCTGAAAAGGCAACCAACCTTACAGGAGAAAGCTCAATGAACTTTTACAATAACATGCATCCATATTATTGTGGAATCGATTTACACGCGCGATTACTTTACGTCTGTATCATTGATAATAAAGGACTTATCCTTGTTCACAAGAAAATTAAAGATGACCCAGAAGCACTACTAAAACTACTTAAACCGTATACCGGTGACATTGTGGTTGGCGTAGAATGCATGCATTGCTGGTATTGGGTCGCTGACTTTTGTAAAGAACACACTATCGACTTTATTCTCGGTCATGCGTTATATATGAAGGCGATTCATGGCGGTAAAGCCAAAAACGATAAAATAGATTCATATAAAATTGCCAAACTCATCCGAGGGGGAAACTTCCCACTTGCTTATGTGTATGACAAAGATATGCGTGCTACGCGCGACTTATTACGCCGAAGAACTAAAATTGTTCGCCACGGGGCTGATTTAAAAGCCCATGTCGCCAATACCGCCAGCCAGTACAATTTACCTGCCCACAACGTGAATTTAAAGAACGTCTGCGACAGAGAAAAGATGCGCTATTACTTCCCTGACCCCGTTGTGCAACGATCTATTAATTTAAATATGGCCATACTCGATTGCTATCACAATGAGCTTAAGCCTTTAGAGCATTATATTGAACAAATGGCCAAGCAACACAACCCTGTCCACCTTAATATCTTGCAAACAATTAGTGGTATAGGCCGCATTCTCGCACTTACCATTATCTATGAAATTGGTGACATCAATCGTTTTTCAAGCGTACAAAAGTTCGCTTCATATAGTCGGTTAGTCAAATGTAAAGCAGAGTCTGCCGGCAAAACCTATGGCACCCAAGGTAACAAAATTGGCAATGCACATCTAAAATGGGCGTTCTCCGAAGCCGCTGTATTGCTGCTGCGTCACAATCATAACGCCAACAAATACCTCGAAAAACTACAAAAACGAATGAGCAAAGCCAAAGCACTGTCAGCGCTTGCGCATAAGCTTGGTCGCTGTGTTTATTATATGCTTAAAAAAGAGACGGTATTCGATGAAGCAAAATTCTTAAAGAGTTAGTCACGGTACTGAGTGAGCTGAACATCTAACTGGATATAAGGCTGAGCATCAATCAATTGGGTGAGTTAATAACCAAAAAGGTTTAACCTAATTATATGCCTACAGACCGAAGCCACTTGTCTTGATTAGACGCTCAGTACGCGTGCATTAATACAATAAACAAAGTCGCTTACACCTGACTTGAGCCTGAAACTAACTGGATCATAATGATGCAACCAGCCGCCTTGAATAGTGCCATGATGAGGTTAACCGATGAATGTCTAGTGCCCCAGCAACCCCAAAAGGATATGGGAAAAACCTGGCTGCGATGAGATCGCAATAAGAGAGCCTCTATATGTGTTTGCCGTAAGCTACTTGCTTAACAGCCGTATCGACAGACGAAGTAAACGAATTTGTTTATTGGTTTAGAATTGACCGTCAATTTATAAAAACGGTCAAAAAGAACACTAATGCCTATTGACAGAGTTAAGGCTCATATGTGTTAGGCATTTTCAAGACTAACACCAAACTTTTTTACTCTCCTTTTATTTATCTCACTTTCGGAAGCTATTTTCTGAAGAGCTTTCGTTGCTCGTTCAGCGATTTCCTTTTGTTGATCATTCGGGTTAGAAAATTGACCAAACTTCAGGCACTTTGTAACAAAAGAAGATAAATGCCTTCCTTCTTCGTTTTTAAATAATTCGTAGTACTCATTAACAGTTGTATTTGCTAATACCATTTCATCACTAGGATTCCAACCATTACTACTAGCTATACGATCTAAAACCTGTTTTGCGGATTCTTGTGGGACTGATTGGTTATAAATGGCATTAAATTTTTGAACTACGTCTGGATCTCGAATATCACCGAAGATATTAATTTCATCCATATCAAACAGCTCTACCTCATCCTTTCGGTTTTCAATATAGATATCAATTATTTCCAACGCCTTTTGTTCTTCGCCAAGTTCTTTAAAAAGGGTTACGGTACCATTTAAGTTAGTTGGTGTTATGTATTTACAATTTGCTTTAAAGCTTTCATATAATTCGCCAATAACAACATCGCCATTATTATCAAATGTATCGTGATATAGCCTCCACGCGTTAGAAAATGAATTTTCTGATTTTGAAGCAATGATTTGTTGATTTTTTAATTTAGCTTTTTCATTCACTTCACTTTCAACAAAGAAACCTGTTTTTACGGCTTCCGCTAAAACTAAATCTAAATCATCAGTGAGTTGGTAGTTGTACGCTTGTAAGGTAGTTTGCCAACCTTTTTCTTTATCTGTAATTTCATCATCACCTATCCCAAGCAATGAATATCCCTTACTTGTAATAAAATCGAGTGGAGGTATTCCATCATCAGTATTTGAAGTGAAATAGCTCCAAGAATAAAGTACAAGTGTGTGTATAACTTGATCTAATATTTCCGGTTCAAAATCTTTTACTAAAGGTAGAGATAAATCAATTAACCTCTCTATTTTCTTTAAAATTCTTATATTTCTTATATTAAGGCTGGTTGTTAATTCTTTAAGTCGATTGTGATAGCTAGCATTACCCGAGAAAGCAATATCTGCACTTTCTTTTGGAACTGGTGAAAAAGCCAACTCTATATCAATAACTTTTTCACGATATTTTTCATAATCTTGAAGCCCATCTTCACCATCATTTAAAAGGAGTACTACCTTGCACCCTTTTTGTTCTTTTAATAATGAGACTAAGCCTAGGACATCTTTAATATCAAGTCCTTTGCCTTTTCTCTCTGAGATCATCAATACAAATAAGTGTTTTGTTCAATGATAAAAAGGAAATTGCTTCGATAGCTGGGCTAAATGATTTTACAATAGGAGCGCCCTTAAATAGATTTATAGATTGTCTTCCAACAGATTCTATAAGGCTAGTTGTATTATCCCTAAATGTATCAATGCTTGCAGCAGTACCAATTAGGTCACGTTTTACAACATTTTCAAAAATAGTATATTTGAATGAGTCTAATGAACTTATGCCGAATAACGATACATATGAATAACGTTCAAGTTTCACCTTTTTATCCATACAAGCTTCAATCAGAAATTTTTTCCAACTAAAAGTTTTTCCTACACCCCACTCACCTTTTATTGCCATTACTTCTGGATGATCTGATGATAAGAATTTAAAAATTTGAGCTTTGATTATTTCGACTGACAAGGTGGTGACTCCAAGATGCCTAACAATTTAATAGTGCGCCCATCGCGCATATCTCTGTCAATGTCACGCTCACTTTTCTATTTTTATATAGTTTTAACAAATTACCTAACATATTACTATCACTAAGTTTTTTATTGTCTTTAATAATTACTTAGAGGAGTAATATGCGCGCTTGGCTCATTTTCTTGAATATATGAGCGACGGTAGTTTTAACATTTAGCTAGATACAGCGTTAAATCTATTTCCTTCAATATTCTTTAGTATATTTCATGTGCATTTTGTAACCATTAAATGCTAGGTTAGGTGTAACTATATTGAAGGAATAAATTATGAAACTTGAGTCTTTAGCGTTGCACCATGGTTATGAATCTGAAGCCACCACTAAGTCGGCGGCGGTGCCAATTTATAACACCTCTTCGTACACCTTTGATAATACCCAGCATGGCGCTGATTTATTTGATTTAAAAGTGCCGGGTAATATTTATACCCGCATAATGAATCCGACCAATGCGGTACTTGAGCAGCGTATTGCGGCGATGGAAGGCGGCATTGGTGCACTGGCTGTGGCCTCGGGTATGGCGGCGATTACCTATGCGATTCAATGTTTATGTGAAGTGGGTACTAATATTGTAAGCACCAGCCAAGTGTATGGTGGCACTTATAACTTATTTGCCCACAGCTTGCCGCGCCAAGGTATAGAGGCGCGAATGATTAAAGCCGATGATTTTGACGGTTTTGAAAACGCGATTGATGAAAACACGCGTGCGGTTTTTTGCGAATCAATTGGTAACCCTGCTGGGAATATTGTTGATATTGCTCGCCTTGCGAAAATTGCCCACACTAAAGGGGTGCCTTTAATTGTAGATAACACCGTGGCTACGCCGTATCTGTGTCGTCCATTTGAGTTAGGTGCCGATATTGTGGTGCACTCGCTCACTAAATACATTAACGGCCATGGAACCGCGATTGGCGGTATGATTGTTGATTCGGGCAAGTTTGACTGGAAAGCCAATGCGACTCGTTTTGCGATGATGAATGAGCCTGATCCGTCGTACCATAATGTAGTGTATACCGATGCATTTGCTGAGGCGGCGTTTATTGGTCGTTGCTGCGTTGTACCACTTAGAAATACCGGTGCGGCGCTTGCGCCTAAAAACGCCTCTGATATTTTAATTGGCCTTGAAACGTTAGGGCTAAGAATGGATCGCCACTGCGAAAACGCGCAAAAAATTGCTGAATACCTAGAGAGCCATCCTAAGGTGCTTTGGGTTAATTATGCGGGATTAAAATCAAGCCCGTATAACGAAATGAGCCAAAAAATTACCAATGGTAAAGCGTCAGGTATTTTAAGTTTTGGTATTGCCGGTGGCCTTGAAGCCGGTACGCGGTTTATTGATGCTCTAAACATGATTTTACGTTTGGTAAATATTGGCGATGCTAAATCGCTTGCTTGCCATCCTGCATCGACCACGCACCGCCAATTAAATGATGAAGAGCTCGCCAATGCTGGCGTTAGCCGCGATTTAATTCGGTTATCGGTGGGTATTGAAAACATTGACGACATTATTGCCGATGTAAGCCAAGCACTCGATAAAGCTTAAACCGTACAGTAAATACCTCAAACTTTTTTGAGGTATTTATTTTTGCAATTAAAAAGGAGTGCCGATACATGAAATTTTTAATTTTTCTCGGTTCGGTTAGAAAAAGTACCCCACCTAAGCCTGCGCGTTTAGGGGAAAGGGTAGCGAAAGCATGTGAGCGTTGTTTGGTTGAGTATTACTCTGAGCATGAAATAGAGCTTATTGATCCGCTCGATTATGATTTAGACCCTGTGTTTAAACCGCACTTTGCTTATTCGCAGGCTGAGGCACCTAAACAGCTTGATGATTTAGCGGCAAAAATTAAAGCATTTGATGGCTTTGTTATGGTAAGCCCTGAATATAATCATTCGATGAGTCCAGCACTCGCTAATTTGCTAAACCATTTTGGAAGTTCTCTATTTGGCTATAAACCCAGCGCGATCGTTACCTACTCTGCAGGGCAATGGGGCGGCGTACGCGCCGCTGTTGGTATGCGCAGTTTTTTAAGTGAACTGGGCTGTTTGCCGGTATCAGCAATGATCCATGTTCCAAAAGCGCAAGACGTGTTTATTGAAAGTGGTGACGCAAATAATACGGCAGAGCAAACAGCGTGGGATAGCTATTTTTCGCGCACCTTTAATCAATTAATTTGGTGGGCAGAAGGTGCTAGCAAACAACGTGAAGCGTTAGATCCTAAGCAATTAAGCAAAGATTTTAAACGTGACCCATCACAGCGTAATGCGCCTTAACGGTTAAAAATTTAAGCTAGTCTTTTTTGGCGTCTTCACGAGGGGAGGCCAATATTGTTTCTTTTTGTTCGTCAGTTAAAATAATCCAGTCGAATATTTCGTCGCTGGTGCGACCGCACCCAGTACAGTAGCCATTCATTCTATAACATTCACCGATACAGTCTGTTTTTAAATGAGTGGATTGTTTACTGGGTGTTTGGCGCATACATTCTCTCGTCATTATTTAGTGGCGACGGGCTTTCCTACTTCTAAAGAGGTCGACCAAGTTTTAATTTTTGATAACGTTTTGCTGGTATAAACAGAAATAACCGGCGACTTATCATCAAGTACAAAGGTGGTACGCAGCGACGTTTCTGATTCTTTTTGTGTTTCTAACCAGTTGTTTGTTTTAGTTAAACATTGGCGAGTGAGTTCAACTGCTTGTTGATGCATAGCTACCGCTTGTTGTTGATCTTTGTAGCTTTCTTGGCATTGATAGGTCACAGTTTGATTGTTAAAGCTAGTCACTTGGCAGTTATCGCCAAATACGTTGTACTTTGCAGTCCATACATCTAAATATGAGTTTTGTACTTTAGTGTCTTTTAACGCATCAAAGCGATTATCGAATTCGGTTATTAAGCCATCCATTTTTTCACAGGGCGTTAAGCTGTCTAATTTGGCTTTTTGTTCACTGGTTAAACTGCTACAGCCAGATAAAATAAGGCCCGTGAGTATAAGCGATATATAAGTTTTCATAGTGCGCTATCCTTTTGTAATTGCTACCAAGGATACCTAAGGTAGAGAGTAAATGCTATTGAGAGTCTGAATTAAAAAAGAAAAATTATGGCTTTTTATAACGATGTGCGCCAAATAATGGCGCACACAGTAATCGTTATATTTACTTATGACGACCTTGTAGGCAAGCAGCTACACCAGTGAGCTCTAACTCTTGTCGTTGTAATAGTACAACAAGGTGATACAACAAATCGGCCGATTCGTCGGTAAGTTCATTGTTGTCGTGTTTCATTGCCGCAAGTGCCAATTTTACACCTTCTTCACCTACTTTTTGACAGCTACGGCTTAAGTCTTCTGCGAACAGTGGCGCAGTGTAGCTTTAAGCGCTTCGCTGTTCATAAAGCCTTGCATTAAAATTACGCCAGAGCGGGCATCTTGAACAATGGCAGGGATCATCTTGCTTTTAGCGAAAGCAACTTGAGTTTGGTTTTCTAAGGTTACTTGTATAGTCTTGCTGCCACTTGGTTATCGATTAAAAATTGTTTTAGTTCACCGATGTTTATCACGTTTTTGTGAAAAACACTGGCTGCGAGCGCACCATCTACTTGGCTTTGTTGAAATACATCAACAAAATCTTGCATGCTGCCTGCACCGTCTGAGGCGATTAAAGGAATATCACACAGCTGGCGTATTTTGCTGAGTTGTTCGTTGTCGTAACCGTTGCGAACACCATCTTGGTTCATACAATTTAAAACGATTTCGCCTGCACCTAAGTCTTGTACGCGTTTAACCCATTCTTCGGTTTTATAACGGGTGCGGCTTGACGCATTAGGATCGCCAGTAAGCTGATAAACTAGATATTCACCGGTTGTTTCGTCAAAAAAGCTGTCAATGCCAACAACTACACACTGCTTGCCAAACTCATCATGTAATTCTTTTATTAGCTCTGGACGCGCAATTGCAGGGCTATTAATACTGATTTTGTCAGCGCCATGTTCAAGCACACGAGCTGCATCGGCTACCGATTTAATACCACCGGCTACACAAAATGGAATATCGATATGGCGGGCAATGTTTTCAACCCAATTAACATCGAGTAAGCGTTTTTCAACACTTGCACTGATCTCGTAAAACACCAGTTCATCAGCACCGGCTTCGCTGTAGGCTTTAGCTAGGGTAAGTACATCGCCAACCACTTCGTGGCCTTTAAATTTAACCCCTTTAACGACTTAGCCGTCTTTTACATCTAAACAAGGAATTATGCGTTTTGATAACATGAGAATGCCTAGTTTTAAAATTTTGATTTGAAATAAAGCTGTTTTTACATTTAACGTTTGTATGACTAAATAGAAGACGCATAGACTGCACTTGATATGTTATTTATTTGATAAATTTGAATAGTTAATTTAATGAATGAATCTTAATGCATTACTATGCAATGAATTCTTAGCCTCACCATATAATAGAACTCCGGCTATGTTAATACTTAAAGCTAGAACTTAAAGTGATAATTAATGCCTTAAAAAAATATCCGCTTCAATGCTTATTTAAATTTATAAAATACTAAAATTAAAATATTTATTTTGAAAAATAATAACCGTATCTGAGGGCGTTTTTAGCAGCTATAAGGTTTGAAAGGTATGTTGTATATGCAATATTTTTTAAAAGTTAATTGTGATAATTATATGAATTATTTTGCTCAAAGCTTATAAAAAGGCCATGACTTATTACTAAGCATGGCCATATCTTTGTTGGCGTTTAATTAGTTGCCTGTTCGTCTTGTTTAACATTCATAAAAATGGCGTATAGAACAGGTATTACGATTAATGTAAGCAAGGTAGCAAACAGTAACCCGAATACTAAAACCACAGACATTGATTGGAAAAATGCATCAAAATACAGTGGAATAACCCCTAACACCGTGGTTAGTGTGCCCATCATTACCGGTCTTACCCGACTATTTGCCGAGTCGATAATGGCATTATATGCAGGTTTACCTTGGCGAATTTCCATGTCCATTTGATCTACTAATACAATGGCATTTTTAATTAACAAACCAGAGAGCGACAGTAATCCTAATATACCCATAAACTCTAGTGGTATTTGTGTGGTTACCAGCCCAAACACAACACCAATTAAGGCTAATGGCACAACCAGCCAAATAATAATTGGTTGTTTTAAAGCGTTAAATAACACAATAACAATCAGCACCATGGCTAAAAAGCCCATTGGAATAGTTGAGGCCAACATTTCGTTAGACTCTTTCGATTGTCCGTATTCGCCATCCCATTCAAGTCGATACCCTTGAGGAAGGTCAATGGCTTCTATTTTAGGCCTTACCCGATTAAATAACTCTGAGGCTAGTTCACCCGGCAGAGGATCCGCTTGAGCTTTTATAGTCCATTCGCGGTCTTCACGTTTTAAAATGCCATCGCGCCAGACGGTTTTAAACCCATTGGTTACTTGCGCTAGGGGCAGTGTTTCACCAGTGATATTGCTTTGTACCTGAATATTGCCAATATCGTTTATGTCGACACGTTCCGATTGTGGTGCTCTAACAATAATAGGAATGAGCTCTTCACCTTCACGATACTGTCCAACCACTTGACCAGAAAAGTTCTGCTGTAAGGCTTCAGCAACCGCTTTACGCGTTACACCAGCGCGCTGCGCATTAATAGCAGAGTACTGTGGTTCAATAACACTAATGCGTTGTCGCCATGTATCTTTAATAGACAAGGCGCCACCATCATCAATTAATACTCCTTTTGCTTGTGCAGCTAGCTCTCTTAATACATCTGGGTCGGGGCCTTTAAATGTGGCTTCTATTTTAGAGCCACCACCTGGGCCCATTACAAAACGCCATACTTTGCCCTGAGCATCAACAAAGTTATCGTCAATGTAGTTTTGTACGATTGGTAAGAGTTTATCTAGCTTTTTATAGTCATCGACTTTGGCTAAAATTTGCCCGTAAGAGCTGTTTGGTGACTCGCTACCATAAATAAGCATGTAGCGAAGCCCGCCACCACCAATAAGGGTTTGGATACCTTCAACACCATTTTGTTGCTTTACAAATTCCTCTAACTTGAGCATGTCTTTTTTGGTTTTTTCAATATCGGTACCTTGCGGTAGCCAAAAATCAACCACCATTTGTGGTGTGGTAGAAGCTGGAAAAAATCCTGATTTTACAAATTGAAATCCCCACATAGACACACTAAAGGTGGCAACTACAACGGCAATACTGAGCCAGCGATGATGCAGTGCTGACACCACTACCGATTGATAAAGTGCCATAAGTTTATTTGGCTTCGCTGAGCCTGAGGTATCGTTATCTTGCTCTTTAAACAAGCAATAACAAAATAAGGGGGTTAGGGTAATGGCAAATAACCAGCTGTATAATAAAGAGATTAAAATTACCCAGAATAAATGACCGGTAAATTCGGCGGTATCACCTGGAGCAAGGCCAATAGGCGCAAAAGCAACAATGCCTACCAAGGTACCACCCAGTAGTGGCCACTTAGTTTGCTTGACAACTTCGCTAGCAATTTCTAACTTTTTACGGCCCTTTTGTGTACCAACTAAAATTCCTTCGGTCACAACTATGGCGTTATCAACCATCATGCCTAACGCGATAATAAGCGCACCAAGCGAAATACGATGCATGGGTATGCCGCTAAAATCCATGGTAGCAAGGGTGGCAAAAATGGTTAGCAGTAATACGGCGCCAATAATAATTCCTGAGCGCAAACCCATAAATAGCAGCAGGGTAACCATTACGATCACCAGTGCGACTAAAACATTCACTACAAAGTTGTCGACTGAATCTTGTACTACTTTACCTTGGTGGTAAAACTCATGCACTGTGATGCCAAGCGGTCTGAGGTTTTCAGTTTGTTTTACTTTGTCATCAACGCGGTCAAATACTTTAACCACATTAGCCCCCAATACACTGGCGACCCCAAGTGAAATTGCAGGTTTAGAGTTATAACGGACTAACTTGGTTGCTGGGCTTTGGAAGCCACGGTATACATTGGCAATATCTTTAAGATAAATTGTTTTACCTTCACCGCTAGCACTGACCAATAGATTTTTAATGGTATCAACGGAGTTTATTTCTCCAGTAGGGTCAATAAAAATACGTTGATCGCCAATTTGAGTGTTACCAGCGCTCAATACAGCGTTTTGCTCATCTAAAATGCCGTAAATATTATTAATAGACACGCCTAAAGAGGCTAACTCTTCACGGGCTATTTCTACAAATATGCCTTCTTGCTGCACGCCTGTCATAGCAACTTTGGCTACGCCCTCTACTTGTAAAATGTCACTTTGCAAATCTTTAGCGTAGGCATGTAACTCGTCGGGTGAGTATCCTTCGGCGGTAATTAAATAACTTAAGCCATACACATCACCAAAATCATCATAAACTTGTGGCGTGCCAGTACCAGGCGGTAATGTTGGACGTGTGTCATTTATTTTGTTTCTGAGCTTAGTCCAAATAACTTGCAACTCAGATTTAGTCGGAGAAAACTCTGATTTAATCTCTACTTTAATTTCAGATAAACCCGTAGATGAGGTAGACGATATAGTATCAACTTCTTGCAGTTCTTGAATAGCACGTTCTAGCGGCTCAGTGACCTCTTTTGCAACTTCTAGTGGGCTTGCACCTGAATACGAAACAAACACCTGCGCGGTACGAATTATAAATTCGGGATCTTCAAAGCGAGGCATGTTTTTATAGGATGAAAAACCAAATCCTAGGGTTAAAATAATGAGTATAGTGCTAATTAACTTATTATTGATTGTCCATTTTGCTAAATCCATTATCGCGCTCCTATGCTTTAGTCCAAGGACGTACTTTCATACCCTCAGTCACATAGTTTGCACCTGCACCAATAATTACATCCCCGGCTTTTAAACCGTCAGTGACAATGAGTTGCTCGCCAATGCCATTTTCAATTTTAACGGGAGCTTTCGAAGCTTGCATTGTTTTAGCGTCAACCGTCCAAACAAAGTGTTCTCCGTTTTGTTCAAAAATAGCAAAGGTTGGCACTAGTAAGCGAGTTGTATTTGAGCTGCTTTCACGGGTGATTTTTAGACTGGCATTCATGCCAGGCAATATATTAAGGTTATTTGGTACAGCAAAGGCAAATCGTACTTCATAGGTTTGGCTCGCTGAGTCGGCTTCTAAATTGGCTCGTCTAAATGTTGCAGGAATGGGAGCAGTTGATACATCTTGTAAAATTACTGAGGCTACATTGTTCTGCTTAGAATCAACTGTGGCCACAATAGACGCGGGAATATTTACCACCGCTTCCATTTCACCTTTACCAAATAAAGTAACAACGTGTTGCCCAGCACTTATGTTTTCAAGCTGCTTTACCGGTACTTCTGCAACAATAGCATCGTAAGGCGCTATAATTTTACTGTCAGATAATGCTTTTTGCGCTGAGTCATATTGCGATTCGGCTACTTCTTTTTTAGATTTTAGTTGCTCTATATCACGTTGTGAAATAACCCCATCTTTAACGAGCTTTAAACCACGTTGGTAATCATTATCGGCTGTTTCAAACTGAATTTTGCTCGACTTGACCTCATTAATAAAGTTTCGTTGTTCTAATACAGCGATTACATCGCCTTTGTTTACGTTTTGTGCAGCAATAACGTTAAGCGCTTCTAACTTTCCGCTAACTTGAAAAGCAAGCTTTGAGCTATTTATAGTGTCGATAGTGGCGGGGTAGGTGAGCGTTTTTGATTGCGACTCATCACCTATGGTTATCAGTTTTACCGCACGCGGTTCGTTTTGTTTTTCTGTAGTGACTTCACTTTCTGAGCAACCGGCTAATAAAAGTAGAAACGTGATACTAATCAAATTAAATTGAGTAAAACAACGTGTTTTGATCATATGGCTTACCTTAAATAAAAAGTGCGTTGTTAATTGTTGGCATTTTTTAATCAGTAAAAATTATAAAATAGCCAATTGCGTTTATTTTCGAATTTACCTGAAATGTAAGTTATTAAACTATAACTACTTTAAAAGAAGCAGTAAGGTAGTAGGTAATAAATAACATTGTAATTTCAATAGTTTATTATTGCTGTACCGTTTTGTTTTAATTTGTATGATTTTGTAGAAAGCACCAAAAGTGCAACTTAATACTTGCTTTATGTTGGGCTAAGTATAATTAATAATCAACATTTTAAAAGCAGACGCCTAAAATATTAGCTATGTAGTATTAAAACCACAAACTGTACTTTTTACAATTTAAATTGAAATATTAATTGCTTAGGAGCGGTCTTGTAAGAGTGATGTTGGTATTGCTTGATAAAAACACTTCAACTCAAAGCATCACTCAGCAATGGTTAGCCATTATTTTCGCGGGTAATTTTAACTGTGAAAAATTCCAACATAGTCATCAAAAAATAATCATACGAGGTCAAATCCTACCATGAGTAAAAAAATCATCTTAATAGCAATTATTAGCTTATTTGCCCTGACTATTTTGTATTTTACTGGCGCATTTAATCGTGATGCAGTGACTGCACAGCGTTTTGTTAATTTACAGCAAGGTGATAAAACCCATAAGGGATTTCGCCGAGCACACACAAAAGGTATTTGTTTAGCAGGCTCTTTTGAGTCAACGGGTGAGCTTGCTAAGTATTCGCAAGCGAAGGTATTTGATTTAGGGGCCACTCCTTTTGTAGGTCGCTTTTCTATTGCGGGTAATAATCCAACTGCACCTGATTTAAAAGCTCCAGTTCGTAGTTTAGCGTTTTCTATAACTGCTGATGATAACCAAGAATGGCGGGTGGCAATGAATACGCCTCCGGTTATGGCCGTAGCTACGCCAGAAGCGTTTTTTAAACAACTACAAGCACTTTCACCCGATCCGGTGACTAAAAAGCGCAGCCCAGAAAAAATTAAAGCGTTTTTTGCAGCACACCCTGAAAGTGCTGCTTTTAATAACTGGAAAGCAAGCTACACGCCAACCAGTAGCTTTGCCACTGAGCAATACCACAGTATCAATGCGTTTTATTTGATGGATGAGAATGATGAAAAGCATGCCGTACGCTGGATTGCTAAACCACAATTAAGTGATGAAAATATCCAATCACTTAATAATAATTCACCAGATGCGTTGCAACTACAACTTAAAGACCAAGTAGCTCAGTCTCCGGTTAAGTTCGATATGCTGTTTAGCTTTGCAACCGAAGAAGATGATGAAAACAACCCAACTGTTTTATGGCCACAATCGCGCAAAACGATTAACGCCGGTACGTTAGTAATATCACGCTTGCAAGCACAACAGGGTGGGGTATGTGAAAACATGAACTTTGATCCGCTGGTATTACCAACAGGTATTGAGCCAAGTGCCGATCCTATTTTACGTGCCCGTGGCGCTGCGTATGCAGAGTCATTTCGTCGTCGTGCTAAAGAAGTACTTTTAAATAATTAATCACAGGAACGAGTCAATGAACACAATTACTAAATACTCAGCGTCGAGTATGCTTATTCACTGGGCGATGGCATTAATTATACTTTCTATGTTATTTCTTGGTTTATCGATGGTACAAAGTTTAGCCGTATGGCAAGTAGAAGCTATACAACTACATAAATCGTTTGGCGTGTTAGCACTGATATTAGTGGCGATAAGATTAATTAATAAAGTAATGCATAAAAGCCCTGCATTACCCCAAAGTGTGCCTAAAGCACAAGCTTTAGCGGCACATTTAACCCAAGTGGGCTTATATGCGTCTATGATTTTAATGCCAATTTCAGGCTGGTTAATGCAAAGTGCTGACGAACGTTCTGTGAGCTTTTTTGGTATATTTACTTTGCCTGATTTAGTTAGTAAAAATATTGAGACCTATGCATTTTTTCGTGAAGCACATGGCTTAATTGCTTATGCATTTTTACTGTTTATTTTTATGCATGTAAGCGCTGCACTTTATCATGGTTTAATAAAGCAAGATGGCGTATTGGGTTCTATGTTACCGGGTAAGCATAAATAATTTAGTCAAAGTTAATTAGGGGCTGTTGACCTTTTGAGATTAAATTTGCAGCAGTCTGTTTGGTGTTTAGGCAGAGCTTATGTGGTGTGGTTATTCTACATAAATAGGCGATAACGCAGCATCAATGCCAAACAGGCGCTGCCCGAAGGGTTCTGCCTAGAGGCGATTTTGCCTACATGGATGTAAGCCAGTAGAATAACGCAGGAGCAGTTATCGAGCCCACTAGGTTGCAAACCTCGCGCCGCGATTAAACCGCCCCCTAGTTTGAACAAATATTAATCCGTAAAGGTCAGCAGACCCTAGTTAAAGGATACCTAAGGGAGAGAATAAATGCTATTGAGAGGCTGAATTAAAAAGAAAAATTATGGCTTTTTATAACGATGTGCGCCACATAATGGCGCACACAGTAATCGTTGTATTTACTTATGACGACCTTGTAGGCAAGCAACTACATCAGTGAGTTCTAACCCTTGGCGTTGTAGTAGTACAACTAGATGATACAACAAATCGGCCGATTCGTTGGTAAGTTCATTGTTGTCATGTTTCATTGCTGCAAGTGCCACTTCTACACCTTCTTCACCTACTTTTTGACAGCTACGGCTTAAGTCTTCTGCGAACAGTGAGGCGGTGTAGCTTTTAGCTGGATCATCATTTTTACGCTCAACAATGACATCTTCTAATTGTGCTAAAAAGCTTAAGCTTGGTTTAGCATCATCGCCAAAGCAGCTTTGTGTGCCTAAGTGGCATGTTGGGCCCTCTGGGTTAGCCATTACTAAAATTGAGTCGTAGTCACAATCGGTATGAACCGATACCACATTTAAGTAGTTTTCTGATGATTCGCCTTTAGTCCATAAACGCGATTTAGAACGCGAATAAAAGGTCACTTTATTGCTCTCAAGCGTAACTTTTAACGCTTCGCTGTTCATAAAGCCTTGCATTAAAATAACGCCAGAGCGGGCATCTTGAACAATAGCAGGGATCATTTCGCTTTTAGCAAAATCAACTTGGGTTTGGTTTTGTTGTGTTAATTGCATAATCTTGCTGCCACTTGGTTATCGGTTAAATATTGTTTTAATTCGCCAATGTTAATCACATTTTTGTGAAAAACGCTTGCTGCCAATGCGCCATCGACTTCGCTTTGTTGAAATACATCAACAAAGTCTTGCATACTACCTGCACCGCCTGAGGCGATTAAAGGAATATCACACAGCTGGCGTATTTTGCTGAGTTGCTCGTTGTCGTAACCGTTGCGAACACCATCTTGGTTCATACAATTTAAAACGATTTCGCCTGCACCTAAGTCTTGTACGCGTTTAACCCATTCTTCGGTTTTATAACGAGTGCGGCTTGACGCATTAGGATCGCCGGTTAATTGATACACTAAGTATTCGCCGGTTACTTCATCGTAAAAGCTGTCAATACCTACAACAACACATTGCTTACCAAATTCATCGTGTAGCTCTTTTATGAGTTCAGGGCGTGCAATAGCAGGGCTGTTGATACTTATTTTATCGGCACCACGCTCTAAAACCCGTGCTGCATCGGCTACCGATTTAATACCGCCAGCCACACAAAATGGAATATCAATGTGGCGGGCAATGTTTTCAACCCAGTTAACATCAAGTAGGCGTTTTTCAACACTTGCGCTGATTTCGTAAAAAACCAGTTCATCGGCACCAGCATCGCTGTATGCTTTTGCCATTGTTAAAATATCACCAACAACTTCATGGCCTTTAAATTTAACGCCTTTTACTACTTGGCCGTCTTTAACATCTAAACACGGAATTATGCGTTTTGATAGCATGCTAACGCCTCCTCAACACTAAATGCGCCATCAAGTAGTGACTTACCTAAAATTACGCCGCCCACACCAAGCTCTTTTAGTTTTTTAATGTCATCAAGTGAACTTACGCCACCAGAAGCTTGCACTTTAATAGTGCTGTTGTGACGAGTTAAATCTTCATATAATTCAAACGATGGACCTGTCATGGTGCCGTCTTTACTGATGTCCGTACATAAAAAGTCAATAACACCTAAGCTCACATAAAAATCAACAAGCTCAAGTAAACCAAACTCTGACTCGCTCAACCAACCGTTTGTAGCTGGTGCCCAGCCTGTGGCTGTTTTATTTACATCAAGGGCAATTACAAAGTGCTCGGCGCCAAATTGTTCAATCCAGGCTTTTACTTGCTCGCGTTTTTCTACCGCCATTGAGCCAATAACCACTTGGTTAGCACCGGCTTTTAGCCAATCGCTCACGTCTTGCTCTGAGCGAATACCGCCGCCCACTTGGTACGGTACATTAAGCGCTTTAGTTGCAGCTTGAATATGTTGCCACTGTTTTTTACTTGGATCGCGTGCGCCTTCTAAATCTACAAGGTGCAATTTACCTGCGCCGCTGTCGGCGTATTCTTTTAACCGTGCGCCAAGCTCAAAAGGATAAAACTGGGCGGTGTCGTATTTACCTTGGTATAAACGAACAATTTGATTTTGTAATACGTCTAATGCTGGAATAATCACAAATAATCTCTTTATTGTTGGTTAATGGGCCGTTTATAACTGCCAATCAACAAAATTTTGTAATAAACGGGTGCCTACTTTTGCACTGCGCTCAGGGTGAAATTGCATGCCAGCGTAGTTGTCTTTAGCAACTATGGCTGAAAAGGTTTGGCCGTATTCGCCGCTTACAAGTGTTGCGTCGTTTACGGTGTGCGCAAAGCTATGAACAAAGTACACTTGCTCGTCTTGTGTTAACCCTTTAGTAAGTGCATGCTCTTTATTAATGCTTAGGTTATTCCAACCCATATGCGGCGACGTTAAACTACCAACATCAAGGGCTTTTACTTGCCCTGGTATTTTACCTAAGCACTGCACATTACCTTCTTCGGTGCTTTCGCACAGTAACTGCATACCTAAACAAATTCCCATAAGTGGACGCTGGTATTCGTTTATAGCTTGTTGCCAGCCGTTATCTACAAGGCGTTTCATGGCAACTGATGCATGGCCAACACCGGGTAATATTGCACGTTCAAAGCCTTTTAACTGCTCTGGCGTGGTAATTACCGTTGGCGTTTGCCCTAAGCGTTCAAAGGCAAAACGCACTGAATTTATATTGGCACACCCGGTATTAATTATGGCAATCATAAACATCCCTTAGAGCTGGCTGTTTGTTGGCTGGTGTCTTGTGCTACTGCCATACGAAGAGCACGTGAAAACGCTTTAAATAAGCCTTCTACTTGGTGATGACAGTTACCGTCACTCACCGATAGAATAAGGCTAATCGCGGCGTTATCGCTTAAGCTTTTAAAAAAGTGCTCAACCATTTGTACGTCTAAATCACCGGCTTTTTCACGGCTAAAGTTAGCGTTTAATACAAATGAAGCGCGACCTGATAAATCAATTTGTGCCTCTGCTTTACATTCATCCATTGGCAGTGCAAAACCATAGCGCGCTATTTGCGATTTAGTGCCAAGCGCTTGTTTAAGCGCAACACCTAGTGCAATACCAATGTCTTCAACAAGGTGGTGCTCGTCTATGTGTAAATCGCCTTTGGCTTTAATGTTTAAACCAATGTTGGCGTGCGTGCGAATTTGATCAAGCATATGATCAAAAAAGCCAAGGCCAGTGTCTATGCTGCCATTTTTCGTTTGATCAAGGTTAACCGCTACATCTATTTGTGTTTCTTTAGTGTTGCGTGTCACACGGCCTTCGCGGTTGGCTGTGGTTAGCTTGGTAACAATGGCAGGCCAGCTGCCATCGTACAAAATGCCTTCACAACATAAGTTTTGCGCAAGGCCAATATCGGTTTGGCGATCGCCAATTACATATGAACGTGCTAAATCAACTTTGCCTGAGCGCATAAGTTCAGTTAATAAACCCGTTTTAGGTTTACGGCAATCACAGTTTTGCTCGTCAAAGTGTGGACAAATTAATACTGACTCAAAGCTAATGCCTTGGCTTTGTAAGATGTCCATCATTTTGTCTTGAGCAATGTTGAAATCGGCAGTTGGAAAGCTGTCTGTGCCCAAGCCATCTTGATTCGATACCATCACTAAGCGATAGCCTGCTGCTTGCAGTTGCAATAAGGCAGGAATGACACCTGGTAAAAACGCTAGTTTTTCAAGGCTGTCGACTTGTTTATCGGTGATTGGCTCTTCAATAATAGTGCCATCGCGGTCTATAAATAAATAGGGGTTACTCATGATACTTCCTGTTGTGCTGCGGTTTGTGGCAATTGCAGGCCATCTAACCAAATTTTTACTTGTTCTAATTCTTGTTCATTACCAATTGAAATACGTAGCCAATCATCTTCATTAAATAAGGTGAAGGCGCGCATTACTAAGCCTTGTTTAAGCGCTTGTTTAAAGTAATCCTTGTTAGCTAACTTTAAAGTAACGAAGTTGCCTTCACCAGTGAGTATTTTTAATACTGCAGGGGAGGCGTTTAACCAGTCAATAAGCTTTAACTTTAAGCTATTTAAAATCGTTACTTGGCGACGCATTGAGGTAATGGCATCAGGGGCAATGGCTTGTGCTGCAATGCTGGCCACCACACCCGATACCGGATACGGTGCAATGACTTTACGAATAGGCGCTAATACACTGGCCTGAGCGAGAGTAAACCCTGTTCTTAAACCCGCGAGTGCGAATGCTTTTGAGAGTGTACGAAGTACAACAATGTTACTAAACTCGTTTATAAGTTGTGTTGCACTTTGCTCTGGACAAAACTCTATGTAGGCTTCATCAACAATCACTAATGCTTTACCTGCAAGCGCAGTGGCAATGGCTTTTACTTTATCTAGCGGCGTTAAGCTTCCAGTTGGATTATTTGGATTACAAATAAACACTAGTTTTGAGCTACCCACAGCGGCAACTATTTCATCCACGCTGCCATTTAACAAAAGCGCTTGTGTTAGGCCATTGATTGCGACGTTGTGTGTATCGGCCGTTACTTTGTACATACCATATGTTGGTAAAAATAGTGCAATACTGTCTTTTGACGGTTCACAGTAGGTACGTACTAATAATTCAATGCCTTCATCGGCACCGCGAGTCATTAATACATTTTCGTTTTCAAGCTCAGCATAGGCAGCGTAGCGGTCAATAACCAATTTAGGCTGAGGGTCGGGGTAACGATTCAAGTCTTCAATTGTTATTTCAAGGTTTTTAGCATACGGGCTTTCGTTCGCATTGAGCCACGTTGTACCGGTTAACTTCTCACTTTTAGCTGAGCTATACGCAGCAAGCGCTGCAATATTATCAGGTAATAAGCCGCTATCATTGCTCATTTTTTATTGCCTCTAAACGAATTGAAACCGCATTAGCGTGGGCATCTAGGCCTTCTGCATCTGCTAAGGGTAAAATAGCTTTTGAAAGCTCAGTTAAGCCACGTTTACTGATGGTCTGTACTGTGTAAGTACGGAAAAAATCAAGTAAATTCAAGCTAGAATAAGTTGCACTGTAACCATAAGTGGGTAACACGTGATTAGTGCCTGAGGCATAATCGCCCGCTGACTCAGGGGTGTAATCGCCAACAAATACAGAGCCTGCATTCTTTACTTTATCTAAATAAGGAGTGGCATCGCCAAGCTGTAATATTAAGTGCTCTGGCCCGTATTGCGCTGATACGTCGAACGCTTGGGCTACTGAATCAACTAGAATAAGTGACGAATTAGCCAGTGCCTGCTCGGCAGTGTCTTTTCGACTTAAGTTAGCTAATTGACGAGTAAGTGCGTCTTGCGTTTGTTCAATAATCGTTTCACTGTTACATAATAAAATAACTTGTGAGTCAGCCCCGTGTTCTGCTTGAGACAGTAAGTCGGCAGCAATAAACTCTGGGTTTGCACGTTCATCTGCAATCACTAACACTTCTGACGGCCCTGCTGGCATATCAATCGCCATACCTGGAATCGTTTGGGCGACTAACTGTTTTGCCATAGTAACAAAGCTGTTACCTGGGCCAAAAATCTTATTCACTTTAGGAACAGACTCTGTGCCATAGGCCATAGCAGCAATCGCGCCTGCACCACCGCTTTCAATAATTGTGGTGATACCACATAATTTAGCGGCATATAAAATAGCCGGGTTAATTGCTTTATCACCTTGTACTGGGGTGGTTAATACCACGGTTTTTGCACCGCTTAACTGCGCCAATACACCTTGCATAATAACCGATGATGGAAGAGGGGCACTTCCGCCAGGTACATAAATACCGACTGCTTCGATGGCTTGATATTTCAGTTCACAGTCAACACCTGGTTGAGTCGATAACTTAATATCTTTTGGCAGTTGCGCTTGGTGAAAACATTTCACATTGGCATAAGCGGTATCAATTGCATACTTAAGCTCTGGGCTTAGCATTTTCTCAGCGGCATTAATTTCATCAAGTGGAACTCGTAAACGCGGCTCGGCTCGGTTATCAAACTCTTTCGCTAACGCAAGTAATGCGGCGTCGCCTTGTGCATTTACTTTTGCCAAAATAGTTTGGCAAATGCTTTCTACTTTTTCACTCGCTGATACAGCAGGGCGCATAAGCGCCGCTGCTTGAACTTGTGAAGATTCCTCATTCCAACGAAGCATGGCTTGTTACTCCATCATTTTTTCAATTGGCATAACTAAAATAGAATTGGCACCAAGTGCTTTAAGTTGCTCCATGGTTTCCCAAAATAGGGTTTCGCTGCTCACTATGTGTAGGGCAACATATTCATCGTTACCTGCAAGGGCAAGTAAGGTAGGTTGACCAGCGCCTGGTAAAATTTCACAAATTTCATCAAGCTTATTTTTTGGTGCGTGTAGCATAATGTATTTGCTTTCTTTAGCTTGCTTAACACCACGTAAACGAGGCATTAGTTTATTAATCAGTGCTAATTTTTCAGGATCTTGTAGCTGAGTGTTTTGGATTAAACAGGCATTTGACTCTAAAATAGTATCACCTTGCATTAAGCCATTTGCTTCAAGTGTTGCGCCTGTAGAGACTAAATCACAAATAGCATCGGCAAGTCCTGCTCGTGGGGCTACTTCCACTGAACCTGTTAACATTACTGTACTGGCGTTGATGCCTTCGCGTTTTAGGTATTGGCTTAAAATTTCTGGGTAAGTGGTTGCTATACGTTTGCCTTCAAACCAGCTCTTGTCTTGTTTACCAAGTTCTTGTGGCCATGCAAGTGCTAAACGACAGTAACCAAAGTCAAGTTTAGCAAGCTTTGTTACTTCACTCGGTACACCTTGGCGCTCTCTTTCTGCTTGTACTTCAACTAATACGTTTTCGCCAACAATACCTAAATCACATACACCATCCATAACTAAGCCTGGAATATCGTCATCGCGCACACGTAAAACGTCGATAGGCATGTTGGTTGAGTGTGCTATAAGGCGCTGCTCACGAAGATTGAGTTTTACACCCAGTTGTTTAAGCAGTTCTTGACAATCTTTAGATAGGCGGCCACCTTTTTGGATGGCGATACGAAGACGATTACTATTATTCATTACTCATTTTCCTTTAATTTAAAAACTAAAAACCCCGAGGGAAACCTCAGGGCGAAAATGAATCTTGGTATGTTGATTCGCCAGAGGTTTCCTTTTAGGAACAACCTCTCAGCGAAAGACCTGACAGGTTATTCCGATGAATGATGGTGGTGATGTACAACTGTCAGTGAATTAAGCATTTTTTATATCCTGTTTGGCTAATCGTTATTGTGTTAACGCTTAGCTGCAATCTGTTTAATAAATTTCGCATTTATAAAAACATATTAACCGATATCATGGCAAGGAAAATTTTCTTTAATTAAAGAATACCTTATAACTGCCGGTACTAAGAATATAACCCATTTCAATTAGTGTTACATGAATTGTTTGATTTTTACTCATCAATTAGCTGAGTTCTTGAAGGATGTAGGCATATCTATGATGCCCACTTATTTGGATAAAGTAATCGGTTTGTAGCATGAATCTAAAGGTATGTCTTATATCGCAGATGTGTAAAACGGTGAAGCTACCAAAAAATTACAACTTGAATTACAAAAAGAAAAAACGAAGTGCTTTATAAAGAGTAAACTAAATCACAAATAAAACGGTAACCAAAATGATGATGGAATTGAACTCTTGGGCTTAAATCATTATTTAAACAAAGTTAATTAATCATTTTTACGCCACTTTGCAGGTGTTAACCCTGTGCTTTTTTTAAATAAGCGAGAAAAAACTACTGTTTTCATACCCTACGTCTACTGATATTTCGTTCACGGTTTTATCTGTTGCTAATAACTGTTTTTTGGCTCTATCTATGCGTACTTCTTGTACATATTTGTTGATTGATATACCTGTTGCTTGTGAGAATCGTCTTTTTAAATTGCGTTCACTAAAATTAAATTGTTTTGCTAATTTATTGATAGTGATTACACCGTTTGAGTAATTATGAATCCAATCTTGTACTTCGTTAATTTTTTCGTCTCTGTGATTATTAAATTGAGGCAAAATAAGGTTTAACTTACCAGAGTCAGAAATAAGTAAATGAGTAGCGCACTGCTGAGAAAAACGATCGCCTTTGTCTCGAGCAACAAGGCTTAAAAGTACGCTAATACCCGCTTCAAAAGAGCCCGTTGTATATATATTCCCCTTTCTTAAATACGATTTATGACTAATAAATTGGCAATCAGGAAATAATCCACTTAGCGGCTTGACTAAGCTCCAATGCGTAGCAATCACCGTTTTATTTAATTTACCTGTTGCTGCTAAAAAATATGAGCCATTACTTAAACAAAGAATAGACGTATTACTACTTATTTTAGGTTTTAACCATTCAACAATTAACTCAGTGCCCCGTGGCATATTTTTTAATTTAGAACCTTCTATCGGCGGTATAATAACTAAGTCATACTGCTTATCAGTAAGTGACTTATCGGCAATAACCAGTGAATTACTCGAGCTTGTTATAGGTGCACCGTCGGTCGTTATTATTTCTACGTTATAACTTTGAGGTAATGAGTAATGTGTGTCGAGTAAAGAAACAATGGTAAAAAAATCTTTAGCTAAAAATACGCTAACAGCCCAGCAGCCCTCATAGGCAATAATTGCTATATTTTTCATAATTCTTATGGCCCAATCGGACTATTTAAAATGCCTGTGCAGACATAGTATTTTAATTTTTGTATAAGTAACATTAAAAGATACTTTAAAGACTTATATAGTTTTAAACTTATTGTTTTAAAATGCTTTTTTACTATTAAAAAATATAGCTAAACTATCTGTAATTACAATAAATACATTCGTTAAGGGGACAGGTTTGAAGCAGTACTTACAAAATGATGCTTTTTTCAATCACAAGCATAATGAAATTAATAGCTGGCTAAAAAAGGTAAAAGGCAATGACGAACGCACTAAGGCCGTTTCAATATATTACCTTGTAAGAGATGGAATTAAATATGATCCTTTTACACTTTTAGATGGAGCAAAGTCACTAAGTAGTGATTATTGCTTGGATAATAAAGCAGCATATTGTATTCCAAAGGCATCATTACAAATAGCATTAAGCCGAGCTTGTAATATTCCTGCACGATTAGGTTTAGCTGATGTTCGTAACCATTTGAGCACTCCTAAATTAGATGAGTTACTAAAGAATGAAGTGTTTACAATGCATGCTTACGTGGAGCAGTTTATTGAAGGTGAATGGGTTAAATCGACCCCTGCTTTTAATAAGGAACTATGCGACTTAGTTAAAATAAAACCGCTAGAATTTGATGGGGTTAATCATTCTTTATTTCATCAATTTACTACAGATGGCAAAAAGCACATGGAATATTTAAAAGATCACGGTCAATATGCTGTAATGCCAACAGCATTTATTAATCAAAATTGTGAGCTTTATTACCCGCATTTAAAACTTAATTTTAGCAATATTGAATAATGTATTAATCGATATGACGGCAAGAAAATTTAATGAATATCTTACCGCTGCCGATAACATTGACAGTATTGCTTTATTTATCAACAGTTTTATATTTATTAAATTACGCCTAACCTGCTGGAGGTACACATGGATATAATGATCCCCTATTTAGGGCAAATTACCCGTTTAGCGCTTGAATCTAAAGGTGCTTTTCATATTGCAGGGGTGCAACAAAGCGCTAGAGCAAAACAAGTTGAACTTGAAGAGCGTAAAAAGAAAGAGATAGAAAAGCAAAAAAAATATCGACAACAAATGCTGATGAACATAATAAAAATACAGATGATAACGATAAACACCTCGATACATGGGCATAATAATTAAATATGCCCTCCACTTTTTTCGTAATTCTTATTACGTGCCTTTCTTTTTTACAAATTACAACCTCTACTTTGTAACTTTAAATTTACAAATTAAATATTTAAAATTCATTAAAACGAAACTAAAAATCATTTAACATTGATTTTTAACACTTTATTTTTGTTGGCTAATACTTTAATTGTAAATTTTTTGTTTAATTTCCATTTGGTCATTTTGTGACCTACGCTGATCCTGAATCGGGAACAGGTAGTGCCGGTTAGTATAAATATACTATTAACAAAACAAAATGGAGCGTAACCGTGAATTTATCAAAAATCACAATAGCAACCCTTGCGGCTTTTACTCTAGTACAAGCACCAGCAGCGGTAGCTGCGAATAAAAAATACCTTAGTGAGCAGTCAAATAACATCAATAAAGCGCAAAGTAGTGTTGTATCACCTAATGATACTAACCTAGCTGCAAAAATTGGCTTGGAGTCAGGGAATAAATTAGTCGTAGTAAAAGAAATTAAAAGTAAAAATGGAGATATAACCAAACGATATCAACAGTTCTTTAACGATTTACCCGTTATAGGAGATACCGTTAGCCTAACATTCAAAAATGGCCAGCTAAAACACTCTCATGGCGCTGCTGTTTATGATCTTGCTACAGATATTAATAGTGTTACTCCTAAGTTAAGTAAAAATAAAGCAATTACAAAAGGGTTGCAACAATCAGATATAGCAATAAAAACCGCTGATTTGAAAAAGTATAATGAAAAATCTCAACTAGCAATTTGGCTAGACGAACAAGGTACTGCTCATTTGGTTTATGAGGTGTCTTATGTAACTTATGGTCGAAACCCTGCGAGACCTTATCAAATTATTGATGCAAATAATGGAGATATTCTATTTAGCATCGATAACCTCCAACATGCTGATGCGACTGGTCCAGGTGGAAACTTGAAGACGGGCAAATATGTTTATGGCACTGATTTTGATAGTTTGAATGTAACTCAATCGGGCAGTAATTGCGTGATGGAAAATAGTAACGTTAGAACTATTAATTTAAATGGTGGGACGAGCGGAACAAATGCCTATTCATTTACCTGTCCTGAGAATACCTTTAAAGAAATTAATGGTGCTTACTCACCTTTAAATGATGCACATTATTTCGGCAACGTAATTTATAACATGTATAACGATTGGATTGGTACGCCACCACTATCTTTTCAATTAAAAATGAGAGTGCATTATAGCAACAATTATGAAAATGCATTTTGGGATGGCAGTGCAATGACTTTTGGAGATGGTCAAAATACATTTTATCCACTTGTAAGCTTAGATGTATCAGCCCATGAAGTAAGCCATGGGTTTACCGAGCAAAATTCAGGTCTGATCTATAACAGCAAATCAGGCGGGCTGAATGAAGCTTTTTCTGATATGGCAGGTGAGGCTGCAGAGTATTACATGAAAGGAAGTAATGATTGGCTCGTAGGTCAAGACATATTCAAAGGTAATGGTGCTTTGCGATACATGAATAATCCAACACAAGATGGGCGCTCGATTGATAAACAAAGCGATTATACTAGTGGTATGGATGTACATTACAGTTCAGGTGTTTACAACAAAGCGTTTTATAACCTAGCCACGACTGCTGGATGGAATACAAAAAAAGCATTTGAAGTGATGGCGCGTGCTAATCAACTGTATTGGACTGCCAGTACTAACTGGGATATCGCCGGTAATGGTGTTATGGACGCAGCCTGTGATCTAAACTACGACACACAGGACGTAAAAGCGGCGTTAAGTGCTGTTGGTGTAAACTCTAGTTTGAGTGCTGGTAGTTCGTGTGATTCAGGTTCCGAAATAGAAGCGCTTTCAAATGACATCCCACGCACGGGGATCAGCGGTGCAGCCAAACAACAAATATTCTTTACGCTTGATGTTCCACAAGATGCCGGTAACTTATCATTTACCACATCAGGTGGAACAGGCGATGCTGATTTGTATGTAAAATTTGGGTCTAAGCCAACGCTAAATAGCTTTGACTGTAATAGCACAACGTCAACAAGTAATGAAAGTTGCGCTATCGGTAATGTTCAAACCGGCACTTATTATGTAATGGTTGAGGCATGGAATCAAATCTCAGGAGTCACATTACTTGGCAGTTATGATGGCGATACTGGGGGTACAACGCCTATAAATCGAACTGAAGAAAATGTAGCTGTAAGCTCTGGAGGCTGGACTCGATTTACGCAAAGTTTAGGTTCAGGTTATAGCTCACTTAATGTTTCAATTGCGGGTGGCAGTGGCGATGCGGATTTATATGTAAACTTTGGCGCAGCATCAGATACAAATACTTATGTTTGTCGCCCATATAAAAATGGCAATAACGAAAGTTGTACTATCGATAACCCACAAGCAGGGACTTGGCACATTGATTTACAAGGATACCGCAATGCAAGTGGTGTAACGCTTACTATTCAAGCTAACTAAATCAATTCCTAGGGGAGCGTCCGCTCCCTTTTTTATCTTAGTCATATCACTTTCTACAAATACAGCTCGATTTAAAAGGAATCAATTTATGAAACGTTTATTAAATATTGCGTTAGTTAGCGCTAGCGCCTTAATTGTTCAACCACTGTATGCACAAGACAACGAAAATATATGGGTGACAATAGATCCTATTGCAGCAAAGCATTATCAGCAGACTAAAAAAACAGTAAGTAAATCACATCAATCATTAACTATTCATGCAACTGAGCTAGATACCGTTAATTTTTTAAAGGTTAAGACCTCGGATGTAGCACAGCTGAGTGAGTTTATGCATGATAATTACCATCGGTGTGGCGGTTTTGTAGTGCATGAATCACTAGATGAAGCAAAACAATATACTGAACAGTTGGCAGCTGTGCAAAACCAAAACACCTTAGCTTTTGATTATAATATTGATAATGCGCAAACAACACAGCAACTAATTAATCGTATTAGCCCTAATAATTTAACAAATACTGTTAATTCAATGAGTAGCTTTTACAATCGCTACTATACAACTCAAACTGGGATAGATGCATCTCAATGGTTAAAAGATTATTGGCAACAGTTAGCGGCAAGTCGTAGCGATATCAGCGTTGAATATTTTACTCATAGTTGGGCGCAGTCGTCGATTATAGTCACAATACCTGGGGAAGAAAAAGCTGATGAAATTGTTATCATAGGTGGACATTTAGATTCAATTAACCAATCAAACCCTACAAATGGACGTTCTCCTGGTGCCGATGATAATGCATCAGGTATCGCTGTATTATCAGAAGTACTAAGAGCAATTGTTGATAATGACTACAAGCCGCAAAGAACAATTCAAATAATGGGCTTTGCAGCTGAAGAAGTTGGCTTGAGGGGGTCAAAAGCGATTGCCTCAGCATACAAATCACAAGGAAAAAATGTTGTTGGTATGGTGCAGTTTGATATGACTGGTAATAACGGTAGCAATGAAGATATTGTGATGATGACAGATTACACAACAAATGCTCAAAACCAGTTTCTAGGTCAGCTAATCGATACTTATTTGCCTTCTGTTAGTTACGGTTTTGACCAATGTGGATATGGATGTTCTGATCACGCATCTTGGTATCAACAAGGGTTTACAGCATCTATGCCATTTGAGTCGAAAATGGCTGATATAAATCGATTAATTCATACCATTAATGACACTAATTTTGACGCTGATCATGCTAGTAAGTTTGCAAAATTAGCTGTTAGTTTCATATCGGAAATGGCAAAAAATGCAGGCGATGTGATCCCCCCAATTGGCGACGAATTACAAAACGGTGTTACGGTTGCCGGTATAACAGAAAGTGCAAAAGCGGAACGTGTATTCACATTAAACGTACCTGACAACGCGACTAACTTAAACTTCATTACATCCGGTGGTTCTGGTGATGCCGATTTATACGTAAAATTTAATTCAGCACCTACCTTAACAAGCTTTGATTGTAAAAGTACAACCTCTTCAAGTAATGAGAGTTGTGAAATAGGTAATGCCCAAGCGGGCGTTTATTATGTCATGGTTCAAGCATGGAATGCGATTACGAATGTTTCTTTAACCGGTAGCTATAACGAAGGTAACACAGCAGAACCTATCAATCGTGTAGAAAATAATATTTCGGTAGCAGCAAACAATTGGAGCCGATACACACAAAATCTTGATGCTGGCTATTCGGCATTCACAGTTAATATTAGCGGGGGCAATGGAGATGCTGATTTATATGTAAATTTTGCAAGCCCATCTACAGAATCTGTTTATCAATGTAGGCCATTTAAAAATGGTAATTTAGAAACTTGTAATATTGATAACCCACAAGCAGGTACTTGGTTTATAGATTTAAAGGGCTATAGTTCTGCAAGCGGAGTTACCTTATCTATTACGGCACAATAATAATTAATAGGGGGACAATGCCCCCCTTATTATATAACTTAATTACTTGCCCTTGATGTTTCGCTTACGTAGAATCCCGCTATTATTTTTTACAAAGTGATTGGTATTATCAAACAGCTGTTTAGTGCGACCGGGCCTTTGGCTTTATCAATAGATGGATATACACCACGCCAGCCTCAAATCGATATGGCGGTGGCTGTTGATGATGCATTAAAAACCCGATCTCAACTTGTTGTTGAGGCAGGCACTGGCACAGGTAAAACCTTTGCCTATTTAGCTCCCGCTCTTAAATCTAAAGGTAAAACCATCATCTCAACGGGTTCTAAAGCACTGCAAGAGCAGCTTTATCATCGTGATTTACCGGTATTAGTAAAAGCCTTAGGTGCTGCTAAGAAAACGGCCTTGTTAAAAGGGCGTGCCAATTATTTGTGTACGTATCGACTAACTCAGCATGTGGCACACGTACCAACAGACGACCCTGATGTTATGCATCAGCTTGCTATGGTTGCAAAGTTTGCCAGTGAGACCCACAGCGGTGATCTTGCCGATTGCATTGGTATTGAAGAAGACGCCAAAGTGCTACCTTATGTAAGCTCAACCGCTGATAATTGCTTAGGCAAAGAGTGCCCTGACTTTCAAGAATGCTATATTCGCAAAGCGCGTTTAAAAGCGGCTGATGCCGATGTTGTGGTAATAAATCACCATTTGTTTTTTGCCGATATGGCGGTAAAGGAATCAGGTTTTGCAGAGCTTATGCCTAATGCGGATGCCTACATATTTGATGAAGCTCACCAATTAAGCGAAATTGCCAGCGACTATTTTGGCGAAACAATGAGCACCAAAAAGCTGGTGGATTTAATTAACGATTTGCGCGCTATTTATCGCGCTGAAATCCCCGATATGCTGCAATTAGGTAAAAGTTTAAATAAACTCGAAACCAGTGTCGCTGATTTAAGGTTGCAGTTTGGGGTAGATGGTAGCCGTGGCGATTGGCGCGAAAAGCTCAGTAATAAGCTTATTTGCTCGGCATTACATCGCGTTATTAGTGATTTAGAATTTGTGTATCAGGTTTTAAAGTTATGCTTAGAGCGCAGCGATAAAATAGAACATCCGTTTGAACGAGTTTTGGCTTTTAAAGGCCAGTTAGAACGTGTATTTGATACCGCCCAAACTGGGTTTAGTTACTGGTACGAAACCACGAGGCGCTATTTAACAATAAATATAACGCCATTAAACGTATCGGCAAAATTTACATTGATGATGAAAGAATCTGGTGCGGGGTTTGTATTTACCTCCGCCACGTTATCGGTCGACAATGAACTGAGCCACTTTAATGCAAGCCTTGGCTTAAAGCCAAAGCAAAGTATGATGGTGGATAGTCCGTTTGATTATGCCAATCAGGCGTTGCTGTGCTTACCCCGTTATTTACCACAATCGCATGAAGATAATATGCCTCATGCTATTGTAAAACTGACTTTAGAGCTCATAAAGTCGGCTAAGGGGCGTTGTTTTGTGTTATTTACTAGTTATCGTATGATGCATTTAGTGGCTGAGGGTTTAACGACGCAAATGGACTACCCAGTTTATATGCAAGGGCAAATGTCTAAACGAATTATACTAGAAAAATTTACTCGCCATGGTAATGCGGTATTGCTGGGCACCGCGTCATTTTGGGAAGGGGTTGATGTACGAGGCAGCACCTTAAGCTGTGTTATTATAGACAAGCTGCCATTTGCTGCCCCTGATGATCCTTTACTGCAAGCCAAAATGCAGGATTGCCAAATGCAAGGTAAAGACCCGTTTGCTCATATTCAATTACCCCAAGCGGTGATTGCATTAAAGCAGGGTGTAGGTCGCTTAATAAGAGACAACAAAGATAAAGGCGTGTTAGTGATTTGCGATAATCGCTTAGTTACACGCCAATATGGACAAGTATTTTTAAAGAGTTTACCGCCAATGCGCCGTACACGAAGCTTAGAAGATGCCAATACATTTTTAAAACATATTAATTGAGTACAAAAATGATCAAAAGTAATATTCTCGCCCTAGATGCTTCTACAGAAGCATTATCAATTGTTTTGCATTATCAGGGTAAAACGTTTCATCATTTTGAAGAGTGCCCGCAGCAGCATAGCCAAAAAATTCTGCCACTTATTGATGAGCTACTAGGAAAAGCCGGTTGTAAATTAAAAGATTTAGACGTAATAGGATTTGGCCAAGGCCCAGGTAGTTTTACTGGCGTGCGCATAAGCGTAGCCATTGCCCAAGGTCTTGCGTATTCAACCAATTTACCATTAGTTGGGGTATCTACTTTAGCAGTCATGGCACAGCAGGCATTAGAACAGTTTGGTGCTAAAGATGTTTATTCTAGTATTGATGCGCGTATGGGAGAAATATATTTTGCTCAGTACCAAGAAAAAGATGGATTGATGACACTTAAAGGCGAAGAGCGAGTATTCAAACCTGAATTGTTAGATGCAACCTTGATAGATATAAATATCGATGCTGCAGGCGTAGGAACGGGGTTTAAAAGTTATCCTGATTCATTAACGGCATTTAATAATGTAACCATACAGTCTGAAATAAGCTTACCGGATGCACACTATATGTTGGCACTAGTAGAGGCGCAGTACCTTGCTGGTAAGGGCGTACAAGCCAGTGATGCACAACCAAAGTATGTGCGTGACACGGTAACATGGAAAAAATTACCGGGCCGTGAATAAATAAACACGGTTGTTTGCAAATTAAGCGATTTTAAATCATAATTTAGTTATGTTGTTGGTTGGAGAAGCGCTGTGTCGCTACCTATAAGTTCAGGTTTTTTTACAGGTGATATACCTGCTAAGGTGCGTTCTACTTCGGCAGTTCCGGCGCAGCCTGAACGAGTAATAGAGCAAGCCAAACCACAAAAAACCAATACCGATTATGTCAAAAGTAGCCCAGAAGGGCTTGAACTTGCAAAAGAGTTTACAAAAGCGAACAGCAAAGATACCCAATACAGCCAAACTATTTACGATCAACCCAGTGCTCAAGTAAGCAAAGCTATTTCGACTTATACTGAGTTTGCTAATTTAGAGCGAAGAGCTGAAGTTCAAAATTTAATTGGTGTTGATATATACGCTTAGCTAATGCCAATCCTCAAAATAGATTACTTAAATAAGCGAATTGGTATAAAATGAAAATAAGCAAATAAAAAGCCCGAATGAATCATTCGGGCTTTTTTATTAAATTTCAAAGACTACTGCTCTATATAACCAATCAATTTTTTAGCTATATCGGTATTATTTTGAGAGCCAACAAAGTCATCGCTATTTTTGCCATAAGCAAATACTTGTACATCAGACGCTGTGTGACCGCCCGTTGTCCAGCCAGTAAAACTTAAGTCATTAATGATGCTTTTAACGGCTAAGTTTAGGGGTTTCTCACCCATAGCTTTGGCTTGTTTAAGCTTAATTTCGTTTTCAGCTGTAAACTCAATACTCGTATTTTCCTGCCATACCTTTTTAAGGTTATCTGACTCCATTAACAAATTGGTCAATGTACCCGCAGTGGCTTTAACACCTTTGATGATATCTGTTTCCCATTTATATTGGCCATGTGCACCAATAGTTAAACCACCTGTTGAGTGGTCTGCCGTGATCACCAAAATAGTGTCTGGGTTCTTATCTACATAGGCTTTAGCCGTTTCGATTGATTTAGCAAAATCATCCATTTCAGCCATTGCACAGGCAATGTCATTTGCGTGGCCACACCAATCAATTTGGCTACCTTCAATCATCACAAAAAAGCCTTTATTATTTTGCCCATCAAGCAAATCAAACGCTTTAGAAGTTAACTGCTTTAATCTTGTTGGGTTTTCATCAAGAGCAAATGGTAAGCCTTTAGGTGCATATAAACCTATAGCAGGCACTTGAGTGATTTGACCAAGGTTTTGAATATCATCGCCGTATTGATAACCAGCTTGTTTAAATTCGTCAACTAAGTTTCTGTCATCACGAATAAAGTACTCAGTGCCACCGCCTAACATTAAATCAACCGGTAATTTACCTGCAATTTTATTGTCAATGTAGTCATTGGCAATATCATCGTAGTTTCTTCTTGATTCATTATGTGCGGCAAAGCTTGCTGGTGTCGCATGGTTTATTTGTGAAGTCGCCACTAACGCTGTTGTCATTCCTTGCTCTTTTGCAATTTCTAGCATGGTTTTAACAGGTTTTTTAGCTGTATCAACCGCAATTGCGCCATTATAACTTTTATGACCGCTGCTTAGTGCTGTTGCACTCGCTGCGCTGTCGGTTACGTAGGTATGGTCATCTGGATACGTGTGCGCCATGCCTTTTAATATGGTATCGAAAACGGTGGTTTCTATTTCTTTTGTTGTTGGGTCGTCTTTGTAGTATCGATAAGCGGTTGTGAAAGCAGGACCCATGCCATCACCAATCATATAAATAACATTTTTAGGCGCGGTTTGAGCAAACGCTCCTGTTGTTGTACATAAAAGCGCTAATAAGCCGAACTGTTTTTTCATTGTGTGTACCCTTTAAGTGTACTTATTTTAATAGCGACTATTATTGTATACTGATGACGAGATAAATAAATGAATATGTTTATGAAATCTCGAATTTAAGTATGTGTTCTATAAGCTCGGTTCTATTATTTGTGTATTATCTCTTGTATGTTATTGCCATATCCAAACAAAAAGTAGAGGTTTGCATTGCAACCATTTTCTGTCAAAGCTAACGACTTAGATATACATGGCCTTCAATTTGGTAACGGTGAAGAGGTTGTTATTGCCCTTCATGGTTGGTTAGATAACAGTGCTAGCTTTGTACCTATGCTTACTGACGTACCGTCAAATCAAACATGGTATTGCATTGATTTTCCAGGGCATGGGCTATCATCTTGGCGAAGCTCTCAGGCACATTACTACTTTATTGATTATGTGGATGATGTTTATGCCTTAATCACCGCGCTCAAATTAAAAAGGGTACACTTGGTCGGGCATTCGATGGGGGCGATGGTTGCAGGGCTATTTGCTAGTTGCTTTAACGAGTATGTTAAATCTGTTTCTTTTATTGAAGGAATAGGCTGCGTTACCACACAAGCAAATGAAGTCGCTTCGCAGCTAAAAAATGCCATACTTAACCGGGCACGGTTAACCACTAAAAAATCAAGGATATACACTTCAAAGCAGAAGATTTTTCAAGCGCGTGCAAAAACAACGGATTTAAATGATGAACTAATTGCGTTGTTGATGGACAGAAATATACAACAGATACATAGTGGGTTTGAGTTAACGACAGATCCTAAGCTTAAAAATCACTCAGGTTTTCGATTTGATGAAGCGCAATGTATTGGTGCAATAAAAGAATTAATTGCACCATGTCAATTAATTTTAGGTGATCAAGGTTATCCATTTGTAAAACAAAACTTAGATAAGTATAGTAATTATTACAATAACTTGAGAGTATTAGAAGTGCCTGGTGGACATCATTGCCATATGCAAAGTAGTGGGCTATGTTTTGAACACATTCACGCATTTATGCTGCAAAGTAGTGCATGTTAATTGTATATTACCGATAAATGTGGGATTATCTCTAGATTAGAGTATTTGCTCAATTGTGAAAGTGCCTTACTTAGATTAAGGTTAATAAAAATATAATTATAAACAGGGGCTAAGAGTGGAAAAAATCTGGCTTAAGCGCTACCCAGAAGGTATGCCTGAAACAATCGATCCTGAGCACTACAACTCGTTACTCGGAGTGTTTGAAAAAAGTTTTAATGAATACAAAGATTTACCTGCATTTACAAATATGGGTAAAACATTGTCTTACAACGAAATAGATGCAGCAACAAAACGCGTTGCCGCCTATATCCAAAACGATTTAGGATTAAAAAAAGGCGATAAAGTCGCTGTGATGATGCCTAACTTGTTGCAAACCCCCATTGCTATTTTAGGTATTTTGCGTGCAGGGTGTGTTGTAGTTAATGTTAACCCGCTTTACACAGTACGAGAGCTAGAGCACCAGTTAAAAGATTCTGAAACATCAGCTATTTTTATACTTGCTAACTTTGCTGTTACTCTTGAAAAAGCGCTGCCTAACACCGACGTGAAACATATTGTAGTTACCCAAGTGGGTGACATGATGGGGGGTCTTAAAAAGCATTTAGTTAATTTTGTCGTTAAGCATTTCAAAAAAATGGTGCCAAGCTATACATTACCTAACACGATTAACTTTTGTGATTTGTTAAAAGCAGACCCAACTGGTTACAAACGCCCAGATGTAAACCTTAGTGACTTAGCATTTTTACAGTATACAGGTGGAACTACTGGTGTATCAAAAGGCGCTATGTTAAGTCATGGCAATATGGTAGGTAACCTTGAGCAAGTATCTGGTTGTTTAGACAAAGTGCTTGACCGTGGTAGTGAAGTAGTTATTACTGCGCTTCCGCTTTATCATATATTTGCATTAACAGCGAACTGTTTAGCATTTATGAAATACGGTGGCTTAAATGTTTTAATTACTAATCCACGTGATATGCCAGGATTTGTAAAAGAGCTTAGTCAGCATAAATTTACAGCTATTACAGGTGTAAATACTCTGTTTAATGGCTTATTAAATACTCCAGGTTTCTCTGAGCTTGATTTCAGTCACCTTAAAATGTCATTGGGTGGCGGTATGGCCGTTCAACGTCCAGTTGCCGAAAAATGGCAGAAGGTCACTAATAGCAAATTAATGGAAGGCTATGGTCTGACAGAATGTTCGCCATTAGTTACAATTAGCCCATATGATTTAGAGGCTTATAATGGCTCTATTGGCTTACCTGCGCCAAGTACGGATATCAAGCTAATGCTTGATAACGGTGAAGAAGCGACTAAAGGTGAACCGGGCGAGTTATGGGTTAAAGGCCCACAGGTAATGCTTGGTTATTATAACCGTCCTGACGCAACCGCTGAATGTTTAAAAGATGGCTGGTTTGCTACCGGTGATATTGCGACATACGATGATGAAGGCTTCTTCTATATTGTTGACCGTAAAAAAGACATGATTATTGTGTCAGGCTTTAATGTATTCCCAAATGAGATTGAAGAAGTGGTTGCGATGCACGAAGGTGTATTAGAAGTTGCCGCAATTGGTATTCCTCATGACATTAGTGGTGAACAAGTTAAAGTTTTTGTTGTGAAAAAAGACCCTTCTTTAACTGAAAAAGATATAATAAAACATTGTCGTGATAATTTAACTAATTATAAGGTTCCTAAACTCGTTGAGTTTAAGGATGAGTTACCCAAAACTAACGTGGGTAAAATTCTCAGAAGAGCCTTAAAAGATTAGCAACTATAAAAAAGCCGACATTAGTCGGCTTTTTTATTGTAGGAGACTCAGTGCACTACCAATTGATCCAAACCCAAAATGAGCTAAATACGTTTGTAGAACAAATAAAAAACAAACCCATTCTTGCTATTGATACCGAGTTTATGCGCCGCCGTACTTTGTATCCCGAAGTTGCACTAATTCAAGTTTATGATGGCGAGCATTTAGCACTCATCGACCCGCTTGCAGAGCTTTCCTTATTTGATTTTTGGCAGATACTTAAAGATCCAAACGTGTTAAAAGTACTTCATTCTCCTTCAGAAGATATTGAAGTTTTTCAAAAATACGCAGGTTTTGTTCCTTATCCATTGTTTGATACTCAGTTTGCACTTCAGCTATTAGGCGAGGGTAACTGTATGGGGTTTGCCTTAATGGTAAAAACCTTGTTGAATATTGACATTGATAAAAGTGAATCGCGTACCAATTGGTTACAACGTCCTCTCACTCAAAAACAACTTGAATACGCTGCGGCCGATACGTTTCACTTACTACCTTGTTTTGAGTTAATTATAGACAGCATTAAAGCGGCCGATTTATTTGATATTGTTATTAACGAAAGTGAATTAGTGGCAAACAAGCGTGCTTTTCAAACACCAGATGAACTGCTTTATAAAGAGATTAAAAATGCATGGCAGCTCAAGCCGCATGAATTAGCGGTACTAAGAGAATTAGCCGTGTGGAGAAGAAATAAAGCAATTCGTAAAAATCTTGCGCTTAATTTTGTTCTTAAAGAGCACAACATGACTGAAATCGCTAAGCGAGGCCCATCGAGCTTAAATGCGCTTAGACAAATTCCGGGTGTTGAGCCTATTGAAGTGAATCGTTCAGGGGTTGAAATTTTAAAGTGTATTGAGCAAGCTAAAGCTATCCCACCTGAACAGCACCCTAAAGTACTAAAGCGTTTAATTGATTTTCCTACATACAAAAAAGTAGCGAAAGAGATCAAACAAAACATTACTAAGGTTGCAAAAGAGCACAACATACCAGAAGACGTTATGGCCTCCAAAAAGCAAGTGAATCAACTTATAAGTTGGAACTGGAAGATAACAGATGAACAAAAATCACAGCAGATAAAACCAGATTTACTCAATTCTTGGCGCTATGAATATCTTAAAGATACACTCAAAGAGTGGGATGTTTGAATAGACTGAGGAACTCGTTTTTATATTAAATGAGTTCCACTAGTTCAGGAACTGTTTATCTTTGCGGATTAAAATTTGTTCAAGCTAGGGGGGATCGCGGCGCAAGGTTTGTAACCTATTGGGCCCGATAACTGCTCCTGCGTTATTCTACTGGCTTACATCCCTGTCTCTTATACACAAGTCTTTGAATATCGTTAAGTCTGTGATCTAATCGATCATCATCACTCATAGATTTATCATATGCACAGAAACACTTCTGAAGAATGGGCTCAATTAATTTTTGGTAACGCTAATTTAGGAGATCCGAGACGCACCCGACGATTAGCTCTACTAGCAAGTGATATGGCTGAGAATGCAGGCAGCTCAATTGTTAAGGCTTCTGATACACCCGCCAAAATGAAGCCGCTTATCGTTTCATTAGAAATGAGAAAATATCCCCTCAAGCGATCGCCGATTCAGGGTTCTCACAAACGAGTGAAGCGGTAAAGCAGTTGCCTTTGGTTCTCGCTATCCAAGATACGACAGGATTGACATTTAAACACAGTGTTTGCAAAGAATTAGGCGATGTGAACTGTGCAAATACATTAGGAAAACCATCAAAAACAAGAACGCTATATGCGCATTCAACGTTAGCCATTGATGCAGATACGGAGCACGTTATTGGTTTACTCGACCAGTACTATTGGTTTAGGAAATCAAAGGTTAAAGGGACTAAAGATCAACAACAGCAACGCCCTTACGAAGAGAAAGAAAGCTATCGCTGGCAACAAACATTAATGGATATAAAAAAACGTACAGGTGAATTATCAAATATACTTAACATCTGCGACAGAGAAGCTGACATTTATGAGTACATGACTTACCAAAAAGATGAAGGGCATCGATTTTTAGTCAGAGCAAAAGAAAATAGAAAATTAATAGAGCCTCAATGCAATCTCAATCAGTTAATAGAAACAGCGCAGGGTCAGTGTTGTTACACTATTAATATAGCGCAACGTGCGGGAAGAAAAGCGCGTCAGGCCCCAATTACATTGAGCTATCAACCTATAACACTCGCCAAGCCTAAGCGAGTACAAGGGCAAGAATCACCGACATTGAGCGTCAATGTCATTGTCTGTCAGGAAAAAGAAAGTACGCAGAAAAATCCATTATGTTGGATTTTATATACGACAGAGCCCGTAAACACAGCAGAAGATGCCCAGAAATTAGTAAGATACTATGAACTTCGCTGGCGTGCAGAGGAATTACATAAAACATGGAAAACAGATGGAACCGAAGTAGAAGATTTACGCTTGCAGCACAGTGATAATATTTTACGAATTGCGATCATTAAAGCGTTTATTGCTGTCAGGTTATTACAACTGCAAAATATGGCACAAAGGAGTGAATTAGGCAAAGAAGTGAGATGTACAGCCTGTGTTAAAGAGATGACGTGGAAATTACTATGGGCAAAGGTTGAAAAGGATGTGTTGCCGGATAAAGTACCGTCTCTTCATTGGCTATACTATAGTTTAGCGAAATTGGGAGGGTGGTATGACAGTAAAAGAAATGGTCGAGTTGGCGTAAAAGCACTCTGGAAGGGATGGTTGAAATTAGCAGAAATGGTCGAATCTGCCAAATTGTTAATATCAATTCAGCAGACAGAAAAGTTGTGATCAAGAGACAGGCTTACATCCATGTAAGAATAAGTAAAAACCGAGCAAAGCTTCCGCGACCTGCTCAAGCCTCTTACCTACATCCATCTAGGCAATAAAGAGTAAATCGCCCCTAGGCAGAACCCTAAGGGCAGCGCCTGTTTTGCATTGATGGTGCTTTATCGCCTATTTACGGGAAATAACCACACCATATAGGCGCTGCCTTGCCTAAATACCAAACAAACTGTTGAAAATTGAACCTTGAAAGGTAAGCAGACCCTAGTTTTGCGTGGTTTTTAATATTTTATCTAAGTTTGCTTTTGATTTGGCAACGCTTTGTAATGGACTAATACCCGCTGGAAACTATTCTTGTTCTATTACTAACCACTTCGTTTTTCCACCGGCTATGAGAGACCTAATTATTTTTTCCATGGATAGTTGTTTTTAGCGAATATAAGGCTTAAACGGTCATTTTCATGTGTGCGAACTTTTAAATGTGCTACATAGGTTCTACTTGTGTATTTTTTATAAAATGTATAGGCTCTTTGCCCGCATAATGTACCTAACCTATGTCCAGTTGCAGTGGTAAGGAGCTCGGTGTATTGCAGGTAATAGCATCCCAATAAGTTTCATTATTAAATTGTTCAAACTCTTTGTTGTGATTATAAAAACCAATATACATATCATATTTTTGTGCAATCTCATTAAGTTCTTTTAGTTGTTTTGCTAATGGCATTATACCTTCGGGATCCCATGCTCGCTCATCCCACGGCACGAATAAATTAGTCACGCCAAGTGTTTTATAAAATAATAAAGTCTCCATTAATTGGGTGTTTGAAAGTTTATCAAAGCCTATATGTGCACTACTGGCAACTAAGTTTAAATCATTTAGTTTGTTTTTTAATGCTCTTGGGTTATCTGCATAGGGGCCAAAGTCACCAGCAAACTCAAGTCCTTCAAAGCCCATATCCGCAAGTGCTGTGACGGTTGCATTAAAGTCAGCTTTTAAATCATCCTTAACTGACCACAATTGCACGCTTACCTTAGCTGACTCGAACTAACTAGCGTTACTTGTGAAAGGGAGCATAACAAGCAGGAGCAAACTGCACGCAATAGAATTAATTAAGAAGGAATGAGAGGATTTAAACAAAAGATTACACCTAAATATAAGCAGGGAATAAATCCCTGCTTGGACTGGGCTATAAAAAAAGAGGACTCAGATTACAAATTAGTCGGTATAAGCATATTGGCTTAGACCAAGTTCATTTAATACGCTATCTAAGTGTTGCTTTGCTTCCGTTGATGGACCTGGGTAATCACCTGCAATAGGTACATTACCTAAGTAACCAATGTCTTTACATCCTTGTGGTGTGCAAAAGAAAGCGCCTAACACTAACTCTTTAAAACGTAAAAACGTTTTACCAATACGTTTAAACTGGGCTGGGGTGTCTTCATTTAAATAGGCTATATCGTCTAAAATTGCGCGATGCTGCTGCTCATTGAGCGCAACAAACTGTTTTTTGAAACGAAGCTGTGATTCATCGTTGATCCAAACAAGTGAATTTAATATTTTAATTCGGTCTCGTTGTTGCCCTTCATAAGGTGCACTCACCCATTCATTGATCACTGCCGGTACTTGCAGCTCACTTGCTGATGGAATATCGCCTTCACGCGGCACAATATAATCAGCTAACAGAGCCACTAACGTAATTTCATCTTTTGTTAAGGTTAACGGCCAAGGCGACTCTGGTGGCATCACTAAGTTTGGATCTTGACCATAACCTTTTGCTGCCACTGGCTTAATATCTAAATCAGGCCAATGTTCTTTTGCAGAAACCGTTACATCATCTTCAAATGCCTTTGTGCAGCCTGCTGTTAAACCAACCGCAGATCCTGCCGCTAATAAACCAAGCCATTTTAATGACTCACGGCGGCTCATGTTTGAAACATAGTTATATGATTCATTTTCGTTACGATGATGCATAATTAAAGTACTCCGTTATCAATTTGTTGAGCCAGCCACGTTGAGTTACGCATTGCCAACGTCATGATGGTGAGCGTACAGTTTTTATGTGGGTTTGAAGCAAATACACCGGCATCCATTACAAAAAGGTTATTACAATCCCATGTTTGACCCCATTGGTTAGTTACAGAGTCTTTCATTGAGCTGCCCATTCGGGTTGTACCCACTTCGTGAATGATTTCACCGCCTTTAGATATCGCTTTTTCAGCAGGTGGCAGTTCTCCAACGGTTGCTCCCATGTTTTCTAAAAGCTGCTTAGCTGTTTTTAAGCCATGTTCGATTTGCTTTAATTCTCGGTCTGACCATTTAAAGTGGAATTTTGAAACCGGAATACCCCATTTATCTTTAACGGTTTCATCAATTTCCATGTAGGTATCTTTGTTTGGTAGCATTTCACCGCGCAGTGCAAAACCAACATACGACCCATACGCATCACGAATTTGTTGCTTAAGGGCAGGGCCATAGCCTTGTTTATCACCGTATACACCAGAGCCTGGCTGCCTAAAACCACCACCAATTTCAAAGTGATAGCCGCGCGGAAAATCAAGTTCATTTTTGGCTTGCGCTTGGTGGCCCCACCAAGGAATAAATAAGTGATTGGCTGTATGCCCATCTTCATTATATCGTGGGCGCCCTTTAAGCGCTGGAATTTGTGCACCTAACCACGCACCGGTAGAATCCATGAGGTTACGGCCTACCTGATTACTTGAATTTGCCAAGCCCTTTGGGTGTTTTTTATGTTTAGAATTAAGAAGAATACGGGCTGACTCACAAGCACTCGCTGCAAGAATAACGATATCAGCTGATAATGACTGTTCAGATACCGACTTTTTGTCAACATAAGTAACGCCGGTAACTTTACCGTTATCGTCAACGTTTACAGATTTAACCATTGCATCGGTTATTATTTCAAGGTTACCGGTTGCTTTAGCCATTGGTAGTAGAGACGTGGTTGTTTGAAATGCAGCGCCAATAGAGCAGCCAGAGCCACAAGGCGTTGCATAAAAACACGCTAATCGGTCATCTTTAGGGCGTGTTAATACTGCACGGTGCATAGGCACTGCCTGAATCCCCATTTTCTTTGCTGAAGCGGCAATTAAAAGCTCTGGCACGCGTGGTTTAGGTGGCGGCTGTAAAATGCCTTGGGCTGAATCTGGCATATCATCATGGCCTGTATTTGTACCACAAATACCCACTAACTCTTCTGTTTTGTCATACCATGGTGCTAAATCATCATATTCAAATGGCCAATCTGCACCATGACCATCACGGGACTTAGCTTTAAAGTCGTGCTCACTAAAACGCAGAGAATAACGGCCCCAGTGGTTTGTTCGACCACCAAGCATACGTGCGCGCCACCAATAAAAATCACTTCCTTTTGCACTCGTGTATGGCTCATCAGGAACTTGCCAGCCGCCATCAACGGTTGCATCATAAAAGCCAAAGTTTTTATCTTTATTTCCTGCACCCATTAACGGGGCTTCACTGTTACGGCGAAACATCGGGCTTTCAGTTTTAGGGTCGTAATCACGGCCAGCTTCAAGTAACAATACTTTGTGGCCTAACTTAGTTAATGTATATGCGGCCATTGCACCGCCGGCACCCGAGCCAACAACGAGTACTTTATGATTGATTTTTTTCATCGTTATAGCTCCTTAATTTTTATATTTTTGAACCAGACTTTGTCACCATGATCTTGCAGGCCTATATGGCCTTGTTTTGAGGTTGCAAAGTTAGACCATGTAGCAAATTTACTGTTTTGTACTAATGTGTTCCAAGGGCTGCTGCCTATAACCATACTGACTGTACTCACGCCGTTCTGCCAAACTTGCAAATGATTATCGAGCATTTTTATACGTACCGTATTCCATTGCATTGCCGGTTTATGTGCAGCAGTCGGTGCTGAAAGTAAATCATAAATTGAGCCCGCCAAATGCGAATCTATTTCGGTATCCGCATGGCGATCATTATCAATAATTTGAATTTCTGGGGCGTGAGAGTAAATATAACTACCTAGCTCATCAGCAAGAACAAAAATGCCGCTATTACCCACTTCACTAATTTTCCAATCTAGTTTTAGGTCAAAATTCTTATAGATTTTTTTTGTTAAAATGTCACCACCACCTTTTGTAAGTAACATTGCACTATCGTCTATTTTCCATTTTGAGCTAAGTTCATCACTTTTAAAATTACGCCAATGAGACATATCTTTACCATTGAATAGTAATTGCCAGCCTGTGGCGTGTTCTTCTTTTGTTAATTTATTATCTTGAGTCTGTGCAATTACAGTGCTACTGAAAAGCAGTGCAAGTGACATAATCGAAATTGATTTAAGCATGTGTTGCCCCTTATGTTGTTTGCTATTTATTGCTATTAAACGTATTTCTTTAAATTTTTTTGTTTTGTTATAAACAAGTGAAAACCAAAAAATACAACAATCAGTACAATTGGAAAGATTAATAGGTTCTCTAAAACAGCTTGCCCAGCAACGATTTCAATTTGTTCTACTGAGATATTGCTCACTTGTGCATGTTGTTTGGCATCATCTATCCAATAACCTATTATTGGATTCCACAGACTCATTGCAAACATGCCAGCCCCGCCAATTAATGACATCCCTAATGCGCCAGTTTTTGGTGTATATTCGGCAACACAGCCAATCATGGTCGGCCAAAAATACGTGACACCAATGGCGAATAGCGCTGCGGCAAAATAAATTGCACTTCCTTGAGCTTGGCTCATTAAAAAAATGCCGATTGTTGAAAATACCGCTGAGCCTAGTAGCAGGCCAGATGGACTAAAGCGATGAACAATTGGACCTGCAAAATAACGACCCAGTGCCATAAGGCCAGTAATAAGCGCTAAAATGACCATTGGGGATGCGCCTGAAGACCCTAATATCTGTTCAATCCATTGCTGAGTGCCAAACTCTGTTACCGCAGTTATCGTCATACAAATGATTAAAAATATATACAAAGGTGAAACGAGGTTTCTCACGTTACTGCTGGTGGAGTTTTGCTGTGCATCAAATTTAGGAAATTGCGCTGTAAGCATCATTGCGCCATAAATAGCGGTAGGAATTAATATCAAAGCGACTTGCCATTGCCAGTTGAAGCCTGATGCTGTCATTGCACTTGAAGCTAATGCGCCTATAACGATACCGCCGGGAAACCAAACATGGAATCGGTTTAACATCGTTGTTTTGTTATTTGGATACATTTGCGCAATAAGCGGATTACAGCCGGCTTCAACAGAGCCATTTGCAAAACCAATTAAAAAAGTTGAGATAAGTAAGGCCCAAAAACCATCTGCGGATATTGTTAATAACAAGCCGAGTAAATGACAAGCAAACGCCAGTGCTACTAATTTCTTAGCCCCGATTGCGTTATAGATGATACCACCGAGCATAGTCGCTATCGGAAAACCCAAAAAGGCCATTGCATTGACCCAACCAAGTTGGGTGCTCGTTAAACTAAATTGCTTACCAAGTTGGCCTAAAATACCGGCACGAATCGCGAATGTCATTGAGGTGACTATTAACGCGATACAACATAGGCGAAAAATGAGGCTTTGATTATTATTGTTATTCATTGTGTAGTCCTATCTAGTTAATACCCAATATCCGCTTATTACGTTGGGGATTGGTATTCATTGCACTAAAATCATCAAACGCTTTGCTGGCAGGTGTAATTATGTGTTGTTCAATAAATGGTGCGCCTTCTTTAGCCCCTTGCTCAGAATCTTTAATACAACATTCCCATTCCAAAACAGCCCAGCCATCAAATCCATATTGGGTTAACTTACTGAATATTGATTTAAAATCTATTTGACCATCACCGAGTGAGCGAAATCTGCCCGGTCGATCTTGCCAATCTTGATAGCCACCATAGACACCACTGCGGCCGCTTTGATTAAACTCTGCATCTTTGACGTGAAAAGCTTTTATTCGCTCATGGTAAATATCAATAAATGCAAGGTAATCAAGTTGCTGCAATACTAGATGACTTGGATCGTATAGAATATTTACCCTTGGATGATTACCTGTTGCAGCTAAAAAGCGCTCAAATGTAATACCATCGTGCAAGTCTTCTCCTGGGTGTAACTCATAGCAAACATCTACTCCCATTTCGTCAAAGTAATCAAGTATCGGTAGCCATCGTTTAGCAAGCTCGTTAAAGCCTTCTTCAACTAAGTCTTGTGGTCGTTGCGGCCAAGGGTAGAAGGTATGCCAAAGTAGCGCACCCGAAAATGTAACATGGTTTTTAAGTCCTAAATTTTTACTTGCTTTGGCAGCAAACATTAATTGTTTAATTGCCCATTCAGTTCTCTTTATTGGGTTACCACGTAACGCTTCAGGGGAAAAATTATCAAACATTTCATCATAAGCAGAATGCACTGCAATTAACTGTCCTTGTAAATGCGTTGATAACTCGCAGATTGTAAGCCCTGCTTGTTTAGCAATGCTAGTCACTTCATCGCAGTATTCTTGGCTTTGAGCTGCTTTTTCTAAATCGAATATCTCAGTATTTGATGTTGGTAGTTGAATTGCTTTATAACCGAGCTCTGCCGCCCATTGGCAAATATCTTTAAAATTATTAAATGGCGCTTCATCGCTGATAAATTGCGCTAAAAATATTGCTGGGCCTTTTATTTTTTTCATACTTTCTCTATCCAATTTTAAATGTGTGCCATTTAGTCTCTTCTTTAGAGGCGGCTACTGCATTTTCAATAAATGCCATGCCTCTAATCGCATCTTTTATACCTGGTACATCAAAGTCACCATTTGTTGCTTTTTTCCCTGCTTTTTTCGCGTTTATTTGATTAGCAAAGTTGACGTATATATTGGCAAATGCTTCAAGGTAACCTTCTGGGTGGCCTGTGGGTGCACGAAGCGCGTTTTGTGCTGCTTCACTTTTTAGCGCAACACCCGCACGTAATAGTATTGTTGGCGCGTTATGATTTTTAAACCATAAACTATTTGGCTCCATTTGGTTCCACTCTAAACTTGCTTTATCACCGTAAATGCGAAGAGATAAATTATTTTCTTCGCCAAGTGCGACTTGGCTCGCGAGTAGCACACCTTTACTATCATTATTAAAGCGCAGCAAAACAGTGCCATCATCATCCAGTGTTCGCCCTGGCACAACGTGATTCAGATCAGCACAAAGTGAGCTAATCTCAAGGCCGCTAACATATTCGGTTAAATTAGCTGCATGCACGCCAATATCAGCGATACAACAGCTTATTCCAGCTTGCTGTGGGTCTAAGCGCCACTGGGCTTGCTTTACTTGTTCGTCTTCGGTACCACAAAGCCAACCTTGAGAGTATTCAACAATGACCTTACGAATAGCTCCTATCTCGCCTTGGGAGATGCGATATTTCGCTTCTTTGATCATTGGGTAACCGGTATAGGTATGGGTTAAGCCGTATAAACAATCACTCTTATCTAAACTTTTCTTTAAGCTCAGAGCTTCATGTAGGTTTAATGTTGCAGGTTTATCTGATAAAACGTGAAAACCGCTCTCAATGGCTAATTTAGCGATAGGGAAATGTAGGTGATTAGGGGTAACAATAACTACAAAATCAATACGCTGATCAACAGGTAACTTTGCTTCTTCAATAAACATCTGCTGATAAGTGTCATAACTCCTACTGGAGTCAATACCAAGCATGGATGCTGTTTTTTCTGTGAGAGCAGGATTAGAGCTAAAAGAACCTGCTACAAGGTCAATTAATCCATCGAGCCTAGCTGCAATACGATGAATGGCACCAATAAATGCGCCTTCAGCGCCACCCACCATTCCCATTCTGATTTTGGGATTATTCATCAAAAATATCACCTCAGTAGTAATCTATTGAACTTAGTTAACATCATGTTATTTATAATAGAGATTGGTGATCATTAGGGGTAATAAAAATTCGGTTGACAATGAAACAAAATCGGCGTTTTATATATTTAGTATAAAGTTAATTATCGAGGTCCAAAGCATTGGATATTCAACAGATTATTGATAGAGCAGGGGTCAATCAACTAATCTCGGCATTTGATTTGTTGCCTGATATTTTATTTTGGGTAAAAGACACTGAAAGCCGGGTTCTTTTTGCCAATCAACATTTTATTGAACATCAGGGTTATAAAACGTTTGATCAAATAGCGTTCAAAACTGATTACGATTTTTCACCAAAACACCTCGCGTTCCAATATGTAAACGATGACAAGCGAGTGATGTTGGGGGGAACTGTCACCGACAGGCTTGAATTAAACCACACATCAAATGGAGAACTAGCTTGGTTTTCCACATCTAAAAAAGCAATTTATTTGGATCAAGAAATTGTCGGAACTTATGGTGTTACACGCCACCTTCAAAAAACCTCTAAAGCCTTGTCCCATGTGAGGGCAATAGAAGGGCCGGTAGATTATATTCGCGAACATTATTCACGGCCTATCAACATAGAACACTTAGCGGATCTTGCTCATTTATCTGTGAGTGCGTTAGAAAGGCGGTTCAAAAAACATTTAGCGAAAACGCCGAACCAATTTATTAACGAAATACGTTTAGAAAATGCACGTAAGTTGCTTATTGAAACGCGATTACCGATTTCACAAATAGCGTATCAATGTGGTTTCTCAGAGCCAAGTTATTTTAGTAAACAATTTAAGCGCTTATTTGGTGATGTTCCATCTAAAATACGTGCAAAAATATAATCTAAGAATAATGCTAGTTAGATACGGTAACTAGTATTTTTCAGATGGATATTCAGGAGGTCTGGTTTTTACCTACTTAGGATATTTTAAGGCTCATAATTGAGACAAAAGAAAATTACTGTGTTATAACCATTGAATAGCTAGAGCAACTAATTTGATTAGACCATATAATTTTGATTTTTAGCGACTATTGTCATTAGTCTCTTCGCCAAATTGTTTGCTAAAAGAATTCCTCATAACTCATCTTAAACCATACCGTTACAGCTATATCTCAAATGATATGAATTATTTAATAGTTTATTTTATTTCTCGGTATCAAAGAACTATTTGCAAAGCAATGACTTTATAAATCACGGTTTACTTAGTGAGAAATCACAGTCTTTTCGTAACTGAAGTAAGTCTTATGAGCTGGTGATTTTTATATTACAAAACATTAAATTGCACAAAAGATTTAACACCATATTGATACTACCTGACGAGAATACTTCTCGGTTTTTGGAGAGTTGCAGATCTCCAAACAGCATCATCAACAGCAAATATATCAAAACCAGATTTACTCAATTCTTGGCGCTATGAATATCTTAAAGATACACTCAAAGAGTGGGATAATTAAATAAAGTTTACAAGACGAGTTAAAAACAGATGAAAAAGGGCGCTTAGCGCCCTTTTTCATTATTTCTTTTCTTCGTCAGGTAATGTCACATTGAGCTCGAGTACGGCTAAATCATCTTCATTTTGATCAAACTGAACTTGAACTGCATCGGCGCCTACATTTACGTACTTACGAATGACATCTAGTATATCTTGCTTTAACTGCGGCAAGTAATCAGGTGTACCACGCTGAGAACGTTCGTGCGCGACTATGATCTGCAATCGCTCTTTTGCTAATGACGCACTGTTTTTCTTTTCTGAGCGGAAGTAGTCAAGTAAAGACACATTAACCTCCAAATATCCGTTTGAATAAACCCTTTTTCTCTACATCTAAAAATCTAAATTCAACCGTCTCGCCTAATAAACGACTGATCGCATCAGCATAGGCTTGACCTGCGTCTGATTCGCTATCAAGAATAACGGGTTGTCCTGAGTTAGATGCACTAAGTACTGCTTGAGATTCAGGAATGACACCTAGTAAGTCGATAGCTAGAATGTCCTGGATATCTTCAACAGATAGCATTTCACCTTTTGATACACGATCTGGATTATAGCGTGTTATTAGCAAATGCTCTTTAATGTTTTCTAAACCTTCTTCGGCACGCTTAGATTTACTGTGTAAAATACCCAATATACGATCAGAGTCTCTTACTGACGATACTTCCGGGTTGGTAGTTACAATAGCTTCATCAGCGAAGTACATAGCCATCATAGCACCGGCTTCTATACCTGCAGGAGAATCACACACTATGTAGTCAAAGTCTTCTTTTAACTCATTAAGTACACGTTCAACGCCATCACGTGTGAGTGCATCTTTATCGCGTGTTTGCGATGCAGGAAGTAAAAATAACTTCTCTACACGCTTATCCTTTATAAGTGCTTGGTTAAGGTTGGCTTCACCATTGATCACATTGACAAAGTCATACACTACGCGACGTTCACAACCCATAATAAGGTCTAAATTCCGCAGGCCGATATCAAAATCGATGATAACAGTCTTGTAGCCTTTCAATGCCAAGCCTGTACCAATTGCTGCGCTTGATGTTGTTTTACCAACACCCCCTTTACCCGAGGTAACGACAATTATTTTTGCCATGAGATTTATCCTTTAACCAAAGCTGAAATTTCTAAAGATTCATTTTTTTGTTGTATTTGAACTGCGTTACCCCAGTGTTCACCTTGAAGTGAGTCACTGATCCAGTAATTTCCATTGATTGAAACGAGTTCTGCTTCTAATTTATTACAAAAAATGTATGCGTTTTCTAGTCCTTTCGCACCGGCGATTGCACGGCCGCGTAAGGTTCCATATATATGTACATTGCCATCTGCAATTACTTCTGCACCATGGCTTACTGCGCCTAATACCACTAAATCACGGTCTTTGGCGTAAACCTGTTGCCCTGAGCGAACTGCACCATTAATAATTTGTGCTGGTAAATACACGGTTTTTTCAACAACCGAGGTATTTGGCTCTACTCTTGGAGCTTCACTCTTAACGTCTTGTGAATAGTTTAAAACAGATAAACCAGCAGCTTTCGCTTGTTTGTGCTGCTCATCAGAACCATTACATACACCGACAGCATTAAAACTCATGCGTTCGATGAGTGACTTTAAGTGAACAAAATCAATAGGATTATTTTTTACTTCAATTAAATTCACGACAATGGGGGCACCCTCAAAGAACTTTGGGGCTTGGGCTATTTTTATATACAGTTGTTCTGCTAAAAGGGGTATATCAGTACTATAAAGATGTAAAACTGATAAGGTAAAAAGGTTGCCTTTTAGCTCAAAAATTTGGTCCGACATAGATGCTCAACTGGATTGTCTGGTTAGTGTGAAATTTTTATATAAACCTAGGCTGAACAAGGTGTTTATTGTAGTTTTCACTCTAATTTTTATAACTTATTATTATTGCCATGTTATAGTGTGTAGCACTGTTAAGCAAGATTTTATAGGGCCATAATGCTAACTGCGGTATATAAAAGTAAGAAAAAAGCAGATACTTTCTTATTTATTGAAAAAAGAGATGATTTTAGTAAAGTTCCGGAACCTTTAATGGCCATGTTTGGTCAACCTCAGTACGTGATGATCATTAATTTAGCTAAGCGAACTCAACTAGGCGTAGCGGATTTAGACACTTTAAAACAGTCGCTCAGCGACCAAGGCTATTATTTACAAATTCCGCCCCCAGAGGAAAACTTGCTAAGTCAATTAAGAAAACAAAATGGAGCAGATAGTGATTAAAAAATTAGCAGTTGTATTGTGTGGTATCTGTTTAAGCTCATCGGTGATGGCAAAAACCCAAGCTGAGTTTCAACAATACCTTACTAATTTAAAGCAAGAGGCAATAGCGAAAGGTTACGATACTCAGTTAATTGAGCAAGCATTTGCCACTGCATCTTACAAAGAAAAAGTGATTTCAGCAGATAAAAATCAACCTGAAGTAAAAGAAACACTGGAAACATATTTACCAAAACGAGTGCCTCAATGGAAAATTGATCGCGCGCGCAAGTTGTACAAAGAAAACCAAGACATTCTTGAGAAGGTCGCAAAAGACTTTGGCGTTCAAGCACGCTTTATTGTGGCTATTTGGGGCTTAGAGAGTAATTTTGGTGCTATTCAAGGTGGCCACAACGTGATTTCATCGTTGGTAACACTGGCTTTTGATGGGCGCCGTGAAGCATTATATAAGCGCCAATTATGGGCCGCACTGGATATATTAAAGTCGGGTCATATTACGCTTGATAAATTTAAAGGCTCATGGGCGGGTGCAATGGGGCAAACTCAATTTATGCCAACCTCATTTAATGCCTATGCTGTAGATTACAACAACGATGGCCGCAAAGATATTTGGACAACCAAAGAAGATGCGTTTGCCTCTATTGCTAATTACTTAAAGCAAGAGGGTTGGAATGACAACTTAACCTGGGGTCGCCAAGTTCAATTACCTGCTGATTTTGATCAACAGTATATTTTAAAGCGCGGCACTAAAACTCGTAAGCAATGGCTTGAATATTGGAACGATTCAGAGCGCTCACTCGCTGATTGGCAAGCGTTAGGGGTTCGTCGAGCAGACGGCAGCGATTTACCAAATGTTGCTGTAGATGCTGCATTAGTAATGCCTGATGATGCAAACGGGCGGATGTATTTAGCATACGATAACTACAAGGTATTTATGCACTGGAATCGGTCATATTACTTTGCAACTAGCGTGGGTTATTTGTCAGATAGAATTGCTTATCCAAAAATTTAAATAAAGCAAATAACTAAAAAGCCGCAAATTGCGGCTTTTTTGTGAGTGACCTATCGACTAAATTTCTTTTTTAAATATTTTATCTTTTAGGTCAATGACTTTGCCAATCCCTGAACCTAGTTTCATTAGCTTATTAAGCTGCTCAGGGGTTAAACGTTGTAATTCTGACGACCATTTAGTTACTGTTTCAAGTAAGTTATGGATTTCGCCCATTTGTTTTTGAGCGTAGATTTCATCGTCGTTACTTGCTTCGTCTAGTAAGTTATCCCGGAGTAAGCTCAGTGTTGGCTCAACTTCACGTTTTTTGCGCTCTTCGAATACGCGATTTGCCATATCCCAAATATCGCCTGCAGGGGCATAGTACTCTTTTCTATCTCCTGGGATATGCATTACTTTGATCAGCTGCCAAGATTGTAATTCTTTGATCCCCATACTCACGTTACCGCGAGAGATACTTAGCGCATCAGCGATTTGATTTGCCGTCATTGGATCTTTAGTAATAATCAATAAACCACACATTTGTCCAATGGTGCGATTAAATCCCCAGCGGCTGCCCATCTCACCACAATGCATTACAAAGGCAAAGTTTTTTTCTGATAATGTCATTGTTACAAGTTTCAAAAATAAATGAAATCTATGCTAGCACGCTGGTTAGGTATGGCAAGACTTAAGCTGGGATAAAAAGCCACGTTTTACGACTAATGATTGATATAGATTAATATCTAAGCATTTATAGTGAGGTATGTTGCGGATATGCAACATGACATTGTTATTTAACGACCTTGTTGAATAATAAAATTTTTTATAAACGATGGAATGACTATGAAAGCAGCAATAAATACAGAATATAAAGGCAAGTTAGCGATCACCGATTTGCCTATCCCAGAAGTAGGTCCTAACGATGTCCTAGTAAAAATAGCCGCTTGTGGTGTGTGCCACACTGATTTACACGCATGTCATGGCGATTGGCCGGTAAAACCGAAAATGCCATTAGTACCTGGGCACGAAGGTGTTGGTGTAATAGAAAAACTAGGAAGTAATATTAAGCACTTAGAAGTGGGCGATAGAGTAGGCGTACCATGGTTATACAGCGCATGTGGCCATTGTGAGTTTTGTTTAGATGGACGCGAAACCTTGTGTTTATCGCAACATAATACGGGTTACTCTATTGACGGTGGGTATGCAGAATACTGTTTAGCTCATGGTGACTACATCATCAAAATACCGGAAGGTTTAGGTTTTGCTGAAGCTGCCCCCTTATTTTGTGCGGGCGTAACAACGTATAAAGCTTTAAAAGTGTCTGGCGCTAAACCAGGTCAATGGGTTGCTATTGTCGGTGTGGGTGGTTTAGGGCACTTAGCAGTGCAATATGCAAAAGCAATGGGCTTTAATGTTATTGCGGTAGATACTGGCAAAGAGAAAATGGCGCTAGCTAAAGAGTTGGGTGCTGATATTACGCTTGATTTTAAAGAAGTGGTGCCCAGTGAGGCTATTTTTGAGCAAGTAGGTGGCGCTCATGCTGTTGTGTGTACCGCAGTATCAAAACCAGGGTTTGAACAAGCATATAAAAGTGTTCGCCGTGGGGGAAATGTGTATTGGTTGGTTTACCGCCTGAAGATATGCCATTGCCAATTTTTGACACCGTATTAAATGGTGTTTCAGTAGTTGGTTCTATTGTAGGTACGCGAAAAGACCTGCAAGAATGTCTTGAATTTGCTGCTCAAGGCAAAGTAAAAGCCATCATTGAAGAGAAAAAACTTGAAGATATTAATGAAATTTTTGATGACATGCTTAAAGGCGAAATAAACGGCCGTATAGTTGTTACGATTTAATATTAGGGTCTGTTGATCTTTCAAGGTTAAATTTGCAGCAGTCTGTTTGGTATTTAGGCAAGGCAGAGCCTATGTGGTGTGGTTATTCCCCATAAATAGGCGATAACGCAGCATCAATGCCAAACAGGCGCTGCCCGAAGGGTTCTGCCTAGGGGCGATTTACTCTTTGTTGCTCGGTTTTTACTTAGCCCACTAGGTTACAAACCTCGCGCCGTGATTAAATCGCCCCTAGTTTGAACAAATTTTAATCCGCAAAGGTCAACAGACCCTAAGTTTTTACATAAAAAAAACACGGTATCTCAATTGAAATACCGTGCTTTTTTAAATTATTAAACTATTAAAGTGTGTAACTAAAGCTTAGCTTTGCATTACGTTCTTCACCTGGCATTCCGCCTAAAAACATGGCTTTAGAATAGTATTTTTTATTAAACAGGTTATTAATGTTTAATTGCATATGCCAGTTGTCTGCTTTATAGCTAACCGCAGCATCATATACGGTATAAGCCGGTACGTAGCCATTATCAATACCAAATGAACTTGAGTTAGTACTACGCTTATCAACAAATGTTAAGCCTGCGCTTAAATCAACTGCTTGCGGTAATTCAAACAGCGCTGCTGAGTAAGTAACCCATGAACTTGCTGTTACATAAGGCACCCCTTTTTGACGAGTATTATAGCTGTCACGATTTGGGTTGGTTTTATCGCGGGCGTCTTGATAAACACCGTTGATATTAACTTTCCATTGATCGTTCAAATAGGCATTTAAATCAATCTCTACACCTTTTGTCTGTTCTTCGCCATCAAAAAAGCTCTCTACTACGTCAGGTGCTGACACGCCGGCTTCATAAAGAGGGTTGGCATATTCTAAATTAGTACGCGCACTTTCAAATACCACAATTGATGCCAGTAATTGGTCATCAAATGCTTTAAAACGAAATCCTAAATCGTTACTCACAGATTCGGAATCGTCTCTATCGGCTTCATTACCGGCAACAGAGCCAAGAACACTGTAAGCTGTGCGCCCTTTAGAGTGATTTAAAAACAAAGCCATATCAGCGTTTACTTGATAATTAGCACCTAGGTTATACGTTAAACCACTGTCTGAGGTATTTGCTTCTGGCGTTGGATTTGCGCGGCTTTGACTATAACGAGGGTCAACACCAAAGTGCTCGTAACTTTGTTTAATACGATTATGAGCAACACCAATACGAGTAGTGATCTTATCGTTAATGTAAGCAACATGTTGAAGGCCTACGCCCCATGCTTGTACTTTTTTATTGTAATCACTGGTTTTAAGCGGATCATAATCAGCAAATTCATCCGCAGGCCAATTTGGCTGGCGTATATCAAAAATATACGGTAGTGCACCTTGATAAATCACTTCACCGTCTTTGTTTTTAATAACCTTATCGGCATCATAAATGGAGTATTGTTTAAAACGAATATCTCGGTCTTCGTAGTTGGCATTAACCAGTAATTCGTTTTCTATATTGCCGAGCATAAAGTCATAACGTAAATCTAAAAAGTATTGCCATGATTTCTCATCTGCTTCTACTTGGCGATATTCTTGGCGTCTGGCCGCAAATGGGTGTAATACATTATCAACAACTAACGGTGCGCGTGGATCTTGGTTAATTACACCGCGTCGGTTCCAATACACATAATTATAAGCACCTGTTTGGCGGGCAAAGCTAGAAGTGTAATTACGGTACTGTAGCTGTTGATTTAAAAATAAATCATCACTAATGTAGTAATTGTGCGCTAATTTAAAACGCAGCTCTTCACCTTCGTTATCCTTTGCCATCGGTGATATTATGCCATTGGTACCAAAGTTAAAGGGTGTTAAGCCATCATTGCTTGCCAAAGAGTTAGCGAGTTCATTTCGTTGTGCTTCACTCAATTGTAACCCACTTGCTGTAGGGTCATTAACTAAATCGGCGCCTGATACTTCTCCTGCAGTTAAACCGTTAACCGATTTACTGTTAAAAATACGAATAGGGTGGCCAATAGAATCCACTGCGATAGCGTCTTTGATATATGCCCCAGACAATACAAAAGATTGCTGGTCATTAAGCACATATTTTAAAGACGAGTAAATTTCATCGCGCTGCTCTTTTAAATCACGAAAGCCATCGCTAGAGGCGGTTTTGGCCATTACCCGATAAGCTAAATCATCAGTTAGTGCATTGGTGCTATCGAGTGAAAGCGAATAACTATCCCACTGACCGATATCCATTTCTAGGGTATGTTGCTCGTTAAACTGTGGTTTTTTTTCAATCAGGTTGATCACACCACCGGCACTACCCATACCATACAGTCCAGTTGCAGGACCCTTTAACACTTCAATCGATTCAACATTGGTTAAAGAACGAGTAGGGTTAAATGTATTGCCTAAGCCTGCTCCGCCATACATACCGTCATAAGTGTAATTAGCTCCCAAACCACGAATAACTAAATTGTCACCAATGCCATAGTTATTTCCCGCTTGAGTTAGGCCACTCACATTACGGATCACGTCCTGAAGGCTATCAATACCTTGTGATTCAATCAGTGCTTTATCAACAATGACCACCGGTGCTGGGGTTTCCATTAGTGACATGTCTGATTTAGTCGCTAAACCTGAATTCATCACCACTCGGTTTTGCTGTTCGTAAACGCTAATTCGTTCAATATCTGAATTAACTTGTGACTCGTTAGCCATTGTTAAATTTGCGTTTAAACACGCTAGAGTGAGGAGAGAGTATTGAAACCTTTTCATAAACTGATAACCATTCGCATTTGTTAATTTGCGCGAATGATAATGGTTATCATTTTAAAATTAAATAAAAAGTTCAATTTTTTTACTTTAATAGGTACGTTTGCTTGATTGTTATTCAATGTGATTTAAAAGTAATCATATTTGAAAATTTCAATGGAGTATTACAGTAGATAATTGGTTTAGCGGAAAGATCTTTTGAATATAATATTGATGGTTAAACAAGCAGCTTAGCTAGATTTGCTAAAAAAATGTTAAGGTTGAGCGCAGCTCAACATTATAGAGGCGTTTTGGGTTTACTGTTTGTAAACCACACCCGCTTTCATAACGAATGGGATCTGCTCTAGTGTAGAAATGTTTTTTAATGGGTTAGTGTTTACCGCTATAATATCAGCTGCAAAACCAGTTTTAATTTGCCCTAGTTGTTTATCAGCTTTTAATAATTTAGCACTATTAATGGTCGCGGCTTGAATAGCTTGTAATTCACTCATACCAAATTCAACCATACGGGAAAACTGTTTGGCATTATCACCATGCGGGTAAATAGCTGCGTCGGTTCCAAATACCATGTTTACACCCGCTTCAACCGCGCGTTTAAAACTATCGCGTTGTTTTTTTGATACCAGACGTTCTTTATTTAGATTTTCTTCATCCACGCCATTTTGTTCACCAAAGCTTAGCGTATATTCGGTATTATAAATATCCATAGACAGCCAAGTTCCATGCTCTTTTGCAAGCGCAATTGCTTCATCGTCTAAAAAGCTAGCGTGCTCAACACTATCTACACCGGCTTTTATTGCCGTTTTAATACCGTTAGTTCCATGTGCGTGAGCGGCAACAGGTAATTCACGCATGTGCGCTTCATCAACAATGGCTTTCATTTCTTCAAAGGCGTATTGCTGTATGCCGACTTTTGTTCCTTTAGAAAATACCCCACCTGTAGCGCATAGTTTGATTGCATTAGCGCCATATTTTATATTTTCACGCACTTTAATACGTACTGCCCATGGGCCATCAGCAACGCCGGTGGCAGTATATTTCATCTCTGGAGGTAAGCGATTATTATCGCAGTGCCCACCAGTAATGCTCAAAGAAGGCCCTGCAGCCCAAATGCGTGGGCCGATAATATCACCGGCATTAACACCGTCTCGCACCGCAATAACACTGTAGCCTTGTGCACCTAAGTTCCTTACTGTAGTAAATCCAGCTTCTAAGGTTTGCTTAGCAAAATAGCTGGCTTTAATGGCCATTCGCGGAACAGATTGCCCTAAACGTTCACTACGAGACACGGTTGGATCGCTGGTTAAATGTACGTGCATGTCCATTAACCCTGGCAACAGGGTGAGTTTGGGTAGGTTTATCAGTTCATCATTATTGGTAAGCTTGGGCTTTTTATTAAATTGGATTTGGCTAATAACACCGTTATCTATCGCAATCAACGGATTAGATTTAAGTTCGCCTGTTTCAACATCTAGTAAAGCTTTGGCCGATATATAGGTTGTGGCTAGTGTACTTGCACTGGTTAAGCTCATTAATGCGATTGATAGAGTCAATAAATGTTTTTTCATGTTTAAGTCATTATAATTATTTTCATTCACTTGAATGTAGCAACCATGCGCTATTGAGTAAATAATGTAGCGACGAATAGCATTGACCGTAATTGCTTTATTTAAGCTATTTAAAACCGCATAATTGAAGGGTAAAAACTAACAAGGGAATTTATGAAAGTTATTAAAATAGCACTGGTTGCCAGTAGCGTTATGTTTGCCTTAAGTGGTTGTATGAGCACCAGCTCACAATTAAACACAAATCAGTCAGTCTCACCTGTAATAAGCGAATTATCAGCCGAGCAGCAATTAGATGTGCTCGTTGCTCAGTACTACGATGAATCATTAGCTTTTAATCCATTAAGCGCTACTTATAATGGCCGCCATGAATTTGATGATCAATTTTTGCCTGAAATATCGAAGCTTAATCGCGATAAAAAAGCCGCATTTTACAAAAAATATCAACAACGCTTAACGCTGATTGATGAATCACAACTGACCGGTCAAGCGCTACTGAATTTTGAAGTGTTATCCCGAGATTTAGCCCTCAAGCTTGAGGGGATGCAATATAAAAATTATTTGTTACCGATAAATCAAATGTCAGGTGCGCATAATACCTTCGCTGGATTTGGTTCAGGACAAAGTGCTCAGCCTTTTAATACTGTTGCCGACTACCAAAAATTTATTAAGCGTGCCGAAGGTTTCGTTAAATGGCTTGCAAGTGTTGAACAATCAATGGCGCAAGGCGTTAAAAACAATGTGGTACTGCCTATGCCATTAGCAAAAAAATTACTCCCGCAATTTAAAGCGCATGTTGTTACAAGCGCAGAAGATTCTCTCTTTTATTCGCCCATTAAAGCCATGCCAGACTCTTTTGCAGCTGATGAAAAGCAACAGTTAAGATCGCAGTATACAACATTGATTTTAGATAAATTAGTGCCTGCATATCAGCGAATGAGCGATTTCTTACTTAACGATTATATTCCTTATGCCCGCGATTCTGTTGGTTATGCTGATTTACCCAATGGTAAAGCGTGGTACGACTACCAAATAAAGAAAAATACTACATTAAGTTTATCAGCGGATGAAATTCATGAGATTGGTTTAAGTGAAGTGGCAAGAATCTTAAGTGAGATGAAAACGGTTAAAGACACCGTAGGATTTGAAGGAGAATTATCAGCCTTTTTTAACCACTTACGTGACTCAGATGAGTTTTATTATAAAACAGCCGATGAGTTAATTGCCGCCTATGAACAAATTAAAGTAAAAATAGACGCTCGCTTACCAAAGTTATTTAATATTGAGCCTAAGGCTCCTTATGTTGTTAAAGCGGTTGAAGCCTATCGTGCCCAATCGGCTGCAGGAGCGTCGTATGCAGGGCCTGCTCCTGATGGTTCGCGCCCAGGTATATTTTATATCAATACATACAACTTAAAAGCACAGCCTAAGTTCTTACTCGAAACGCTGTCTATTCATGAAGCCGCTCCGGGGCATCACTTTCAAATTGCGCTGCAACAAGAGGTGCAAAGCTTACCTGATTTTCGTAAATTTGGCGGCTACACGGTATTTGCCGAGGGCTGGGCTTTATACGCAGAAAGCCTAGGCAAAGAACTGGGCTTATTTACTGACCCGTATATGTGGTACGGGCGTCTTAGCGATGAGCAGCTAAGAGCGATGCGATTAGTGCTTGATACAGGTTTTCATGCCAAAGGTTGGACACGTCAACAAGGCATTGATTACATGCTAGCAAATTCTTCAATGGCAAAAAGTGATGTTATCGCTGAAGTTGAGCGCTATATCGCATGGCCTGGGCAAGCATTATCGTACAAATTGGGCGAGTTTAAAATTAAAGAGCTCAGAGATTACGCCCACCAGCAATTAGGTGAGCAATTTGATATTAAAGCGTTTCATACGCAAATATTGATTGATGGTGCATTACCTATGCCTATTCTGGAGAAAAAATTAAACGTTGGGTTAAATCTCAGCAGTAATAAAATCGCGCGAAGCCATGCAGATATTAGGGATTGGCTTTGCGCGCTTTGCTGCAATACGTTAGAATGCGCGCTCTTAAAAGGGGCGAGAACACCATGTTTGATCAACAATTAGCAAATACCCAATTTTGGCTTAGTAAAAGCCTAAATGAAATGAACCAACAAGAATGGGAAGCCATTTGTGATGGATGTGGAAAGTGTTGTTTAAACACCTTTATTGACAGTGAAGACGAAGATGACTTTACTGCTACCGATCAGCTAAGAGAAGGCGAGCAACTAATATTTACCAACATTGTTTGTCAATACCTTGATAACAATACCTGTGGCTGTAGTGAATACGAAAACCGCCAAACCTTAGTCCCTTCGTGCGTTAAGCTCACTAAAGAAAACCTAAAAGACATCTTTTTCATGCCCCAAAGCTGTAGCTACCGCCGTCTTCATGAAGGGCGAGGTTTAGCAACGTGGCATCCGTTACTGAATAACGGCGATAAAACTAAAATGCATGAGCTAAACATTTCAGTCAAAGATAAAACAGTAAAAGATTGTGATGTAAAATTAGATGATTTTGACTTGTATATTGCCGAGTGGCCAACCAAGGATTGCAACTAGTGAGTAAGTTACGAGCAAGTATTGGTTTAATAAACCCTAAAAGCCCAACCAATGTGGGTGGAGTATTACGCGCAGCAGGTTGTTATGACGCCAAGCAGGTGTTTTTTACCGGCAACCGTTATTTAAATGCACAAAAATTTCATACGGATACGAAAAATGTGGTGCAACGCATTCCATTAACCGCCACCGACGATTTAGCATCAGTTAAGCCACAAAATGCAAAAGTAGTGGTAATTGAGTTAATTGAAGGTGCCACTCCTTTGCCCGAATTTACTCACCCCGAGAACGCATTTTATGTATTTGGTCCAGAAGACGGCTCTGTGCCTAAAGATGTTTTAAAATGGTGCGACGAAGTGGTGTATATCCCTACTATTGGTTGTATGAATTTAGCGGCAACTTGTAATGTTGTTCTTTATGACCGACTCTCTAAATTGGGCGGGATCCAAAGCAGCGATGAAACCATTATTTCATCACGCGATACCAATAATAAAATGAAATGGAAAAAACAACCTTAGTATACACAATATAAGCGTGAACAGGACGTGGTAGCTTTGCTCGGTTTTACTTATTCTTACATGGATGTAAGTTAATGGAATAGCGCAGGAGAAGTTATCGAGCCCACCACTAATTTACCAACCTCGCACCACGATTAAATCGCCCCCAGTTTAAAAAAATATTAATCCGCAAAGCATCAATAGATCCTAGTTAAATGTAAATAAAAGTAACTAATTAACTTAAAAAATAAGCAGTTCGTCTTTTTTTAACTCTATAAGTGTAAAAATATGTAATTATAATGAAAAAATAATAACTACAAGGTTTTACATTTTATGCATAGGGTACGTTACTTGTTTTGCTGTTGTTGGCTAATGTTACTAAGCATTCCGCTAACAGGCTGTTATTCAAAGCCTGCAGCTTTAGATCCTCAAGTAGCAAGTACTGGTGAGTCGTTATCCACGATAGCCCAAACCACTGATGTCATTTTTTACGATTTGCAGCTAGTTGTCCTGCCCAGTAAGAAAAAAATTTCTGGCATAGGTAAAACCATGTTTCGCGTGCTGAAAAAAACGCAGCAAGTCGAACTCAAGCTCGATAATCGTTTCTCTATTGAAAATGTCACTGTTGCAAAGCAACCAGTCAATTTTAGTCACCAGCAGGGCATTATCATTATTGATTTGTATGAAACTAAATACCCAGGTGAAGTTGTCGAGGTTGCCATTAGCTATTCAGGACACCCTCATGAAGCTACTAATCCTCCGTGGAGTGGTGGCTTTGTATTTAGCCATACGGCACAAGGTCAGCCTTGGATAGCAACAGCAGTACAAGGCGAGGGCTGTGATTTATTTTGGCCTTGCAAAGATCACTTCAGTGATAAAGCCGACAGTATGCGTATTCGTGTGACAGTACCTACGGGGTTAAGTGTTGCTAGTAATGGTGTACTTAAAAAAATTATGCCATTAAAAAATAATACAACTGAATTTGATTGGTTTTTATCTGAGCCTGCGAGTGATTACAATATTGCGCTAAATATTGGTCCCTTCGAACGTATTCAACAGCAATATAAAAGTATTAACGGCACGCAGGTACCTGTTGAATTCTGGGCATTACCTGAAAACAGCCACAAAGCCACTATGCTACTCAATGATGATGTATATCAACAGCTCGCATTTTTTGAATCTGTATTAGGGCCTTACCCTTGGGGAATGCAAAAATTAGGCTTTGTGGAAACACCGCATCTGGGTATGGAACATCAAACCATTAACGCTTATGGTAAAGGGTATACCCGCGATCCAAGTGGCTATGACTGGCTTATTCAGCACGAGTTGGCTCATGAATGGTTTGGCAATTTAATGACACATGAAAAACTCAACGATGCGTGGTTACACGAAGGCTTTGGTTTCTATATGCAACCCGCTTACAGCTTATTTAAATTTGGTGAAGCTGCTTATAACCATGCTATGTACACCGCGTATTTAGGATTAAAAAATTGCCATCCTATTGTTAAACAAGGGAAAGTTACTTCTAAAGAAGCGTTTAATGCAGATATTTATGGTAAAGGTGGTTGGACGCTTCACACTCTGCGATGGCTAATTGGAGACGAGTTATTTTGGCAAGCTGCCCGAGAGTTAGTATATGGTCAAACGCAAACAGCTAATTTGAGTTACCCAATCGAGTCGCGTTATCGCAGTAGCCAAGAGTTTATTAATATTGTTAACCGGATCACGGGCGATGATTATACGTGGTTATTTGATGTGTATCTAAAGCAAGCCGCGTTACCAACCTTAACCATGGAGCGTACCAATACAGTCGCTTATTTAAGCTGGAGTAACAGCGAAAAAGATGGCACAGCGTTTAAAATGCCGGTTCCTATTTCTATAAACGGGAAGTTGACAACTCACACTCCAGTGGATGGACTGATCACTATCAATGCCAAAAAAAGCGACATTATCGTTATCGATCCACAGATGAAGGTTCTGCGACAGTTACCCATAATTAGTCAATGCCAGCAACAAAGCTAAGCTTATATAGCTTAAATTACAACTTGTCATAAGTTTAAGATTTAACCAAATACCGTTCTTTTTGGATTTAAAATCTCATTATTTATTATTATTTTTAATTATTAACCTCGCCTGAACAATATTTGCTAAGACTTTCAGTTAAAAATTTGTTAAAAAGACAGTGATAATAATGATTAATCCTTAAGGTACTTATGTTTAGCTCGCTGAAATTCACCTCCAAAATCACCATCGCTGCGTCATTGGTCTTAGTTTTAGTGTTAGGTGTTTTTACTATTAACAACTATTTTTCAATGCGTCATCAAACTCAAGAGCAGCTATCTTTAGTATTAAAACAAAGTTCCCAGTCTGTATCGCAGAACATTGCAAGCTGGCTGAATAACAAGTTAGCCATTGTTATCTCGCTGGCTAACACCTATCAAGTTACAGACGCTAAAGCGCTTACATTATCGCAATTAAATACTGCAGAGATGGCAGGGGATTTTAAAAATACTTACATCGGCGAATCCTCAGGCGCGTTTATTTTAAATGATCAAAGCGTCATTTTACCCGACGATTTTGATGCAACTAGCCGCCCTTGGTATAAGTTGGTTGAAAACAAAACTAACACTGCATTCACCACCCCTTATATTGATGTAACCACCAATGAACTGACCATTTCAGCTGTTGCGCCCATAAATATTAACGGCCAATTTAAAGGAGTTGCAGGTGCTGATATTGATATGCAAACCATAGCTAAAATTATCGACAATATTGATTTTTTAGGGTTAGGTTATGGCTTTTTATTAGATCATAATGGCCAAATACTAAGCCATCCAAATAGTAAGTTAAATTCAAAAGCGCTGACTGAATTATTTGGAAAAGACATTGAGCTGGCTGATACTTTTACAGAGCACCAAGTTGCTGATGAAACTGTTTTAGTGTCATTTACTAAAATTCATGGCATAGAAAATGTTGATTGGTATTTAGGAGCAGTGATCAATAAAGACACGGCTTTCGAAAGTGTGTCGGCATTTGGTCAAAAAGCACTGATTTACTTAATAGTAGGCACCTTAGTCATTGTTTTTGCGCTACAGCTTTTATTGCGTTACTTAATGCGTCCTATGTATCGCTTAAACGATGCTATTAGAGATATAGCTCAAGGTGAAGGCGATTTAACTCGTCGCCTCAGTGTAGAAAACGATGATGAGTTTGGTCAGTTAAGTAATTCATTTAATATTTTTATAGAAAAAATTCAAAATTCAATTGTTCAAGTTAAGTCTTCAGCGCAATTGTTAGAAACAGCTGTTGCTAAGCTGGTTACGCAAACAGATTCAACCTTGACTATGTACGACGATCAAAGTGAACGTACTAACAGCGTAGCATCGGCAATTAATCAGTTTTCTGCTACCGCCACAGAAATTTCAAGCAGTGCTAGCAATGCCTCAACGCTTGCTAAAGATGCTGATCAATATTGCGCTAAAAATCAGCAAACACTGACTAACAACGTATCAAGCATTCATCAACTTTCGCAAAATATAGAGCAAGCGCAAGAAACAATTAATAGTTTAGATTCACATACCGCCAATATCGGTAATGTATTAGCAGTAATTAAAGGAGTGAGTGAACAAACTAACTTGCTCGCTTTAAATGCAGCGATAGAAGCCGCTCGTGCGGGTGAAGCGGGAAGAGGGTTTGCCGTTGTTGCCGATGAAGTAAGACAATTAGCACAACGCACTCAAAAATCAACGCAAGAAATTGAAAATACGGTTATAGAACTGCAAAAAGGCTCAAGCTCTGCCGTTGAACTGATGAAAACCAGTTTAGAAGAAAGTGAAAAAAGTGTTCAGCAAGCGGATGCCGTCGGCGACGTAATGAAGCAAATAATTAGTGCGATAAGGCAAATAACGGATGCTAATCATAGTGTGGCTAATGCCACAGATGAACAAAACCAAGTTGTTAAATCATTACACTCAGATATTCATGTTATTAGCGACTTATCTACTCAAGGTCAATCTAACCTTAACCTTACTTTAGAGGAATGTACCAAGCTTAAGCATCAATTTAGCGACTTAGATCGGATGGTTAAAAAATTCAAAGTATGATCAATAAAACAAAAATAAATAAACCAAACTGGCTTAGTCTAGTTAATATTGACAGTGTTTATAGCTTTGATAGACAACGCCAAGCGTTTTCTTTATTTACCATGATAGCGATCGCCTTGGTGTTAATTACTTATTTGGTGATTGCAAATTATCGCGTTTATGCGCCGATATTAACTGCCGCGTTAATTTCAGTTAACTTAACCATTGTTGGGTGCATCGTTTATTTTATAAAAACCAAAAAGCTCAATGCAATTGCGTTAATTACTCTGATGATTGTATTTTTGATGTGTTTAGCATTGGTGTACACAGGCGGTAAAGATAACACTGCGTTATATTGGCTAATGTTTTATCCTGTAGCTGTATTTGCCATACTGGGTGTAAAACTTGGCGCATGGTTAAGTAGTGCCATGTTATTGAGCTGCATTGTTATGTTGTATGGCCACGATATGGGGCAGGTTATTTATGGTGAGGTAGAAAAGACCCGTTTTGTTGCTGCATTTTCATTAGTGCTGGTCTTTTCTTTTATCGGTGAGTATTTTCGTCACCGAAGCCACCTTGCCATTGCTGATATTACCTTAGAGCAAAAACAATACGCCTATACAGATCAGCTCACAGGTGCACCCAACCGTCGCTTTATTACTTCTCATTTTTTAAAGCTCGCCGCTTCACGACCTACACATTATTTACCGCTGTCTATATTGCTCCTAGATTTAGATAACTTTAAACAATTAAACGACACCTATGGTCATGATTTTGGTGACACCGTATTAATAGAGTTCACTAAATTATTAGAGTCGCAGTTTCCTGCAACCGCCCTTAAAGCCCGTTATGGTGGTGAAGAGTTTGTAGTAATTTTACCGCAGCTAACGACCATTGAAGCCAGTATTTTAGCTAATCGCTTTAGAGAATGCGTGCAACATCATGTGATATTATCTGATAAACAACAACGAGTATCGTTAACCTGCAGTATTGGCATTGCACAAGCTAATCATGTTGACGACTTCAACAGTGCCTTAAAACAAGCCGATGAGTATTTATATCAGGCAAAATCACAAGGGCGTAATAAAGTCATATTTGCGCAGGGCGAGCATGTCAGTCAATAAGCTTATTTATGTGCACGACCCTATGTGTAGTTGGTGCTGGGGTTATAAACCTACTTGGCAAAAGCTAGAAACTGCTTTAGTAAATATTCTGCCTATAGAATATAGGGTCGGGGGGTAGCGGCAGATAGCGACCAGCCAATGAGTGCCGATATGCAGTTGCAACTACAAGGCATATGGCAAAACATTAGCAACCAATTAGGCACTGAGTTTAATTTTAATTTTTGGCAAGAATGCCAACCACGCCGCTCTACTTATCCTTCTTGTAGGGCGGCATTAATTGCCCGTGGCTTTAACAAAGAACCTCAGATGATTAACGCCATTCAACAAGCTTATTATTTAAAGGCGCAAAATCCATCGGATGAGGCGGTTTTAATTAAACTAAGCGAACAAATTGGTATAGATGCTAGTTTATTTTCTCAATACTTACATTCTAATGAACTTAAGCGTCGCTTTGATGATGAGCTCAATTATGTTCGCAGTTTACCTATTCAAGGTTTCCCGTCGTTAGTATTAATACATAACAACCGTGCTTACCCTATTGCTATTAACTACACAGATTGGCAGCATACCCTTAGTGAAATACAGTCTTACTTATAAAATTTATGCTTCAAACATCACCCTGCACTTTAAATTCAGCCAATAAGGCTAATTTATTACCGTTGTCATAAAAGCGACTTTTTTACGCAACACGCTTGTCATTTTTAATCTATACACTTTCGCTCATTGAAACTATCTCGCTTTAAAATGTTTTTTCATAAACAGGCTAAAGCGACTAATAAACACTAGCAAATCCGCTAATTAACGAGCAAAGGTGTATACGATGAAAGGCGTTAAACCATTAATTTTAGCTGGTATTGTAGCCGCAAGTGCAGCAGTCCACGCCAATGATTTAAACACGGTAATTGATAAAAGTAGCGACATTAATAATTTAGCTGCGCAATCACAAACAAAAATAGACAAGATTGCAGATTCAATGCAAGGGCGTTTACAGCAATTTAAAACCCTAAATAAAGAAATAGATGGTTTAGCCGTTTATAACGCACAGCTGACAAAACAGTTAAATAACCAAATAGAAGAGATGGAATCGCTTAATTTATCAATGGATCAGGTATCGATTATTGAGCGCCAAATTACACCTCTAATGCTTCGCATGATCACCGGGCTTGAACAGTTTATTGCCTTAGATGTGCCGTTTTTAAAACAAGAACGTAAGCAGCGTCTTGAATCGTTAAATGCAATGATGGAGCGTGCTGATATTTCATCAAGTGAAAAATTCCGCCGTGTGTTAGAAGCTTATCAAGTTGAAGTTGATTACGGACGCACTATTGAAGCGTATACCGCATTGCTTGATGTGGACAATAAAGAACGTGAAGTTGATTTTCTACGCATTGGCCGTTTAGAGCTAATTTACCTTACGCGCGATGGCAAACAAGCAGGTAGTTGGGATCAACAGTCACAGTCGTTTGTTGCATTGCCTGATTCAACTATTAGTCAAATTAATAAAGGGCTTCGCATTGCTCGCAAACAACTAGCCCCCGATATGTTAACACTGCCAATTCATGCTGCAGAATAAGAGGTTTACCATGAAATTATTAACGAAAATGACAAAAATGGCCGTGTTTGCAGCCAGCTTAAGCTTTGTAGGCACCAGCATTGCCGCTGAACCAATGAACTTAGATGCCTTATTAAAAACCTTAGAGCAGGGTAAATCAGCGCAATCAGAGCAAAATAAACAGCGTGAACAAGAATTTGCTGCACGTGAAAATGAACAAGTACAAATGCTTAAAAACACCCAAGCTAAAAGAAACCAAATGCTCAGCGAGTCAGAGCGCTTAGAAACGCAGTTTGAAGAAAACGAAATTAAACTGGCTAATTTGACTGATACTTTATCTAAGCGTATGGGTTCATTAAAAGAGCTATTTGGTGTACTACAGCAAGTTGCTGGTGATTCAAGCAATAAGTTTGCAACCTCTGTGGTATCTGCTCAGTTACCTGGACGTAGTACTTTTATGGATGAATTGGCGCAAAAAATGGGGTCTACCTCAAAGCTTGCGTCTATTGAAGATATCGAAAAGGTTTGGTTTGAGCTACAACGCGAAATGACCGAACAAGGAAAAGTAAGCCGCTTCAATACCGATGTAATTGTTGACGGTGGCAATAAAGTACAAAAAGAAGTGGTACGTGTGGGTGCATTTAACCTTATTAGTGACGGTCAGTACCTAGAGTATACACCTTCTACCAATACCATTAGCCAACTTACTCGCCAACCAAGCAGCCGCTTTACTGCGACCGCTGCTGATTTGCAGCAAGCAAACACGGGTGTGGTGCCGTTTGCGCTTGACCCAACAGGTGGTTCAATTTTAGGTTTATTAGTACAAGCCCCTGATACCAGCGAGCAAGTCCATCAAGGTGGTGCTGTTGGTTACGTTATTTTAGGCGTTGGTTTATTAGCGTTATTAATTGCGTTAGAGCGTTTTGTATCACTGATGTTGATGGGTGGAAAAATCCGTCGTCAATTAAAAGATGATACAGCCCGTGATGACAACCCGCTAGGGCGCGTCATGAAAGTGAAAGACCAATACCCAAATGTGGCGTACGACACGCTTGAACTTAAGTTAAGCGAAGCCATTTTACGCGAAATGCCAAAAATCACCCGTAATTTAACGCTTATTAAAATTATCTCTGTGGTAGCGCCACTGCTGGGCTTACTCGGTACGGTAACCGGGATGATCAATACCTTCCAAGCGATTACTTTATTCGGTACTGGCGACCCTAAACTAATGGCAGGCGGTATTTCACAAGCCTTGGTTACTACTGTATTAGGCCTTGTTGTTGCTATCCCTACGGTGTTTTTATACACCTTATTGAATACCCGCTCAAAAGGCTTACTGCTTATTTTACAAGAACAAAGTGCAGGTATTATTGCCGAGCGAAGCGAGAAAGGAGCTTAAACCATGGTGCTATTGATTGATTCAATCAATGCTATCCGTGATTTTCTCGACACGGGTGGCCAAGTTCTCTTGGTCATTGCCGTGTTAATTTTCGCGATGTGGTTATTGATACTCGAGCGATTTATGTACTTTTTTAATGGCTATCGACACTACAAAAAAGACGTTAAAAATACGTGGAAAACGCGCAGTGAACGCAACAGCTGGAACGCAGAGCAAATACGCCAGGCCATGGTGTCACGCGCCAGTATGCGATTAAACGCAAACTTACCACTGATTAATGTGATGGTTGCGCTGTGTCCACTATTAGGATTGCTTGGCACAGTTACAGGGATGATAGAAGTCTTCGATGTAATGGCCATTACAGGTACTGGCAGCGCACGCTCTATGGCATCGGGTGTGTCAAAAGCAACTATACCCACTATGGCAGGTATGGTCGGTGCGTTATCAGGGGTGTTTGCCTCAACCTATTTACAGCGTAAAGCAAAGCGTGAAGTTGAATTGTTGCAAGACACTATGGTGTTAGACCACTAAATAATTATTGAAAAGCGGTGGTTATAATCACCGCTTGTTCTAGGAGAAGTAAAATGAGAGCCCCATTAGGTAATTTATTCCAAGAAGATGAAGCAGAAGAAATAAACATGACTCCTATGCTGGATGTTGTATTTATTATGCTTATTTTCTTTATTGTTACAGCCTCGTTTGTAAAAGAAGCCGGTATTGATGTAAACCGACCAGAAGCGGCAACTGCGGTTAAAAAAGAGCGCGCTAACATATTAGTGGCTATATCAGATCAAGGCGAAATTTGGATCAATAAACGTCAAATAGATGTACGTGCTGTACAAGCCAACATTGAACGTTTAAAAGCTGAAAATCCACAAGGTAGTGTGGTTATTCAGGCCGATAAAAAAGCCACTACAGAAACCTTGATAAAAGTGATGGATGCCTCGCGTGCAGCGGGTGTATTTGATGTTTCAATAGCGGCTCAAGAAGGGTAACGAGTGATGCGTTATGTACTTGCGTTAATTATAGCGGGTGTGGTGACCTTTATGCTGTTTTTAGGTATGCAGGCATTGATCACCGGCGGAGAAGGCGCCATGACGGAGCCTGCAAAAGGGAATGTGTTGGATTTTGTCCGTTTGAAAAAAGAAGAAACGGTGCAAAAAAAGGAGCGCAAACCACAAAAGCCACCAACACCTAAAGAACCACCTCCGCCAATGGAATCGCCACAAATGCAAAGTAGCGATAACAACGCGGCTAGCAACAATTTTGATTTTGCTGCCAATGTTGATGCTGATGTAAATCTAGCGGGTGGATTAGCGTTAGAAACCAGTGATGGTGAGTATTTACCCATAGTAAAAGTGGCACCTGTATACCCAAGACGTGCGTTATCCCGTGGTATTGAAGGGTATGTCATTGTTGAATTTACAGTGACAAAGCAAGGCACGGTTAAAGAGCCACAAGTTATTAGAGCCGAGCCAGAGTCATTGTTTGACAGAGCTGCGATGGATGCGGCCCTTAAGTTTAAATATAAACCGCGCGTTGTTAATGGCGAAGCCGTTGAAGTAGCCGGTGTGCAAAATAAAATTTCTTTCCAAATTAATGGTTAATTCTGTTAAGTAAGCAAAGAATGAACGTGAGGCAATTATGAAATTAAAACTAACAACCAAACTATTGAAGCTTAGTATGTTGTGCACTGTTGCAATCAGTGCCAGCGTTGTTACACCAAGTGCATTGAGTGTACTTCCGGGTGTAAATTTGGCGACAGTACAGGCGGCTGAACAGCAGAAAACAACACGAGTGCCCGCACTTCGTGAAAAGGTATACAGCCAATTAGCTCGTGCCCAAAAACTTGCGGATGATGGTGACAGCAAAGCGGGCTTGGATGCACTTGACAGTATACAAGTACGTTCATCAAGTATGAATTCTTATGAAATTGCGATGATGCATAACTTTTATGGGTTTATTTATTACAATGAAAACGACCTTGTAAAAGCGATTGCCTCATTTGAAAAGGTGATTGCAGAAGATGGTATTCCAGAAACACTACGCCTGAGCACAACATTCAGCTTAGCGCAGCTTGCTATGGCTAACAGCGACTACAAAAAGGTGATTGCATTTTTAGACAAATGGGATGCCATTAATACAAAGCCTAAAACCGACGCCTATTATTTATTAAGAGCGCAAACTTACTATCAATTAAAAGACTATGAGCAAGGCCTAAGTTACATTACCCAGGCCATTAACTTAAGTGATAGCGAAGGCAAAGTACCAAAAGAGAACTGGCTGGTACTCCAACGTGCTATGTATTACTCACTTAACCAAACCGATAAAGTAGTGAGTGTACTTGAGCGTATGGTAAAGCTTTATAACAAACCTGAGTATTGGGTGCAATTAGCCGGTATGTATGGTGAAACTGGGCAAGAAAAACAGCAGCTTAGTGTTTTAGAAGCGGCTTACCAACAAGGATTTTTAACCTCCAAATCTGACTTAAGACAGCTTGCGCAGGTATATTTATACAATCAACTTGCTTATAAAGCTGCCAATGTAATGAGTAAAGCAATAGAGCAGGGCATTGCTGAACCTACGGCTAAAAATTATGCCTTTGTAGCCGAGGCCATGGTACAAGCTAAAGAAGATGCTAAGTCGATTAGTTATTTTACCAAAGCAGCAGAGCGTTCAGAGCATGGTAAATACGATCAGCGTCTAGCTGAAGTGTATGTAAACACAGAGCAGTATGACGAAGCAGCCGATGCAGCACGAATGGCGCTGGATAAAGGCGGCCTTGATTTTGAATCAAATGCGTTTGTTGCTTTAGGGATGGCACAATACAATTTACAAAATTTTGATGCATCTATCCTTGCATTTGAACAAGCTGAAAAGCACAAAAAGTCGCAACGTTTAGCCCAACAATGGATCAAATATGTAAAACGCGAAAAAGTGCATGCGCAAACATTAAAAACAGCACTACTTTAATTTTTATAGTGCGATTATTAGTTCTTAATTGACGCACTAAAAACCATTTCATAATTGCACTACTCAAACCACACTAACATTTAGTTTGTGTGGTTTTTTTGCGTGCACTTTTAAAGCAACATATTGATTTTTAGTTAATTAACATTGTCATTTTATGTTTACTAAAGTGTAACTTCATTGTCATAACACTCCCGTATTGTACTTCGTATTCGATAACTCAAGTGACCTTAATGCATGAGTATCGTGCCTTAAAGTGACTTAAGTTATTACTTAATGCGCTAACACAATAATTAAATACTTTTACGGAGTGAACAATGAAATTATCTGGCTTATTCAAAATCAGCTTAGTGGCTACAGCAATAACACTTGCTGGTTGTGGCGGTGGAGATATTAACGTTACACCTACGACAGTTGATAACAGTGTAGACAATTCAGTGACTAACCCAGGTGGTGATAATGGTGGCGATACAGTAAGTTGCGCCACATACACATTAGATGGAGCTACATTTACAGGTGAAGCAGAAGGCGTTAACTGTTTATACAGCCAAGCATTTGCAAGTAATGCAAAAGAAATTACTAGCTCTTTTGTTATCCCTGCGCTAGACGATGGCGGTGCCCATGTATTTGAAGGTGCTTTATTTATTGGTGACGATGTAGACACATCTACTGGCGCCACTATTGATGTTAATGGCCCAACATTGTCTATTGAAGCAGGCGCTACCATTGCGTTTACAAAGCCAGAGAGTTTTATTCGTATTGCTCGTGGTGCAAATATTGAAGCAATTGGTGAAGTAAATAAGCCAATTATTTTCACAAGTATTAAAGAAGTTGATGGTGACGATTCAACAACCGCTCAAATTGGGGATTGGGGTGGCGTTCAGGTAAATGGACGTGGCCATTCTATTCGTTGTACAGCAACAGCAGCGGCACAAGACATGTGTAACCACTCAGCTGAAGGTATTGTGTCTTATTACGGTGGTAATGACCCGCAAGATAGTAGCGGTATTCTAAAGCATATTGTTATTAAGTATGCAGGATTTGGTGTTGAAGGTGATGAGCTAAATGGTTTAACACTAAATGCTGTTGGCTCAGGCACAACAATTGATTATGTCCATGTACATAATGGTTTTGATGATGGTATAGAGCTCTTTGGTGGTAGCGTTAACCTTAAACACATCGTTGTTACTGATACAGGCGATGATGGTATTGACTGGGATGAGGGTTGGAAAGGCTATGGACAGTACATTCTTGTCCGTTCAAATGAATATGGAAATCATGGTTTTGAAACAGATGGCGCAAAAGTTGATCCATTATCTGCAGACGCACAAGATTTAGTAACGACTGTTTCTAATCCAACTATTGCTAATGCAACCGTTGTTACTACTGGTGACCAAGGTGCTGAAGGGCGTCGTACTGGTGCCGGTATGGAAATGAAAGAATGGGGTAAAGCGCAATTAGCTAACATGTTGTTTGTAAACTCATCATCTGTAGATGGTGCTGGCTGTTTTGATTTATATAATGAAAAAGATAAATCAGGAGATGCTGGTGTGCATGCCAATGCAAACAACGGTGATATCGCATTTATGAGTTCAATATTTGCGTGTGGTAAGAATTTTGAAGACGTAAATACTCCTTTAACCGGCGCGTTAGCAAGCTTTGATATCAATACCTGGTTTACTGGTGGCGAAAATAACCAGCTGATTGGTTTTGCTGATTTTGCAAATGTGCTTGGTGCTGATGGTGTTTCAACTGCAGCAACTATTACAGATTCACAAGGTACTGCGGTAGCTACAACAGCTAAAGACATGAGTGAGGTTGACTCTTTCTTTACTAACGCAGGCTACATTGGTGCACTTAAAGAAGGTGAATCAAGTGAATGGGCTGATTTTGTAGCTGCATCTTTACAACGCGCTAGTAATTAATCTAGACCGGCTCTAATTATAAGGCGCTCTGGCGCCTTTTTTAAGGGAATTTTAGGTTTAGAGGATATAAATATGAAACATCAAAAGCAGTTTAAAACTAATCTAATAACGTTATCTCTGCTCTCCCTTTTTCTTCATTTAATTCTTTTGCTGAACAGGCACAAGAAATAATCAATGAAGAAGCGATAGAAGAAGTTGTTGCAACAGGTACACGCCTAAAAGGCAGTGCTAGTGCCGTAATTGATGAACGTAAAAACCAGGCATTTGTTGCTGATATAATGGGTTCAGAGCAAATATCTAGAACAGGTGATAGCGATGCCGCTTCTGCACTTCGCCGTGTTACAGGCTTATCGTTAGTTAACGATAAGTTTATTTATGTACGCGGTTTAGGTGAGCGTTATTCAAGCGTGCGTTTAAATGGCGCGGTTGTTCCAAGCCCAGATCTGACTCGAAATGTAATTCCACTTGATATTTTCCCATCAAGTATTATTGAATCTTTAGCTGTTCAAAAAGCCTATTCGCCTAATATGCCTGCGGCTTTTGGTGGTGGTGACGTTAATATCAGGACGAAAAGCATTCCAAGTGATACTTTATTTAAAGTTGAGATTGGTGCTAGCTATAAAGATACAAACGATGAAGGCTACACATACAATGGCGGCAGTGACGACTGGTTAGGTAAAGATGATGGTACACGCGCATTACCAGGAGCCGTTAAAACGGCGTTAAATACCTATATCAATGGCTTGTCTGATATCTCATACAGAAATATAAGAGATGTGGAGTCAAGACGTCAGGGGGCTGATATTGGTCAAGCAGCTGCAATAGACTTAAATAAAAGTTTATCAAAAGCACTACCAAGAGATTTTGGCTTAGAAAAAGAAAGCTTAAACCCTGATGCAGGCATTAAAGCTGTTTATGGCGACCGATTTGATAACTTATTTGGCCTAGACGGATCTTTTGGTTTCTTAGCATCAGTTGCTTATGAAAATGAATGGTCTAATGCAGAGAAGTTTAGCGCAGTACTTTCTTCTGTTGACGCATCTGAATCTGAATGTTCAAAAGATGACTTTACTTGTTACTCTGCCACAGAGAAAGAAGTATCAACAAAGCATAATATAAAATTAAATAGCTCTCTAAATTTAGGTTATAAAATTGGCGGCCATGATTTAACAGCCACCTATATGATGCTACGAGATACTGAAGATGAAGCTTCTGTTGCGCTTTACCAAGAGCCTTCAAAGTCATTAAGCATTGATGCTGGGCAATTACAGCGAAGCCACCTAACCTCTTTTGAGGAACGTGAACTTGAAATACTTCAACTTCGTGGAATGCACAATTTAGAGTGGAGTTTTCTTGAAGGTGTTGGTGTAGATTGGCAATACACTGATTCAACAGCGACGACGAGTATACCTGGCGAGCTTGAAGTAACGGTGCGTGATGAGTACGCCGATGGCGAATATCAACGTACTTTTTATAATGGTAGCTTAGGTGGCAACCCTTATTTGTATCGATTTGTTGAGCTAGAAGACGATGTAGAAAACTGGGGCGTTAATGTTAACAAAGTTTTTTACTTTGATTACGCCGAAGTTGAAATTGCGGGCGGCGGCTATTTTGTTGAAAAAACGCGTGATTACCGCACAGACTTTTTTAACTATCGCTTTAGCCAAACACAGTCTTTAGATTTAGCACAAAGTGAAGAAGAAGCACTGTCAATTGGTAGTTTCTTTGCTAATGATGCTGTTATCGATTCAACGGGTGTAGAGTTATTGTTTCAAGAACCTACAGCCGATGATTACCTAGCAGCGCAAATGATTGATGCTTATTACGGCTCTTTTGATATCACTTTTGCTCAAGATTGGCGTTTAAGTGGTGGTGTGCGTTACGAGGACTTCCGCCAAGTTGCCCTTGCTTTTTCTCGCTCAGCATTCGATCCTGCTTTATTGGCAGATAAATTAAGTGCAGATGCGATAAAACAAGCAAGTGTGATGGAAGATGAGTATTTTACTTCATTATCTATGACATATAGTCAGCAGTCGTACCAGGTTCGTTTTGGTTATGGCAGCACGGTTGTTCGTCCTGACTTGCGTGAGTTAAGCCCTGTTCAATTCCAAGATCCGTTGACCGGTTATCGAACGCTTGGTAATCCATTCTTAGAATCTAGTTACCTAGATAACTTTGATGCACGTATCGAATTTTATATGGACAATGGTGATAACTACTCAGTTGGCGCATTCTATAAAGACATAGATAACCCAATCGAAGCATTATTAACCGAAAGTGACGGCCGTTTTACTCTGCAGTTTGACAATGCAGATACAGCCTATGTTTACGGTATAGAAGCAGAATGGTTAACTGAGTTGCATAGTGATTTATTGGGAGGTGCTTTTTTTACTTCTGGTAATTTAACGGTCAGTGATTCAGAAGTTGAAATTGCACAAGAACAGCGCGCCGACCTTACAAATCTAAAACGACGTATGACTGGCCACTCAAAGTATGTTGCCAACCTACAATTGAATTACGATTCGCATAATGGCATGCACCAAGCTTCAGTTATTTATAACGTATTTGGTGACCGTATTTTAGCTGCGGGTGTTAACAACTTTGATGACGCTTACGAACAACCTTTAAACTCGTTAGACATGGTTTATAGTTACTACCCAACGTTCAATACCACATTAACACTTAAAGTGAAAAATATGTTGGGACAAAACTTTGAAGTAGAACAAAATGATGTGTTAATTCGTTCTCAAGAAACGCCTAGAGAACTGAGCGTCAGCTTTAGCTACGAGTTTTAAGTAAAAGCCCAAGGATAGGATTTATAACAACGCCTAACTACTTATTAGCCCTGTATTTTGTACAGGGCTTTTTTATGTGTATGAAAAATATTTAAGTTACAGTTTATTGACTAGTTTTAGTGTGCTGGTGGTGTTAGCTTAAGGCTGTAAAAATTAAATCTCACGCAATGAATTTTTAATTTTTAATGTATAGGCTCCTTTTATGAATCAAATAGTGGAACAAACAATGAAAAAAGTAGGATTAGTCGGATGGCGCGGCATGGTAGGCTCAGTATTACTAGAGCGAATGAAACAACAACATGATTTTGCACATATCGACACCACCTTTTTCACCACCTCACAAGCAGGTCAGCTTGGCCCAGAGTTAGCAGGTCCAGCTAAACCGCTTTTAGATGCTAGTGATATTTCTGAACTTGCAAAAATGGACATTATTGTTACCTGTCAGGGTGGCGATTATACCAATGCGGTGTACCCAAAATTACGTGAATCGGGTTGGGATGGCTATTGGATAGATGCAGCCTCTGCGCTGCGTATGAGCGATGACAGTATTATCGTACTTGACCCTGTTAACAAAGATGTCATTGAACAAGGGCTTGAGCAAGGCGTTAAAACCTTTGTAGGTGGTAACTGCACGGTTTCACTTATGCTACTAGCACTGGGCGGTTTATTTGAGCACGACCTAATTGAATGGGTAAGCCCAATGACCTACCAAGCAGCATCGGGCGCCGGTGCGCGCAACATGAAAGAACTCATTGCCCAAATGGGTGCTATTCATGCAAGTGTCGCACAGCAATTAGATAATCCAAGTTCAGCTATTTTAGAAATTGATAAAATAGTAAGCGAAAAAATGGCATCGAGTGATTTGCCACAAGACCAATTTGGTGTGCCACTGGCGGGTAGCTTAATCCCATGGATTGATGTGCCTATGCCAAGCGGTCAATCAAAAGAAGAGTGGAAAGCGCAAGTAGAAGCCAACAAAATTTTAGGCTCATCTAAACAGCCTGTACCCATAGATGGTTTATGTGTACGCATTGGTGCAATGCGTTGTCATAGCCAAGCGATGACAATTAAACTACGTGAAGATATTAGCGTAGAAAAAATTGAAGAAATTTTAGCTTCGCACAATGAGTGGGTTAAAGTAATTCCTAATCAGCGCGACATTATCAGTACCGACTTAACCCCAGTTAAAGTAACCGGTACGCTGAGTATTCCTGTGGGCCGTATTCGTAAACTCGCTATGGGCCCAAAATACATCAGCGCCTTTACCGTGGGCGATCAGCTTTTATGGGGTGCAGCGGAGCCACTTCGCCGGATGCTACGAATTATTGTAGACGGCGAGTAAGTTTCTAGTTCATCAAGTTAAAGGGTTAGCAAATTGCTAACCTTTTTTATTGCCTCTTCGAAACATTCTCATATTATTTCTTGCTCAACCCTTTTAGTCACACTATATTCTTAAGAGTGTTTTTAGAGGTTAACTTCATGAATATATCAAAAAAATTAAAGCTCTCTTTTGCATCTGCAATTGCCTTGCCGCTATTAATTATAGCTGCTTTAGTTATTTCCCAAACCAGAGAGCAAGCACTTGATAATTTTTCTCAGTTAAGTGAACGTGAAGCCCGCCAAGTTGATAATGCAATTACTATGTTTTTTGCTGAAATTGCCAAAAACGTGGACTACTTAGCCTCCCACCAAACGATTAAAAATGCCCGTGATAACATAAAAACGCATATGAATGTTGGCACTAAGGTAATGCTTGATCACCCTAACCAAAGTCCGACGGAGCAAGCTGCTTATAGTTTATTTAATCACTTTGGTGAGACTCACCCTGGGCTTGCTTATATTTACATGGGGAATGAACAAGGTGGTTATATTCAATGGCCAATGGGAAACGTAAACGCCAATTATGATCCTCGTCAGCGCCCATGGTACAAAACAGCTAAACAAGCGAACGGTAAAACAACTCGTACTAATGCGTATTACTGGGCTGCTGATGATTTAGTGATTGTATCTACGGTTAAAGCTATTATTGATGACGGTGAATTAATTGGTGCTCAAGGGATGGATGTTTCATTAGGAGGACTTACCGACATTATTGCCGATATTAAATTAGGCGAAACAGGTTACTTAATGTTGATTGAAGACAGCGGCAGTGTGCTAGTGGATGTGAAACACCCAGATTACCGATTCAAAAACCTAGCAGATATTGAGGGGGCTAAATACGCCGATTTAGCTAAAAATAGCAAAGGCCTGTTTGATGTAGATATTGATGGAAAACAGTATATGGCCAATATTTATACGTCTCCCATTTTAGGTTGGAAGTTTATTGGGGTGGTAGAAAAGTCTGAGGTAATGAGTGCGGCCAATGCGATGGCGTACACCATTTTAATTATTAGCGCGATATTAATTGCCGTATTTGTTGCGATAGCGAGTTATATTTCTAAACTTATTTCAGCTCCAATTGTTGAGGTGAGCGATGGTTTAACTGAAATATCGCAAGGCGGCGGTGATTTAACCCAGCGCTTAACAATAAAAACCAAAGATGAAACCGCTAAACTAGCCACCAGCTTTAACTTATTTTTAAATTTGATCAGTGAGCTGGTGAAGCAAATTAATGAATGCGCACAAAATGTTAGTAAAACCTCATCGCAAACATCATCACAAGCAGCTCAACTAACAAGCTCTACTAGCCAACAACAACAAGCTTTAGAAATGGCGGCAACGGCTATTAATGAAATGGCTGCCACTGCTAATGAAGTGTCGAGTAGTTGTGCGAATGCGGCCGATTTGGCGGTTCAAACACAACAAGCATCAGATTTAGGGCAATCGGTTATTACACAAACCGTAGAAAGTGTGGTGCAGCTCTGTGATGTAATAAATAATGCCTCAGCAGACATTACTCAACTTGATACTGAAAGTGAAAATATTATGTCGATTTTGAGCGTTATTCGTGGCATTTCAGAGCAAACCAATTTATTAGCATTGAATGCTGCAATTGAAGCTGCGCGAGCTGGTGAGCATGGGCGTGGTTTTGCAGTGGTTGCTGATGAAGTTCGTGCGTTATCGCAACGTACTGCAGAGTCGACCGAAGAAGTTGCATCGCAGCTTGATAAGTTACGCACGATGTCTTCTAAAGTCTCTAAAGACATGGAACGCAGCATAGAAACCACCAATAAAACTGTAGAACTTGCGCATTCTGCGCAACAACAGTTTAGTGAGATCACGGCATCTATTGTTAATATTAGTGATTTAAATACGCAAATAGCCACCGCTGCTGAAGAGCAGCAACACGTCGCTGAAGACATCAATCGAAATGTGACTGAAATTAAAAACTCGGCTGATGAGGTGAGTGATATTGCTGTTAGCACCAGTGAGAATGGCAATGAAATGAGTCGTCTTTCATCGATATTAACTGATTTAGTAGGTAAGTTTAAAGTATAAACAATAGGGCAAGTGCATACTTGCCCTATTAAATCTGCTACTTATTTTTGAGTAATTGTTTTAACTCTGCCAGTTGTGCTTTCAATTCGTTTACTTGGCCTTGGGTTGCGGGCAGTGAGTCTGTATCGGCTTGCTCTTCTCGGGCATTGCGATGCTCCTCACTCATTACTTCTAAAATAGCCCCCACCATCATATTTAAGAATACAAATGCAGTTAAAAAGATAAAGGTTAAGTAAAAAATCCAACTTAATTTGTATACCGCCATGGTTTCATACATCACGTCGGTCCAATCTTCGAAGGTGGCGATTCTAAACAAGGTAAGCATAGAAATAGAGACATCGCCCCACAGTACTGGGTTTATTTCAGCAAACAACATGCTACCTGTGGCAGCATAAATATAAAAAATCACAAACATTAGCAGCGCGATATAGCCCATTTGCGGGATGGCTTTTATAAGTGAGTTCACTAATAAGCGCAGCTCTGGGATCATAGACACTAAACGTAGTACGCGGAAAATGCGTAGTAGTCGAGCAATAAAAATAGTCGAGCCTGCCGCAGGGTATAAACTACCTATCACTATAATGAAGTCAAATATGTTCCAGCCTTTGGAGAAAAAATCTTTGATCCCTTTACTGGCAATATAACGAATAACCAATTCGATCAAGAAAAACACTGTGATGCCTATATCCATCCAATGTAGAAATAGCTCAGCAGTAGGGTGTAATGAATAGGTATGTGCACCCACGGTCAGTGCAGAAACCACAATAACTGCAATAACAAAGGATTGAAATAATTTACTTTTATCGATACGCTGGAACAGCTCTTGTAACTGCGACAACATCATAACGTGCCCTTAACGGTTATAAATATAAAACCAGTGCAATATACAGCAAAAGTAACGAAAATTAGTAGTTTTCCGGTGAAAATATAAGGAATTTTGAATGTTAAATAATAACTTAAAGTATCTACTTTCGTTATCTGTAATCGTAGTGTTAGCAGGGTGTAGCAGCGATAGCCGCTATCATGAAATTCAATCAGCCCGATTAGGTGAGTGCAGCCATATGGCCGACAAGGAATACCATGAATGTGTTAAACAACAACAAGACAGCTACAAAGAATTCAAAAAACAACAAATCGCCGAGCAGTAATAAACCATGACCAAAACCCAAAAGCAGCTAGATAAACGTATTCGTCAGCAATTAACACTGGCTTGCGAGCAAATAAAAGATAACGTTGAGGGCTTTAGCTTTCTTACTCACTCGGTTGATTTAAACAATTTACCTTCTAAGTTTACTGTAAGTTGTTATTTTATTGATGATATTGCACTAGAGCAGGCTAAACAAAATAACCAGCTAGATTACATTGTGCAGCTTATTTGTAATGCATTAGCTAGTTTAAATATTCATATAAAAAACAATGCTATTTCATTTCTTAAGCAGTAAAAATCGGTACTGTGTTTTTGTTTGATTATCCCTCATTTTAAGCTGTATTTGGCATTTATGGTCTTAGTAAAAGCTTTAATATGGAGAGATTCTATTAAGCAGGCTATAATCGCAAAAAATTGTAATAGAGATTAAATATGGCCGTTCCAACACGCTCGCAAATAACGCCAGGCACAGAGGTTAATATTGTGCTTAAACAAGATCAACGCAGTGGTACTTTAACCAATGGTATTGTGTCGCGTTTATTGACCAAGTCACCTAATCACCCGCACGGAATAAAAGTACAATTAGAAGACGGCCAAGTGGGTCGGGTAAAAGAGATCATTGCATGAGTGAGCTAACCTTAACTGATTTTTGGCGACTGGTTACAGTGAAAGATAAAACCGCAGAGCCCGATTCAGTGTGCCAATCGCTTAAGTTGGCACTGAGTGACTTATCAGATGAGCAATTAATTGAATTTGATAAGCAGTTTAGTATTTGTATGCGCCAAAGTTATACCTGGGATTTATTTGGTGCGGCGTTTGTTATGGCGGGCTGTAATGACGAATATGGCTTTTCAGAATTTCGTTGTTGGTTAATATCCCGTGGTGAAGCCGCATTTAAAGCTGCGCTAGAAAACCCAGATAGCCTCGCTCAGTGCACACCGCTTTATTTTTTAAATGAGCAACCTTATCCGTATTTAGATGAGTATGACTTAATTGCAGGTTTGTTATATGAAGAACGTAACGACGATGAGTTACCCTTTATTCCCTCAGGGCTTGAACAACCTAAAGGTAAGCGCTTTAAAGACAAACCTAAGTTTTTAAAACAAAATTACCCGCAATTATTTGCTAAGTATTGGCAATAACTCAGCTTGTTATTAATGCATTTTCTTCCCCCTTTATGTAATAAAGCTTACGTCTAGTTTAATCTTATTTGTTGTTAGCTACGTATTTTAAGTTAGTTTTTGCGCAGCTGCTCATAGTAATACGACTTCGCATCTTTTATAGTAAATCTCTGTTATAGTTAGAAATAGCTAAGGCATAGTCACATTGCTTGATCATGGTTGATACACGAGGATAGAGCTTATAATGAAATGTTTCACACTGGTTTTACTTACCATAAGCCTTTTTAGCTGTTATGCAGTGGCAGGCCCAAGTAATAAAACTCGCTTTATTCCACTATTAAAAACTAAGCTAGGTAATTACGAAGTTACCTCAAGTAACTCGGGTTTGTGCACTAATAGTCGATTGCAATTTAATAACCCTGAAGATCCTGAGCAAGGTTTTAGCTTAGGTAAAGAGATTTTGTTTAACTCATTACATAATGGCACTCGTACTATTCAAAAGCCTAATTATTGTTTTATTACCAGCTCACTTAAATACAAAACTAATGGCCTCGAAAATGGTTTACGTATGAGCCGATGTGATAATCCAATTCACGAAAGAACCATTAAACAAACTATTACTTTTTTAACCGATAACACCCTTAAATACACCTTAGATAACCCAAGTGTAGAATGCGAATTTATTAAAGTTGCTGACTAACACTGTATTTTAGGAATATCGCGCCAACGTGTTGTGTATTGCGGCGATAAAAAAGCTCTATTCATATGCCAGCGTTCATTTAGTTGGCTGCTTGCTACGCTAAGCATTCCTTTCCCAAAGCGATGATTTATCGCATCTAGGCAGCCCATTAACTGCGGGTTATCGGTTTGTTTCTCAAATAAAGTATGTTGTTGAAACTGCTGTGGGCTAAGCTCTAATGCACCCACTCCACATTTATAAAAACGAATACCCGGCTGATATATCTGCTCAAAACTCTTTGATACTGCACTTGCTATAACACGGGTATCGTTAGTGGGCGGATCAAATTGATGCATAGCTGACTTTTTATAAAAGGCTTGCTCATGTGATGAGCTGGCGGCAAAAATATAAATACGATGAGTGAGCGACTGTTGCGCTCTTAATTTTTGTGCAACCACGCTGGCATGATTTATTAATGCGGTTCTCACTGCATCAGGATCGTTAAGGCGCTGGCCAAAACTACGCGTTGAAAAAATAGCTTGCTTGTCTTGGCGAACATCATCCCAGTTTAAACAGGTAATGCCATTGAGTTCGTTAATTGTGCGCTCAAGCACCACGCTAAATTGGCGACGAATTGTTTTTGGACTTTGCTGAGCTAGTTGCCATGCGGTATTAATATTCATTAGCGCCAGTTTTTTAGCTAAACGTTTGCCCACTCCCCATACATCCTGGCAGTGCATTTGCTGTAAAATAGCTTGTCGGCTTGCTTCATCATCAATCACGGCAACCCCATTAAAGCCAGTTAGCTTTTTAGCAGCATGATTCGCGGCTTTGGCTAAGGTTGGTGTTGGCCCAAAACCAACCCCAACAGGGAGTTTGGTTTCGCGCCATACCGTACGTCTAATTAGCTGACCGTAGTGGTGCCAATCGGTAATTAATGGCTGATAGCCTTTAAAGTGCAAAAACGATTCGTCAATACTGTAAATATGCTGGGTATCACAAAAGCGAGCAATAACGTTCATCATCCGGTCGCTTAAATTAGCGTATAGTTCATAGTTACTAGAGCGTACAACCACATTGTTTTGTTCTAGTAACTGCTTAACTTTAAAGTAAGGGCCAAATTTAGGAATATTAAGCTTACGCGCAATTGGGCAGACCGCACACACACAGCCGTCATTATTGGTAAGCACCACCACCGGTTTTGAACGAATTGCGGGGTCAAATACCTTTTCAGCACTGGCATAAAAAGCAACCGCATCAACTAAGGCATACATGAAAGTATCTCAGGGCTTTGGCGATGTAATCTAATTGAGCGAGTTACCACGCCTTCAAGCTGAAATTCATCAGACTCGGTTAATTGCACGGGTTTATAAGCAGCAGAAGCCGAGAGCAGCCGCGCATTGGTTTTATCTAGCAACTTACACACAAATAAACCATTTAAGTTTGCCACAATAACATCGCCATCTTTAGGAATCTCTGCACGGTCAACTAATAGTAAGTCGCCCTCAAAAATACCAATTTCTTGCATAGAGCACCCAGACGCTATCCCAATAAACGTGGCATCAGGATGCTTTATTAATAACTCGTCAAGTGATATCCCTAGCTCACTATACTGCGCTGCAGGTGACTCAAATCCGCATACACCGGCCTCTATATAAATGGAAATAACAAACATAACACAACCTAAAACGCATATACTGTATAAGTGTACAGTATATGCGTTTTGTATCAGTTATGCCAAGTAATGAATGGCAGATCAATCCATGTTTTTGATCATTTGTTGGGCAGTATGTAAAAAGTCATTGATTTGCTGTGGGTTTAAGTTTCTACACATTTGCGCATTTACTTGCTCTTCGGCGGCTAATAGCTTGTCATAAAGCGTGCGACCTTCAGAGGTAAATGACAAAATAAAACAGCGCTTGTCGTGCTCACTGGCATCTTTGTTAATTAACTTTAATGCGATTAACTCTTTCACTAAGCGTGCGATTTGGGCCTTGTCGCGCTGGGTCTGATTAACAATATCGTTAGCAGTGCACTGAGTTGTTGTTGCAATAATATGCAGGCAACGTACGTGCATTGCGTTTAAGCCAAGCTCGCCCGCATTAATCGCTTCGCGTATGGTAACGCGATAATTTTGCATTAAAGCAAATAATGTATTGGCTAATGAGATATGCATAGGGAATCCATAATGGTTGATAAAGTCAATTAAATTGATATAGTTGATTTTATCAACCAATGGGGCGTTGTGCAATTCATCTTTTTTAGTGAGGTAAATTTATATGGGTAAAAAAGTACGCAAAGCAACCGTATTAAGCACAAAGCAAATAACCCCACATTTACAACGCATTATTGTCGGCTCAGATGAGTTTAACGACCTAAGTGCCCAATACATTGGTAACTACGTTAAGGTGCTTATTCCACAAAATGGCCGCGTTGACTTTAATATTAAAACTACGTGTATGCGTTCATACACTATAAGACATGTTGATGAGCACACCGGCGCACTTACCCTCGACTTTGTGATAAATATGCACCAAGGTCCAGCCACTAATTGGGCTAAAGAAGCAAAAGTAGGCGATGAAGTGGGTATAGCAGGGCCAGGCCCTAAAAAGTTGGATAACTATGATCATTCATATTATCTATTACTTGGCGATTTAACTTCGGTTAATGCAATTAAAGGCTACGTGCAACAATTGCCTATAAACGCAAAAATTGACGCGATTATTCATGCACCAACAAAAGATGATGTGATTAGCTTAGACTCCTCGCGTGATGTAACTTGGTTAATAACAAATACCCCCGATACAGATATGATAAACGCATTAAAATCGCTACCACTTAGTGAGCAACAACCTATTGTATTTATGGCACTAGAGGCCGGATTAGTACGCAAAGCAAAAACCGTATTAACTGATGAATTAGCTATACCGCGTAGTAAAATTGTTTCATCGGGTTATTGGAAAAAAGGCCTTGATTCAGAGGCATATAAACTAAACCGCCAACAAACTGCAGCTAAAAGTAGCTAGCTTTTTGTCGCTCAATCGCAACACCTTAGCGTTTCAAGATAAGCTGCCTTGAATTGGTGTAATTTACACCCATCTCTTACTTTAGATTTATTATTTATGGCTAGCACGTCATAAATCGCTATTTAATTTGGAGATGCTGCTTTGTTATCAACTATCCCTTTTTCATTACTTGAACTGGCGCCTATGCCTAAAGGGGCCACGGTTAGTGACACCTTAAACAAAAGTACAGCCTACGCACAAAAAGCAGACCAATTAGGTTTTAACCGTTTTTGGTTAGCCGAGCATCATAATATGCCTGGGATTGTTTGTGCCGCCACTTCAATTTTAGTAGGGCACATAGCCGGCAACACTAAAAAAATACGCGTAGGGTCGGGTGGAATTATGTTACCTAATCATGCGCCTTTAGTTGTGGCTGAGCAATTTGGCACCTTAGAGAGTTTGTATCCTGGTCGAATTGATTTAGGGCTAGGGCGCGCACCAGGTAGCGATCCGGTGACAGTCGCGCCTTAAATAACGACATTAGCCGCGCTGAAAACTTTCCTAATGAAGTAAGCGAGTTACAAACACTATTAGGCCCATACGAGGGAACTAAGCGTGTACGAGCAATACCCGGTGAAAACACTAATGTGCCTATTTGGCTGTTAGGCTCAAGTTTATTTAGTGCCCAGTTAGCAGCGCAAAAAGGATTACCCTATGTATTTGCGGGCCACTTTGCACCGCGTTTTGTACATGATGCAATAGCCTTATATAAACGAGAATTTAAACCATCAAATGTATTAGTTAAGCCTTATGTAATGTTGGCATTACCTTTAGTGGCTGCCGATACAGATGAAGAAGCACAATACTTATCAACCACTTCAAAACAGCGGGTACTGTCGTTAATCAGAGGCGATGAGGTGTGGTTAAAACCCCCAGTAGAAACAATGGAGGGTTTATGGAGCGAACAAGAGCGTGCTCAAGTTGAGAGCTTTTTAAGGCTAAGTGTGACCGGTGGGCCAGCGAGCATTAAACACAAATTAGAAATGATCGTGAACCAATTAGAGGTCGATGAGCTTATATTCACCAACGATTTATATGACGCTAAAAAACGCCATCGTGCGTTAAAAATATTAATGGAAATAAAGAATTAAGCTGTTTATTAAGCAAGTGTACACGCAACCATAGTTACACTAATAACCAAATAGAGAATCGAGTTACAGATTGAGTAAAAATGAATGATTTATATTTTCAATCGAACTGATTCAATTAATCTGTTTTAAGGATTTAATTAAACGCGTTAAAGTGAAGCCATAACCAGTTAAGTTAACAACAAAGAGGTACACCGTGAAATCTCAAATAAATGTTGCTCCACATACACTCAATAAGCCTATGCACCCTAAAACTGCATTGATTGCTGAAGGTGGAGGCCAGCGAGGGATATTTACAGCCGGTGTACTTGACGCGTGGTTAGAGCAAAACTACGACCCGTTTGATTTATTTATAGGCACGTCTGCGGGCTCGCAAAATTTAACCAGTTATTTAGCGCGTCAAAAAGGTTACGCAAAACGCTTGATCAGAGGGCTTTCGCGTCATAAACGTTTTTTTCAGTTAGGTCGTGGCCTAATGGGTAAACACATTGTTGACTTAGACTGGTATTTCGAAAAAACCACTGAGGTTAATAGAGCATTAGACTTTAAAGCGGCAAAAAATAGCCTTGGTGATAGAGAACTACTGATCACTACAACCAATGCACGTGATCGTAAGCCGTATTATCTATCTCCTACTGGCGATGGCAAACACTGGCGAGAGCTATTAAAAGCGTCAAGTGCTTTACCTTTTTTGTATAAACAAGGTGTTCAACTCACTCCTTGGTTAGGCTCAAAAGCGGCAAACGAAGCACATTTAGCTGCAGAGCAATCGAATGAAGATTTTTATTTAGATGGCGGCTTAGCTGCGCCATTGCCTGTACGCGAAGCTTATAATCGTGGCGCACGAAAAATCGTGGTAATAAGAACCGTTGATGAGAATTTTCAAGCGCAAACTGCATGGGTTCAAAAGCTTAGAACATTTGCATGTGCATCAGGCTACTGCCCAAAAACACTTGATTACTTGATTCAACACGAGCAAGCATACCTAGACGAGCTATCATTTATAGCCAATCCGCCTAGTGATGTAGAAATCATACAAATTTTTGCAGACGAAAAGCTGCACAGTAAATTATTAGGCAGCTCTAACGATGATTTACGCTTTGATCATAAACTAGGTGTAAAAGCAGGCCGCGCTTATTTAAAAAGCCAAAATACACGTATAGTAGATTATGCACACAGCTACGCCATGTAGCTGTGTATTAAGGTTAAACTTAAATCCCATTAAGTTTAACCGGTAATAAATAAATCGAGTATTGCCTAAAATACTTTAAGTAAAGCATGGCGTTAATTAAACCTAAGTAGATGACAATAATATACTGGTTTCGCTATTTAAAATGCCTTCTATTTCGCGCACTTGCCTAAGGACGCCATCAAACTCACCTAAATTTGCAGCCTGTATTTCAGCTACTAAATCCCAAGCTCCGTTGGTTGTATGTAACTTTGTTAGCTCTGGTATGCCGCGAAGAGTTTTAATTACCTGCGATGTAGATTTACCCACCACTTCAACCATCATTATTGCTCTTACAGCTTCGGTTTCTATGTGTTCATGTACACGCACCGTAAAGCCTAATATAGCGCCCGATGAAACTAAACGGTCCAAGCGATTTTGCACCGTCCCGCGTGACACCTTTAAAACATCGGCTAGGGCTGAAATAGAAGCGCGGCCATCTTTTCGTAATTCGGCTATTAATGCGTTATCTAGTGAGTCGTAAATGTAAGGGGTCATAAAACGTCTTGGGTTATGTGTTTATTACAAATTACTAAATTTGTACTTTAATGCATAGCAATTTGCTAAAAAACAATACTATTTGTATGAATTTTTGGCATTTTAACTGTCACCTCTGGCCTATAAACTTATTTCTATTAATTTATTTAGTCATTAAAGAGGTATTTATGAGTCATTTTATAGCAGAGCCAAAACAAGGTGTTCCATTTGTTAGCGTACAGGCAATGGCCAAACTTATAACTAAAGTCGGAATAGAAAATGTATTACTTGAGCTTACCCAAAGATTAGAACAAGACTTTGCTCGCTGGGACGAATTTGATAAATCGCCACGTTATGCGGCGCACTCTCCTGATGGCGTAATAGAGCTTATGCCCGTAAGCGACGGTGAAATGTTTAGCTGCAAATATGTAAATGGTCATCCAAAAAATACGTTTAAAGAACTTCAAACGGTTGCGGCATTTGGAATTTTATCGGATGTTGATAGCGGCTATCCGGTTATGATCAGCGAAATGTGCTTACTCACGGCCTTACGCACAGCGGCTACATCGGCGCTTGTGGCAAAGTATTTAGCACCCAAACACTCAACAACGCTTACATTAATTGGTAATGGTGCGCAGTCTGAGTTTCAGGCATTAGCGTTTAAAGCCGTATTAGGCATTACCCACATTCGTTTATACGATATTGATAAGAACGCCTCTAAAAAAGCCTACAACAACTTAAGTGGTTACGGTTTAAATGTAACTATATGCAATAGCGCAGAAGAAGCCGTGCAAAGTGCGCACATTATTACAACCTGCACAGCCGATAAAAAAAATGCCACTATTTTAACCAGCGATATGATCCCCCAAGGTGTGCATTTAAATGCGATTGGTGGCGACTGCCCTGGGAAAACTGAGCTTGATTTAGCTTTACTGGAACGCGCTAATGTATTTGTAGAGTATGAGCCGCAAACCAGAATAGAGGGCGAAATACAGCAAATGGGCGAAACCTTTGCCGTGACCGAGTTTCATAAAGTAATTAATAAACAAACACCCGGGCGTACAAGTAACGACGAGCTTACTATTTTTGATGGGGTAGGTTTTGCGAGCGAAGACTTTACCGCGCTGGTTTATATTAAAGACGCGCTGGTGGCTGCGGGTGAGTTTTCATTACTTGATTTAATTACACAACAAGCCGATCCGCGTAATTTATTTTCGGTACTTAATAGTGCGCAAACATCAAAAACAACTAAGCAAGAGCAAGTCGCATGAGCCACATAAAGCAAGCACCAACAGCGGTGGTTATGGTGCGCCCGCATCACTTTACATCTAACCCACAAACTATGTTAGACAACACGTTTCAAAGTACCTGCAACTCACAAAACCAGAGTCAGCTTGCCTTTGACGAAGTAACTAATGCGGTTAAATTATTACACAACGAGGGCGTAAAGGTTCATCTTTTTGAAGACGAACATACACACACGCCCGATTCTGTGTTTCCAAATAATTGGTTTTCTACCCATCAAAGTGGCGAGCTAGTTATGTACCCAATGTACGCAGAAAACAGAAGATTAGAATATCGAAAAGATATTATTGATTTTTTGACTAATCACTATAAAGTGTTATCTGTGACTGACTATTCATTTTTAGCGAAAGAAAATTCATTTTTAGAAGGTACAGGATCGCTTGTTATTGACCACCCACATAAGCTTGCTTATGCAGTAGAATCTAAGCGCACTACTAAAGCTGTGGTTAATACAGTATGCGAGCAATTAAAGCTAAAACCCTTTGTATTTAATGCCTACGATGAGCAAGGTACTGCGGTTTATCATACTAATGTATTGATGTGTGTAGCCACAGAGTTTGCCATGATCAGCTTAAATATGGTGCCAAATAGTCAGCACAAACAATTAACAAGCCATTTTATACAAAGCCATTTAGAAGTAATCAACTTAACTAATGAGCAAATAAGTAGCTTTTGCGGCAATGCAATAGAGCTACAAGGTACAAATGGTCGTATTTTAGCACTCTCACAAACGGCGTTTAATGCACTTACAACCGAGCAAAAAGCAGCAATACAAAGAACAGCTAAACTTGTTCCGTTACCTATACCAACCATAGAGTCGGCGGGAGGTTCGGTTAGATGCATGATTGCTGGTATACACCTGCAAAGTAAATAACCTACCACTAAGTCAACATTCTAAGGCAGCTTAGCTGCGTTAAGCTATGGCTAACATGCATTATTAAATGCAAATTACTCAACTACTCGCTGAGTAAAAACATAATAAATACAAAAGGATTAGCCCATGTTCGATACCGTAGTAAAAAGTGTAAATGGCCTATTATGGGGAGAAGGCCAAATACTAATTTACATACTACTGTTTGCAGGTATTTGGTTTTCGGTACGTTTAAAAGCAATTCAACTTGTTAAATTTAAGCATATGTTTAGCCTGTTAAAAGGCAGTAATAAGTGTAATAAAAACGATATTTCATCATTTCAAGCGCTCTGCACTGGGCTGTGTGCACGAGTAGGCACTGGTAATTTAGCCGGTGTGGCTGTGGCAATATCACTCGGTGGTAGCGGTGCCATATTTTGGATGTGGGTCATTGCTATACTGGGCATGGCAACCGGATTTGCAGAAAGTATTTTAGGCCAGGTATATAAAATTCGCGACAGCAATGGCGAATTTAGAGGCGGTCCTGCGTATTATATTCAACAAGGCTTAGGCAGTCGTGCATTTGCTATTGTGTTTGCCGCCTGTTTGTTTTTAGGTTACGGCTTTACCTTTAGCGCCATGCAAACCAATACTATTACTGATGCATTAAATTACGCATTTGAAATACCCACTTTTTACTCAGGTGTTGTGATCACACTTTTAGCAGGCTCTATTATTTTAGGCGGCTTTAAAGCCATTGCCCGATTTGCTGAGCGAGTAGTACCTGTTATGGGCATTGTGTTTGTGCTTGTTGCTGTGGTAATTACATTGATTAACTTCACCCAAGTACCAGCCATGCTTAAAGATATATTTTTATCTGCGTTTGGCTTACAAGAAGCGGGCGCAGGCGCCATGGGGGCAGCCATTAAAAACGGTATACAACGCGGTTTATATTCTAATGAGGCTGGCGCGGGAAGTGTGCCGCATGCATCGGCAAGTGCCAGTCCAATACCAAACCACCCAGCTACGCAAGGCTACATACAAATGTTAGGAGTGTTTTTCGATACCATCGTATTGTGTAGTTGTACCGCAGTTATTATTTTATTGGCAGATGTAGATATAAGCGGTGAAATGGAAGGCATACGCTTAACGCAAAGCGCCATGACCTCACACTTAGCACAAGGCGGCGTGTACTTTGTAGCCGCTGCAATTACTTTATTTGCTTTTACCTCAGTGGTTGCTAACTACGCCTACGCCGAAAGTAACCTGCACTTATTTAAGCTCGATAACAAAGTAGGGCGCGGTATTTATACTTTGCTTTATTTATCAATGATGTTGTGGGGCGCATCAGCCACCTTAAAACAAGTATGGGATTTAGCTGATATTGCGTTAGGGTTAATGACAGTAGTAAACGTAATCGCTATTATACTACTCACACCGACTATTTTGTCTGTTACTAACGACTACCACGCACAAAGAGACAAAGGCATAGAGCCTGAGTTTAAGGTAAAAAACGTAAAAGTGCAGGGCAAATGTGAAGACGGAATTTGGGATTAAGATTAAAGTTTAATAATGTTGTTGTTGCATAAGTATTCAATTTTAAGTTTGGCTTTAACAACATTAAACTGCGACTCTATAGGTAGTATTTTTAGATGATCGACATTTATGCGGGTAAAACGGCTGCAAAAATAATAAACGAACAAGGGTTTAAACCCGATCTTTTTACCTCGTTTTTAGGGGCAAGTGGCGGGCCTAAATGGTTTACCTTATTTGGTTTAGACAAATATATATTTGGCGAATTTTTTAAACATCGCACTCAACCGCTTAATTTAATTGGCTCATCTGCAGGGGCTTTTCGTTCAGCGTGTTTTGCACAAAACGATCCAGTTGCAGCCATTAAGCGGTTAGCAAAATCGTATTCGCAAACCCGATATTCTAGTAATAAACCAACGCCCGCTGAAATTACACTTAAAGCCCGCGCACTATTAGATGATGTATTTGGTGATGATGGCGTAAATCAAATTATAAATAACCCCCTATTTAAAGCGCATTTTATAGTGGCAAAATCTAACGGCTTTATTGCCAGCGAACATAAGTTAATACAGCTTTTGGGTTTATCAAAAAGTTATATGCTTAACCGCGTTAATCGAAAATTATTAGGCGCTCAGTACGAGCGTTTTATTTTTGGCGCGCCCAATAGTAATTTAAGTATTACCGACAGCTGTGTGGACTTCCCATAGTTTGCTAGACACCCAATAAGTTACATTGTAACTTCTAATAAGAGGTGTTTTATGAGCAAAGGCAAACGTTTTACCCAAGAGTTTAAAGAAGCGGCTGTTAAACAAGTTACTGAGCGCGGATATTCAGTTGCAGAAGTCGCTGAACGGTTAGATATTTCTACTAAAACGCTATATCACTGGCGAAGCCAATTATCAGATAAACCTAAATCCGTTCAACCATCCGATGAAAAATTAAAGATCGCTAAATTAGAAGCGCAATTGAAACGTGTCACGGAGGAACGGGATATTTTAAAAAAGGCCGCAAGGTACTTTGCCAGCAACCCCGAGTAAAGTACGGCTTCATTCGTGATCATCAAAGTGAGTTTTCCATTACGACGATGTGCCGCCTTTTTAAGCTGCATCGCAGTGGTTTTTATGCGTGGTTGAAAAAGCCTTTAAGCAATAGAGCGCTTGAAGATAATCGCTTGTTGAAGCTCATTAAAGCGTTTTATGTAGCCAGTGGCGGCACATATGGTAGCCCTTGGATACATGCAGACTTGCGTGAAGCCGGTGAGCGGTGCAGCGTAAATCGTGTCGCTAAGATCATGCGACAACATAAGCTTAAAGCGCAAATTGGGTATAAGCGTCGCCATATTAAAGTCGGTAAGACATCGCGGATTGCAGATAACTTATTAGCGCGTCAATTTAACCCACCTGCGCCGAATCAATCATGGGTGAGCGACATAACTTATATAAGAACTTATGAAGGTTTTTTATATGTGGCAACAGTAATGGATTTATTCTCTAGGCGTATTGTGGGTTGGTCGATGGATAAAAATATGGATAAGCGCCTTGTGATAAACGCACTGCTGATGGCTGTATATCAACGTCAACCGAAGGCTGAGGTAATGGTGCATAGTGATCAAGGTAGTCAATACGGTAGCGCTGACTATCTCGCATTTATGAAAGAACATAATCTTGTGCCGTCGATGAGCCGTGCTGGGAACTGTCATGATAATGCGGTTGCTGAAAGCTTTTTTGCGACAATTAAAAAGCGAATAGTTAAGCGTAAGATATACTCGACACGCGAAGATGCGAAAGGTGAGATATTCAATTTTATAGAAATGTTTTACAATCCAAAAAAGCGCCATTCACACACAGGCGGTGTTTCACCTGCTAAGTTTGAAGAAGCGTACTATTCTGAGTTAAAAACTGTCTAGTGAAAGCTGGGAAGTCCAACAAGTTTAAAACACAAAGCATTGAACTCACACAAACAAATTTAAAAGATGCCTTACTGGCATCAGGTTCTATACCACTAGTAATGCAAGGCATAAAAAATATTGCCGGTTCACCACCAGGAATATATCGCGATGGCGGTATTATTGATTACCACTTTGATTTAAAAATTAATAACCCAGGCTTAATTTTATATCCGCATTTTAATTCAGATCCAAAAGCAGGGTGGTTCGATAAAAATTTAAAACGAAAAGTGTCGCCACAAAATTACGACAACGTAGTGATGATCACCCCATCAAAAGAATTTGTAGCCGGTTTACCTTACGGAAAAATCCCAGACAGAAACGACTTTACTGATCTAGATGCAGACACGCGGATTAAATATTGGAACACCGTGTTTAGTGAAACTGAGAAACTGGCTGAAGCGTTTGATAAAAAATTAAATGCTAAGAATTTTGATTTGAAGTTATATAACTAATTTAACTTTAAAAATTAAAATAACCATCTCAAGTGATATAAATGAAAGAGTGTAAGCCTTTATATTAAAGTGTTTAAGTTTTAATTATATTTAAAAGCTTGCTTTTTAGGTCAGATAAATAAGTGTTCTAAGTTTTATTTTGTGCTTTAAATGTTTTATACATGTTTTCTGCTATTCGTTAAAAAATGAAAAAAGAATAATAAACATCGTATATTGGATTCTATAAGCGTAAAGTTATTTTAGCTGATAGCTGATAGCTGATAGCTGATAGTTAACCACCTATAAATTACGTTATGTTAAATTTAATCATTTAAATTAAAGTGGGCGTAATCATACAAACTAGCCCACTTATGATAGGGTTTTGGTCGCTTAGTTTAGCTCAGAATCTACCCAAAATTTAGTGCCTTTTAAAATGGCTTGCAGTGCAAGGCCACTTTCGGTTAAAGAATACACAGTAACTTGGTCTGCAATGGCTTCGGCAACCAAAGCACTACCTTTATCTTGGTATTTTGCAGCAGCATCGGCATTACCACCGAACGCCCAACCATGTTTAATAAATCTATTTAACGCAGCTTGATCGTGAAAAACCATCACAATATTAAAATCTTTAACACCTAAACCTAAGCCTAAACCAGCTTCACCCATGTTCATATAGGTCGACTTACCAGTTAGGTTATTTTTTACTACACCATACCCGCCACCAAAACTGGCTAAAATGACATTTACATTGGCATTATCAAAAACGGCATAACCGGCTGAATTGGCAATTTGGGTTTTAACATCTGGTTTTTTAGCATAAAGAGCAGTTAATGTATTCGATTTCATACTTTGTACTAAAGCACGTTTTTCTCCAGGAGAAGCACTGCCTGTAGTAGCGCAACCTGTTAATAAAACGCTAATTACTAACATGCTTAACAGAAGTAATTTTTTCATGATTTTTCCTTTAATAAGGTATATGGTTAATAAATCTGCATTTAGCATAAATATCAAAATTTCGTTATGTCCAATACTAGACAGTATCGGACTTTAAGGTTAATCTATAAGTCTATTATTTTCTTATATATTTTACTATTATGCTTGTTGCTCTGGTCGATACATTAAAACAATTACGTTATCAAATAGCTCATCTTGAAGATAATACACTCCAATCAGAATATCCAGAACTAGCCTCTTTTATACAGCAAGTCAGCTTGACTGTAACTGAATCAAAGGCCGATCTTAATTTTTTATACCAGTTTTTATATGTTTATGGCCGAAAATCCGAAGCAACATATAGTCGTTTTCGCAATGAATTAGAACGTTTTTATTTATGGTCATGGCTTATAGCTGAAAAATCAGTATTCGATTTAAAGCGCGATGATATCGAAGCCTATGTTGATTTTATGGTCGAGCCGGATAAAAAGTGGGCATCTACTTCGGTGCAGTGGCGCTATAAAGATGAGCAAGGAGTGCGTCGGTTAAATCAAAATTGGCGCCCTTTCATGCAAAAAGAATCTATTGCGAGTCAGCAAACATTATCCGCTATGTTTACTGCCCTTAATGTATTTTACAAGTTCGCTATTTTAGAAGAAAAAACTTTCGCTAACTTTGTACCTGTAGTTAAGAAAAATAGTCCCTACTTGGTTGTGCAATCACAAATACAAATTCCCGATACATTAAGCGATATTCAATGGGAATACGTATTTGGTGTAACGCGTGATCTGTGTGAACAAAAACCAGAGTATGAAAGAAACCTATTTACCCTCGCCTGTTTAAAAGGATTATATTTACGTATATCAGAATTATCAGAGCGTCCACAATGGTCACCTGTTATGTCTCATTTTTGGCAAGATAACGATGGCTTTTGGTTTTTACGTATAATGGGTAAAGGTAATAAATTACGAGATGTAACTTTAAGCGATGATTTCCTTGAGTATTTAAAACGTTACCGGTTATACCGTGGTTTACCTGCCCTGCCCCGTGTTGACGAATCCGACCCGTTAGTGCATAAAATTCGTGGCCAAGGTGGTATGACAGTAAGACAAATTCGACGTTTAGTACAACAAAGTTTTGATATTGCTCAGCAGTCATTACTTGATGATGGGTTTAAAGATGACGCGGAACAATTAGAAGCGGCCACTGCACATTGGCTTCGACATACCGGTGCAACGCATGACGCACAAACTCGACCTTTAAAACATTTATCTGAAGATTTAGGCCACGCAAAAATAGCCACAACTGATCAAATATATATTCAAACAAATATTAAAGAACGGGCAAAGTCTGGAATAAAAAGGAAGATTTAATGGAATACTTAGTTATTGCTTTTATTGGTGCATTATTTTTAATTTATTCTATAACACTACGCCAATTAGAAAAAACAGAAATTACCGGGCCGATGTTTTTTGTTATAGGGGGGATAATGCTAGCATTTATAGCCCCAAACGAAAGTGAAAATTTTAAAAATGGCTTACGGTATTTACTACCCTTTATAGAATTAACGCTCAGTATCTTTTTGTTTACCGATGCGGCAAAGTCAAAACTAGGAGTATTAAGGCATAGTTTTCAATACCCAAGTTTACTTTTATTTGTTGCCTTACCATTAACTTTATTACTCGGGATTGTAACCGCGTTATTTTTATTTGCTGAGCTTTCACTAATTCAAGCAGCACTTATCGCAATTATATTAACCCCAACCGATGCGGCTTTAAGTAAGGGATTATTAAGTAATACAAAAGTTCCTGAAAAAATACGCGAAGGTATTAATACAGAAAGCGGTTTAAACGATGGCTTATGTGTGCCTATATTTTTAATATTTATTCTGCTTGCAAAAAATCCTGAGTCCGCGATTACTGCAACACAAACGTTAAGTGTATTTGCTAGAGAGTTGGGAGTTGCATTATTAATTGCATTTGCAAGTATTGCTTTATTTATTCCGTGTTCAAACTTTGCAATGAAGCGACATTACTTTGCCCAAAACACTAGTCCGTTTTTACTATTGGGCTTTGCTATGGCTGTATTTTCACTTACGCAATATTTTCATGGCAGTGGATTTATTGCCGTATTTGTAGCGGGGCTTTTATTTGATAAATACGCTAGCACCACAATAAACAAAGAGCTGATTGAAGACTCAGAGCATATAGCTGACTTTTCCTCTTTAATGATTTGGTGTTTATTTGGATTTGTTTGTGCTTATTTAGTGATACCGAAATTAAATACAGAAATAATAATTTATGCGCTACTTAGTACAACACTGATTAGAATAATTCCTGTTATGTTGTCACTACAATTTACGTCATTAAAAATAAAAGAGCGTTTAACGTTTGCTTGGTTTGGGCCGCGAGGATTGGCTTCGATTGTATTTACTTTAATGGTTATCGATACACAAATAGAAAATAAATTTCAAATTGCGACCATAGCAATGACCACAATATTATTTAGTGTATTTATTCATGGTATCAGTACAAAACCCATTGCAGATAGTTTTGCTAAAAAAACTAAATAAATATAAACAAAAATAAAAAAGCGCAACTTAATGATAAGTTGCGCCTTTATATTTTACAGCTTACTTAATTAAATTATTAACTAAGCACTTTTGCCAGTAACTCTATTGGATGCTTAGGCTTAAATTTTTCATAACGTTTTACTTGGCTACGACATGAAAAGCCAGTTGATAAAAGTTGTTCAGGTTTATTTTTATCAACGATAGGTTTCCAACTCATTTCATAAAGTGCTTTTGAGTTTGCTTGGTTTTGTGCTTCATGACCATAAGTGCCGGCCATACCACAACACCCAGTACTTGTGGTGTTTAATGTTAAACCAAGCTGATCAAAAATATTTTTCCACACACTTGCGGCTTTTGGTAATGCAGTCGTTTCGGTACAGTGACTTAATAAGGTAAATTCAGTATTTATTTGTTTAGCTTCTAAAGCACTGAACGATTGTGTTTCTAACCATTCATGCGCAAGTTGCACATTAAAATCGCCACGGTTATTTTCTAAAATTGTATTATATTCATCGCGATAACACATCACTAACGACGCATCTAAACCAACTAGCGGCGCATTAATATCATTAAGCTGATTTAAAAACTCTGCAGCATTTTTTGCCGTTAGCTTAAATTCATGCAAAAAACCTTTCACGTGCTGAGGTTTCCCATTGGGTTTAAAGGGTAACAGCATTGTTTTTTTCCAAGCTGAGTAATTAGTGTAATAAAACTCTCAACCAATTCTGCTTCGTAAAAGCTGGTGAATGGGTCTTGAACAATGAGTACATAATCATTTTGCTCATCGGCACTTAGTTTTTTAAGTAATTCTAAATTAAATTTTTGCGCTTTGTTTACACGTTTGTTGAGTGCAGGAATACTTAGCTGCGGGGTATCAACATAGCCTACGGTTTTTTTAATGAGACTACTAACTAATGATGTTTTTACAATTGGATTAATAACCCTAGCAAATTTTGCCATTAACGGTGCACTGTTTTCAATATTACCCACTAAGTAATCTTTGAGTGGGCGGGCATAATAACTGTGATAATAATTTAAAAAACGGGCACGGAAAGTTGGCACATCTACTTTTATTGGGCAAGCCGTAGTACACGCTTTACACGCTAAACATTCATCCATTGAGGCTTTTACTTCATGCGAAAAATCGTAAACGCCTTGTTTTTTCTCTCTGCTATGAACAAAACGCTCCCACCAAGTAATAACTTCACCTTTGTTAAGTTCTTTTTCTACCTCAAGTAAATTAACATCTTTTGACTCTTGAAGACGTAACCATTCACGCATTAGCCCTGCTCGACCTTTTGGCGAATTACGGCGATCACCAGTCACTTTGTACGATGGGCACATTGGCGAGCTTTCATCATAATTAAAACACAAGCCGTTACCATTACAGGTCAGTGCATTGTTGAAACTGGTCTTAACATCAATTGAAATTTGCTTGTCGAAGTAAGAACGCTTTTGCCCATCAACGCTAACTAGTAAGTCTTCACTTTCAAACGGGGTACATATTTTTCCGGGGTTGATTTTATTATTTGGATCAAACGCCGATTTTATTTTTCGTAATTGCGTAAATAAATGCTCACCAAAAAATTCAGGACCGTATTCACTTCTATAGCCTTTACCGTGCTCGCCCCACATCAAACCACCGTATTTTGCAGTGAGTTTTACTACTTCATCTGAAATAGTGCGCAGTAATTTTTCTTGTTCTGGGTCGCACATATCCAGTGCCGGCCTAACATGTAAAACGCCAGCATCAACATGACCAAACATACCGTACTGTAAATTATGGCTATCGAGTAGCGCTCTAAATTCAACAATATAATCGGCTAAATTTTCTGGCGGGACGGCGGTGTCTTCTGCAAACGCGAGAGGTTTTTGGCTGCCTTTTACATTGCCTAGTAAACCCACTGATTTTTTACGCATTGCATAAATTTTTAATATATCGCTTTTATCGCTGGTCAACTGATAGCCAATAACGCCATTAGTTTGATTAGCTACACACTCATCTAATAATTTACATAATGTGTCTACTTTGTCTTTTATGTCTTCTGGTGATACGGCATTAAACTCAACCATGTTGAGTCCTTGCATATCTTTATTTGGTACATCAGTTATTAAGTCCGATACTGAATGCCAAATAATATCTTCACGAGCAAGATTTAATACTTTGCTGTCAACAGTTTCAACTGAAGTTGCGCGGGCATCAACTAAAAATGGTGAATGGCGAAGCGCAGAATCAAAACTGTCGTATTTTATATTTATGAGGGTTTTAAATTCTGCGATAGGTGTTAGGTTTAATTTTGCTTCAGTAACTATGCCTAAAGAGCCTTCTGATCCTGTTATTAAGCGGCTCATATCAAAAGTTTGTAAGTCTTCACTTAGCACATGTTCTAGGTCATAACCGGTTAAAAATCTATTTAACCGTGGAAATTTGGCTAATATAGCGCCGCGTTCATTAAGTGATATGTCTAATACTGTTTTGTAGAGTTTGCCAATTAAGGATTCCTGATCGGCAATTATTTTTGCTTTTTCAATGTCTATTGGACTGGTAGACATTGCAGTGCCATCAACTAAATAGGTGGTTAGCCCTAAAACATGGTCGCTGGTTTTGCCATAAACTAAGGAGCCTTGCCCCGATGCATCAGTACTGATCATGCCGCCAATAGTGGCGCGGTTACTAGTAGATAAATCGGGTGAAAAGAAAAATCCATACGGTTTTAAAAAGTCGTTAAGTTGATCTTTTATCACACCGGTTTGAACTCGTACCCAACCTTCTTTAACGTTTATCTCGAGGATTTCACGCATATAACGTGATAAATCAACCACAATACCAGGCGTTAAAGATTGACCATTTGTTCCTGTGCCGCCACCGCGAGGACCAAAAGTTAACGATAAAAAAGGGTCTTGCGATGCTATTTGCAGAGCAACTTGAATGTCTTTTTCGCTTTTAGGAAAAATAACACCTTGCGGAAGCTGCTGGTAAATACTGTTATCAGTTGATGCTGTGAGTCTGGTTGCATAACTTGCGTCTGTATCTCCAGTAAATCCTTGATTTTTTATAGTATTTAAATAATTTGCGACGAGCTCGGTCGCGGCATCTTGTTGTGTAATAGTTGCTATCATGGCGGCGCTTATTAATGCATTTGTATAATTATATCATGGCGATGGCTAATAGAAATTGAAGATTTTACAGTTTGTAACACTCTTTTTATCGATATATGAGCAGCTGCAATTATAATCAAGTTAAACGCCTACTATGAGGTTTATATGAAAAAACTACTAATGCAGATCAGCGGCACACTGTTTATTTTACTCGGATTATTGTTTGCTGTGGTGCCAGGGCCATCGTTAATATTTTTTATTGCAGGCTTATTCTGCTTTTCTATGTATTACCCTAAAGCTCGAGGGTATTTAACATGGTGCCAAAAAGCACTGACTCGCTCGTGTGCCTATTTAGATAAAAAATTAGCAAAAAATTAATTTTTAGTCATAAAAAATGCCAGCAGTTGCTGGCATTTTTTAACGAGGTAACTTACTTAGCAAGTTTGTCTGCTAAGTATAACCATGTTTCTAGTACTGTATCTGGGTTTAGCGAAACAGAGTCAATGCCCTGCTCTACTAACCATGCTGCAAAGTCTTCATGATCTGAAGGACCTTGACCACAAATACCTACATATTTACCTTTCTCTTTGGCTGTTTTAATTGCCATAGAAAGTAGCTTTTTGATTGCAGGGTCACGCTCATCAAATAGGTGAGCAATTAAACCTGAATCGCGGTCAAGACCAAGCGTTAACTGAGTTAAATCGTTAGAACCGATAGAGAAACCATCAAAGTATTCTAAAAATTCTTCAGCCATTAATGCGTTTGACGGAAGCTCACACATCATGATTACTTTAAGACCATTTTCGCCACGTTTAAGGCCATGTTCTTCAAGTAATTCAATAACGCGTTTACCTTCTTCAAGGGTACGTACGAATGGGATCATGATTTCGATGTTGGTCATATCCATGCTGTTTCTTACGCGTTTTATTGCTTCACACTCAAGTGCAAAACAATCACGGAAGTCTTCAGAGATATAACGTGCAGCGCCACGGAAACCAATCATTGGGTTTTCTTCTTCTGGCTCGTATTGCTGGCCGCCCACTAAGTTAGCATATTCGTTTGATTTAAAATCAGACATACGAACAATTACGCGCTCTGGTGCAAACGCACAACCTAAGGTAGAAATACCTTCAACTAGTTTACCTATGTAGAATTCAACAGGTGATTCGTAACCGGCAATCATGTCTGTGATTTCTGCTTTTAATGCATCTGTTTGTGCATCAAAATTTAATAACGCTTTAGGGTGAACGCCAATCATACGGTTGATGATAAACTCAACGCGCGCAAGGCCTACACCTGAATGTGGTAAACGTGCAAAATCGAATGCGCGATCTGGGTTACCAACGTTCATCATTACTTTCATTGGAAGTTCAGGCATTTCGTCAACACGTGAAGTAAGTACTTCAAAGTCTAAAATACCTTCGTAGATGAAACCAGTATCGCCTTCGGCGCATGATACAGTAACTTCTTGACCAGCTTTAATTAAGTCTGTTGCATTACCACAACCAACAACGGCTGGAATACCTAACTCACGTGCAATGATTGCAGCATGACATGTACGACCACCACGATTTGTAACAATCGCAGCCGCGCGTTTCATAATAGGTTCCCAGTCTGGGTCTGTCATGTCGGTAACTAATATGTCACCTACTTGTACTTGGTCCATCTCTTTGATTGAGTCAAGTACACGTACAACACCACTACCAATTTTATGACCAATTGCACGGCCTTCAACAACAACATTGCTGCTGCCATTTAGTTGGAAGCGTTCCATTACGTTTGTGTCTTCGTTTGAGCGAACAGTTTCTGGACGCGCTTGAACTATATATAGTTTGCCATCGTTACCATCTTTTGCCCATTCGATGTCCATTGGACGACCGTAATGTTTTTCAATGATTACAGCTTGTTTGGCAAGATCTTGCACTTCTTCATCTGTAATCGAAAATTTGTTTGAAAGTGCTGAGTCTACGTCAACAATTTCTACTTGTTTGCCATGAGCTTTGTCTTGAGAGTAAATCATTTGAATGGCTTTAGAGCCAATGTTACGACGTACTACAGCTGGCTTGTTTTTAAGTAGCGTTGGTTTATGAACATAAAATTCATCAGGGTTAACCGCACCCTGTACAACCATTTCACCCAAACCATAGCTTGATGTGATAAACACTACATCTTCAAAGCCCGATTCAGTATCAATACTGAACATAACACCTGATGCTGATTTATCAGAGCGTACCATGCGTTGAATACCCGCTGATAACGCTACACCACGGTGATCGTAGCCTTGGTGAACACGATAAGAAATAGCGCGGTCGTTAAATAACGAAGCGAATACGTGTTTAATAGCAGTCATTACAGAATCAATACCAACAACGTTTAAGAACGTTTCTTGTTGGCCTGCAAACGAGGCGTCTGGCATATCTTCAGCAGTAGCTGATGAACGAACAGCAAATGAAACATCTGCAGAAGCGTCACCATGAAGTTGGCTATATGCATCGCGGATTGCTTTATCTAGACTAGGTTGGAATGGGGTATCGATAATCCACTGACGGATATCGGCGCCGACTTTGGCGAGTGTGTTTACATCATCAACATCAAGAGTATCTAAAATGTCGTGAATTTTTGCGTTGAGTCCTGATTGTTCTAAAAACTCGTTAAAAGCGTCTGAGGTAGTAGCAAAACCACCTGGGACTTGCACACCTGCGTTAGCTAAGTTTGAAATCATTTCACCAAGTGAGGCATTTTTACCACCAACTCGAGGAACATCTTGCATACCAAGCTCTTGATACCAGAGAACGTATTCTTGCACGGATCTTTCTCCAAAAAACAAATTGTAGTACTAACTGTGAGAGTTAAGAAAGAAAACCTTTTATAAAGGTCGCCCCCATTCTACACTGGCAAACGTCCTCACGTAAACCGTGATACACTTATTTTAAAATTAAATGTAATAAAAAAGAGGCTTTATGAGAACTGCGTTTTATATTTCAGATGGTACGGCAATCACATCTGAAGTGTTTGGTCATGCGACCTTGTCTTTATTTCCTGTCGAATTTAATCATAAAACAATTCCTTTTGTAGAAACCGAAGAAAAAGCGCATGAAATCAAAGCGCTTATTAACGCCACATCGTCTAAGCAAGGTGAGAAGCCTCTAGTGTTTTTTACTTTTGTGAATCATAAATTATCGGAAATTATTCGCTCTGCAGATGCTGTCTCGTATGACTTTTTAACAACCTATAGTGAAAAAATTGAAAGTGAATTAAACGTTGCCCCAGTACCTAAAGTACATAGAACCCATTCAATACACGAAAAAAGTTATGACTTTAGAATTGATGCAGTTAACTATGCTTTAATGAATGACGACGGCGGTAATATTAAAAACTTTGCTGAGGCTGATATTATTTTAGTTGGCGTTAGTCGAAGCGGTAAAACGCCAACAAGCCTCTATTTAGCCCTGCAATACGGTATTAAAGCGGCCAACTATCCGATCACAGAAGATGATTTAGAAAGCGAAGGGTTACCCAAGTGCTTAGTGCCTTATAAGCATAAACTGTTTGGTTTAACTATAGACCCTGAGAGACTGGCTGCGATTAGAGATAGACGAATGGCAAACTCAAAATATGCATCAATTAGACAGTGTCGTATTGAAGTGCGCGAAGTAGAAATGCTCTATAAAAAACATAAAATTGCTCATTTAAATTCTACCCACCATTCGGTTGAAGAGATCTCAGCAAAAATCATTTCTGATACAGGTCTTGAGCGTCGTAAGTACTAACAAACTAACATGTGATTTAAGCATGTAATCACACACAGCACACAAAAAAGCCGCTAAATAATAGCGGCTTTTAACATATTAAGAAGGCGTATTACTTGCGAGCATCTTTTAAAAGGTCTGCAACTAAAAAGCCAAGCTCTAATACTTGATCGGCATTTAAGCGAGGGTCACATTGAGTTTTGTAACGCTGCGCTAAGTCATCATCTGATAGTCCGTATGCACCACCGGTACATTCAGTAACATGTTGTCCGGTCATTTCTAAATGAACACCACCTGCGTATGAGCTTTCAGCTTTGTGAACAGCGAAGAACTGACTAATTTCGCGCATAATGTTATCAAAGCTGCGAGTTTTATAACCTGAGCTGGCTTTCTCTGTATTGCCATGCATTGGATCTGAGCTCCAAATTACCTTACGCCCTTCTTGCTGTACTTTGCGAACAAGCGCTGGTAGCTTCTCTGGTAATACATCTGCACCCATTCGTGTAATGAGCGTTAACCTGCCAGGAATGTTATCTGGGTTTAGTGCATCAATTAAACGGATAAGCTCATCTGGCTCCATACCTGGGCCAACTTTAACGCCTATTGGATTTTTAATGCCCTTAAAGAAGTCAATATGAGCATGGTCTAACTGACGTGTGCGCTCACCAATCCAAACAAAGTGCGCTGAACAATCGTACCAGTCACCTGATAAATGGTCTCTACGGGTTAATGCCTCTTCATAGCCTAGCAATAACGCTTCGTGTGATGTGTATAAATCTGTTTCTTTTAAGCTTGGCGCTATAGTTGAATTAATACCACATACTTCCATGAATTCTAAAGCGTCTTGAATTTTATCTGCCAGCTGTTGGTATTTTGCTTTTTGTGGATTAGCAGCAACAAAGCCCATGTTCCAACGGTTAACCTGATGTAAGTCAGCAAGCCCACCTTGTGCAAAAGCACGTAGTAGGTTGAGTGTTGCCGCACTGTGATGATACGCGGTCATTAAACGCTGAGGGTCTGGAATACGCGCTTCTTCAGTAAACTCAAAGTTATTTACTATATCACCACGGTAAGATGGTAACGAAACACCGTCTATTGTTTCTAAGTCGGCTGAGCGTGGCTTAGCGTATTGACCTGCCATACGTGCAATTTTTACAACTGGGCATTTACCGCCATAGGTTAGTACTACAGCCATTTGTAAAATGGTCTTAAATGTATCGCGAATATTTGCAGCGTTAAAGTCACTAAATGATTCTGCGCAGTCACCACCTTGAAGTAAAAATGCGCGGCCTTCACACACATCTTCAAGTTGTTTAAACAAACTTCTAGTCTCTTCTGCAAACACTAAAGGCGGTGCGCTTTTAAGCTGGCCTTCAACAGATTTTAATATGTCTTGATCTGGGTACTGTGGCTGCTGCAGTATTGGCAGTTCTCTCCAACTATTTGGGTTCCACGATTGCATGTTCATTCCTCATTCCTATTACCTGATGTATTGAAATTAACGTATGCAGAGGGCTTTGTTCAAGGACTAAATCGACTATTTACCAATTATTTAGTTATTAGTTAAATTTAAATAGGATTATTATCTATGATTTAACTATTTTATTGATAATAAATATATAAATAAAGAACACTAATGCATTAAAAAACAATAGGATAAATAGTAAGAGTGGTATTTATTAAGCTTTGCTTGCAGCCACTTAGCTAAGCTGTATAAGATAATGTTAACACAAGGAACACATCATACTTAAATCAACTATATGTATTCTTAACTTTACAGTAAAATTAAATATATCAGCCGTCAGTTATGTAGTTTCAAATATATATGCTAGCTGAGTAGTTCTGCTGGTTTATACCCACTCCTTCATACTGCGTTTATATATAACTATTAGTAAGTTAGAAAATATTACTATTAAAATGATCATACCAACAATTAAGAACACATCATACTTTATTTCACTTGATGTTAATCTTAACGATAGAGTAATATTTAAGAAACAACTACCAAAGCAAAAGGTTATTTGCGAAAATAGTTAAATAGTAAGATGTGTTCTTGGTGGTGTTATGGTTACAAAGGTACAAATTAGAAGTCAGTTTGATTTACTCAATGAGTTAACGCTTAGGCTGATTGAGGAGCTTAAAGAATATGGGTTTGCTAAAGCTGAATACTATCAACTGCCAGAAATAAGCAGTATAGATGAAAATATAATTCCCGAGTCGATTACAGTATCTAAAATTACAGGGGAACTGGCACATAAGGCTATTTTAAATTCTTTTTCTGATATGTATAAAAAGCCTGGTCTGAGTAGTCGCGTATTAAAGCGCCACCCTGGTTTATTAATTATACAAGACGCTAATAAACAAGCTATTATTGATCGGATTGCTCAAGTTAATAATGCAAAAGCGGCATTTAAAAATTGTATTTTGGCGATAGACAATAACGATGCTCGATTTGAAGCCGTACATAATGCTATGCCAAATTTAATTACGCTTGCCGCTTATCGTAAAATTCATAGCGAAAGCGAATCCCCTTTTTCAGTTCGTTTTACTTGGATGCATAAACACGCCACTAAAACACTCACAAAAAAGATGGCTCTTGAAATGCTCGAAAAGTCCGCTGGGTATAAAAACCCAAGAATGATTGATCAGCAAAAATGGCAATCATTGGTTGCTCAAGAACAAGTTCGTGTTGCCAGTCTAGGTGAAAAAGAAAAATTACGAATTAGGCGCCCTACCCGAGTTAGCCCACAAGTTAATGTTAGATACACGGCTCAAAATCGTTATCATGTTAGTGCGGCCTTACCTTTTATTCTTGTAAACCCACAACCCGATGTTAAGTATGGCCAACTGCCGAGTTACGAAAAACCGTTATCACATCCACGAAAACGTGAGTATGACTTTCTGGTAGACCGTTTATATTTAGAACAAGTAACAAAGTAATTATGTTAAAAAGGCCACTTACTGTGGCCTTTAATATAACTACTGGTAAAAATTAATATAATTATTTTTCTACAATTTCTTCCAGCTTATCTTCATCAATTAATACTGCATTTTCAACAATGCGTTTACCACCTTGTATCTCTATCCGTTTGTTATGTTTATTTAATGCCAGTATCTCATCACAAAACTGATCAGATGGGTGCATTTCATAAGTGTAATCTACAATATTACCTGTTTTATCATCTTTTACATTCGTAATGCTGTACTCAGATATTGCTCCTTTTTCTATTAAATCTTTCATCGTGGTAGTCATATCACGGCGCAGTGCTTTTAATTTATTTTCGGTAATATCATCAGTTGAATAGATAGAGCCATATTTTTCCATAATAGACAACAGTCTAAAATGGTATGTTTTTCCTGGGGCAGCATAGCGCCATAAATGATATAAACGTAGCATCATCCAACGCGATAATCCGCGCTTTAACTCTTGAGCACTATTAAAATAATAACCTTTATATTCAAGGTTATCGATCATGTTATGAACAAACGCATTTAAACACGCTACACATTTAACATTTCCGCCTTGGCCTTTTTTACCACTAAAGTGTAAAGACGATAAAAAGTTCATGTTCGACTCGTAGAACGAATCATCAATATCTGAGTTTTTAGTGTCAGTAGCAGAATATTTAAATGAAAGTTTTGAACCTTGCAATGCTTCAAGCGATTCTTTAATTTGCGGATAAGGCATAGATTGACCTACCGCTTTAAGTTCTTGTGCTAATTCGTTCATAGAAAACACAACGGCATATTGAATACCGGACTTAAAATTAATTTTTACTATTTTACCTTTTGAAGCAAGGCGAATAAGTGCACGCTCAACTTTTTCTTCTCTATCTGATGGCCAAACTAAGTATTCTACGTCTTCACCATCTTTACGAGTACTTACCACAGCCGGTGTTATTTTAATTTCACCATCGTATAAAATACCGTCTACTTTTTCAGATATCTTACGTGTAATAATGGTTTTTTTAGGGGCTTCTTCAAGTGGCAGCTTTTTATGTCCTGAGCGAACAAAGCGTCCCCACAGATCATAATGGTTAAATGTGTTAGAGTAAGCGCGTAACCCATGGGCTGCATTTTCTATCGAAATTCGCACATCTTTATTATCTGTAAATAGTGCTAAGCTTTCGTTATCAATTGCACTTTCCACCCCGTGAATTTGGCCCCTAAGTGTATCGGGCAAGTTATCTACCGAGATGTTGACCTTTCGGCTCATGGTTTTTATTTCCGTTTTTATTGTGACAGCTAATAACAACACATAAAGCCACAAAAGTTAAATGTTTAAGTTAGTATAAAAGTGATCTGACTTCAAATAAAATGCACAGATCAATATTTTACTAAGAAAAAGTTAAAACATGAGATTTCAGATCAGGTTTTTACTAACTAGGCTTTAATAAACCGAATTTTTACTAACTGAAGAATAAATTTGTCCATTGCAAAGTGTTTTTTTTAAATTTAGCACGACAAATGACAGTAAAAATGAGAGGCCTGTGGATAAGTTTAGTTCCAGTTAGCATAGATCTGATCTGTACTTACTACAGATCAGATCTATACTAATTAAACCGCTTATTATTCCTGATGGTGGGTGCATAACTTTATAATTTACTTAGTAAAAACATGATCTACAGCATCTATTTTGTGAGTAACTCAGTGCTTAACCTGTGCGTAACTAAGCTGCTAAATATTTGCTTAGTAAAAAGGTGATCTGCTAGTAGATAAGGATCTGATCTTAACCACGTACAATGCTGATCCAGTTTTTTTAACATTGTTTATATAAATCATAATGTTATATGTATATTTTAAGGCCTTAGCCTTTAATACCTTATATATTTAACCATACTTAAACTTCTTTATTTATACTAAGCAATATTAAAGGCGTAAAATTATTTTATATGTCATGTATTTAAAATGCATGTCGCCTTAAATAGTTGTTTACAGCTAATTGAATGGACATTATACTAAACGCCTAACTTTGAGGAATAAAGTATGTCTATCAATAATAATGCGCTAGATACCTACCGACTTTTGAAAGCAACCGCAGAAGTTGCTGAAAAATCACTAGAAGGACGTATTCAACATTACCGCGCCCATCTTAAATCTGAAGAAAAAGAATTAAGAACCTACACCCAAAAAGCCGCTGCTGATTTACTTGGTTGTAATAATCGTACCTTAAAAAGACGCCATGACAATGGTGATTTTGACGATTTAAACATAAAGCGCGGTGCAAACGGTCATTACGCTTATACGTTGGTTAATATTTTTGCCATGGCCGATATAATGGATATAAAACCCGATCATCGTGCACCAACAGACAAACTCCAAGTTATTGTTATTAATTCACTAAAAGGTGGTTGTGGTAAAACAACGAGCATGGTTAATATTGCTGCAGCACTTGCCACTACTAACATCAAGCGTTACCGAATTGGTATTATCGATTTAGATCCGCAGGGGTCATCATCTAGCTTTTTCCCATCTTCTGAGCCCGATCCAATTACTGTTGGTGATTTAATGCGTGACTGCATTGATCTTGAAGAAGGTGAAACCTGGCCTGAATTTGTTTCAAACTCTTTTTTACCAACTCATATTCCTAATATTCGTATTTTACCCTCAGGTATGGATGATTTTTATTTTGAACATGAAACTGCAACCTTGCTTAAAGACACCTCAAACTATGAGCAAACTCGCCATTACCATAAGCTGTTAGAGCGTGTTATCGAGCCAGTAAAAGATGAATTTGATATTTTACTAATTGATACAGCGCCTACCCTTAACTTTATGTTTTATAATGCATTAATGGCTTCTACAGCGATGCTTATACCAGTTCATCCTGAAGCGGTAGACTTTGATGCTAATAATAAATATTTAAAACGTTTAGGTGAGATTTATCATACCGTTGCAGCTCTTGGTCACGATGGTTGGGACTTTATGCAATTTTTGGTTACCAATTATGTAAAAGGTAATCACTCACAACGTGACATAGTTAAAGACGTAAGAAGCGCCTTTGGTCGCCAAGTCATGAGCTACCCTATTAATCACAGCTCAGCAATTACTGCGAGTTCATCCTCGTTTAATACTATTTTTGATCAAAAAGCGTCTGACAGTTTAGCGAGTAGAGAATCGTTAATGCGCGCACAAGAAAATATCAAAGATGTTGTTGACGAACTCGAAATGCTAATTCGTTCAAATTGGCAATCTACACAATCAAAATTAAATACGCCTAAGTAAGGATGTTGACTAAAAATGGCTAAAAAACGTAAAAATGACACCCGCTTAGATCCCTTTGCAACCGCTGTCGGCAGTAGCAGTTTAGACGCTCTTTTAGAGCAAGCTAATGCAGGCGATGTTATTCGTATGCCTGCGCCAAGCGATCCTAATCGCGAAATCACATTGGTTTGTAAAGTGATTGCTCATAACGAGATTGAAAAATCGACTCAGGTTTATGGTAAAAATCGCCGTGTACAAGCGCTTTTAAACGAAAAGTCGGTATCCGATATACTTCCTGCAATTAAAGAAGATGGACGTAATCAGCACCCCGCCCTGCTTTGGGATCAAGGGGATATGAGTCTTGTTCTTGCAGGCTCAAGACGTCGCAAAGCCTGTATTTTGGCTGGTGCAGATTATCTTGTTTTGAGTTCAAGTGATTTTAATGAGCAAGATGCCAAAGTGTTAGCAGTTTCTTCGGATCAATACATTGCTCCAAGTCTTTGGGAGTTAGGTCAAGCGTATCAGCAAACTCGAAACGAACTCATTCAACAAGGCAAAAAAGGATCGTACCGCGAGATTGCCGTTATTGAAGGGGTATCGCATACCGCCATTGCGGATGCTATTAAAGCGTATGAGCAAATATCTGCCGATGTTATAGCTCTTTACCCAACAGCTAATCATGTTGGTAGAGAAGTCGCTAAAAAGCTGATTAACGCAAAGGAGCGAGACGAGGTTGCATTTAACGAGTTAGTTGTAGCACTTGCAAGCAATGATGAAGTTAATGCCTTAGAAGCCGACGACAAGCGCGCTATGCTGATCACTAAACTATTAACCGCAGAGCCTAAAACAGCATTAAAGCGTGAGGCTGTGCTTGAAAACGACTTTATTAGTGTGCAACGTAACCTTAAAAGTGGTGACGTTTCAATAAAAATTAATAATAAAGTGATGACAGACAAGCGCTTAGAACAACTGACTAAACTATTAAGTGCTTTTAATTAGTTAGTAATATCGTGATCTGTAAAGGGGGTAGGTTAGTTAAATAGTGATCTAGCCCTCTTAATTAGTTAGTAAAAATCTGATCTTCCGTGGTGATAAAAAGCAAAAAAAGCCCGATAAACTACTAAGGATCGTATTTTTACTAACTAAACCTGCTCTATTTGATTAAATTGCTACCTTGTTAGTAAAAACCTGATCTACTCCTAGCAAAACCTCCCTGTTAAGTTAATTTATTGTTTTTATTTTGTAATTTAAACGCCTTTTTTTAGTGAGTAAAATTAAACAATCCTTATAAACCAATTTTTTACTAACCAATCAGATCCAACCAGTTTATTTTAAAAATAATATTGCTTTAGCTCAGCGTTGATAAGGCATATACTGGAAAAATTGTTTTTAAATTTTAATACTTTGAGTGACATGTCTGCTAACTTATCAAAAAATGATTTAATGGCTATTTTTGAAGAAATTAAAAATGAGCAGGCTACCCAGTTTCCTCTTTCTGAGCGATTCATAAAAAAATTGTTTAAACCCGCGGTGTTAGCAAAAGGTAAGTCGTATTATAAAAACGGCCAAATAAGTTGGTTAGAACATAATGCTGATTTTTCTGTTGTTGATTCTACTGTGCAAGGCGATAAGGGCATTGCGTTTAACCAACGAATTGAGATCAGTAAATTACCAACTGGCTATTCAGTCGACACTCACTGTACTTGTAATGTTAAAACTAAATGCCGCCATTTGGCTGCAATTTTGTTAAAACTTAAAATTGAACACTCAGGTGAATACGGCGAAGACTATTTTATTAATGACTGGTTTAGCGAACTCAGCTCGCTTAAAAACACCGATCAAGCTCATCCATCACAAGTGTTACTGTTTGTATTAGATATTGAAAACGATAAAGTATTTTTAACGCCTAAAATTGCCAACTACGATAAAAATAATAATTATGCATTAGGTCGCAATTTAACTGAGCAACAGCTTAATAGTTTTGTAACCCCTAGCGACCTGCTAGAAAGTGATTTTAGATTATACAGCTGGATCCGCTCGCAAAATGCGGTCGGTAATATTGAACTCAAAGGTCAATGGGGCTTTAACGCGCTGCAGCAGTTACTAGCTACAGAACGATTATTTTTACAGCGTTCGCGAGTACCTATAAAAGCGCAACCTGGCTTACCCCTAAATTTTGTTTGGGAAAAACAAAAAGAAGTCACCCAGTTAAAAATTCACCTAGATCAAATTCCTAATTGGGCATTAATTAAAACTACGCCGCCCATCTACTTAGATTTAGATAAATATAAGCTAGGCCGCATTCGCACGCCGCTCAGTGCTGACGAAATTGCTCATTTACAAACAATACCAGCACTTCACGATACAAACTTTGATCGAATTTATAAGCAGCTTGCTGATAATTTTGGTGCCGGTGTTATTCCCCATCCTACTAATGCACCAAGCATGCCTGTTAAGTCGTTGAGTAATGCCGTACTTAAAGTCAGCATGTCGGGCTCAGTAATGGCTATTTCGTTATCGTTTAAGTATAAAAATAAAAACTATTTAGCAGGTACAGCGCCTGAAAAACTAATAAACAGTGCATTTGAAAACACCGTTACCAACGAGCTGGTCAACTTAGGCTTTGATTTTTGTAAAGGGGGTTTACACAGCGAGTTTATTTTTAGTCAGGAATCGGCTATTCACTTACACTGGTTAGCGCATGAGGTGTTACCAAGCTTTAAGCAACGTGGCTGGCAAGTCTCAATGAGCAAAATAAATATTGCCGATACTAAAAACCAAATTTCCTTGCATGTAAACAGAGCTGCTGGGCATCAAATGCATTGCAAAGTTGTGCTTAACGATACCAAAGTGGCGACCTTATTTAATGTAAATAATAAACTGTTTGAATCGTTAAATCGTCAAAGCGAATTGTTTTATTACTATCCCGTTGGCCGTCAATTTGGAGTTATAGATAAGGCTGCGTTTAATTTATTAATTGAGTTTAAATTGCGATTTGAGTTTATTAAAACGCGCGACGAATTTAATATTCCACTTTCATATTTACCTGAGTTAGTTAAGCACACAGCCATTAATGTTGAGCTACATGATCCGTCATTAGAGCGCTACCTTGATGAGCTAAGCAATGACGCGCTGTTATCGCCCAATATCGCCATTCATGGCTTACACGATTCTGTGGTGCTTAGAGAATACCAGCAAGAAGGCGTAGCTTGGCTTAACTTTTTAAAGCGTAATCAGCTAGGTGGTATTTTAGCGGACGATATGGGCTTGGGTAAAACTTTGCAGGTGATTGCTTATTTAGCCAGTTCTTATAATACTCCGCAGGCTGGCCCTACGCTTATTGTTTGCCCAACAAGCTTAGTGAGTAATTGGCAAAACGAAATTAACAAGTTTGCTAAAAACTTAAAAGTCACCACTATTTTTGGTGCACACCGTAATGATGCGTTGAAACACTTGGCACAAGCACAGTGTATATTAACCACCTATCCGTTATTAAAACGTGATATTGCTTATTATTCGCCACTGTATTTTGAAAACATTATTCTTGATGAAGCGCAGTATATTAAAAATGATACGGCACAGGTATCGCGGTTAGTTAAACGTTTGAATGCCGATTTTAAGCTTTGCTTAAGCGGTACCCCAATTGAGAACAATTTATTTGAATTAAAGTCGTTACTCGATTTTGCTATGCCTTCGCTATTAGGTTCCCAGGCGCACTTTAAGCAGCACTTTCAAGGCCCTATTGAGCGTGAGAGTAACATTGAGCGAGCAGAGCAACTAAAAGCGTTAATTATGCCGTTTATTTTGCGCCGTACTAAAGCTCAAGTGGCTCAAGAGCTACCGCAAAAAACGGAGCTTGTTAAAGAGTTTGAATTTGAGCCTAAACAAAAAGACATGTACCAAGGTATAACTCACGCGCTTGAAGAAAAACTCATTGATTTATTTGCCGAACAAGGCGTACAAAAAAGTAAACTCGCTTTTTTAGAGGCACTATTAAAACTTCGTCAAATTTGTTGTCACCCTAAGCTGATTGAGCCAGAAACCGACGCAGCCAGTGCTAAGTTAGAATGGTTATCAAGCCATTTACCATTAATGCTCAGCCTTGGGCGTAAGGTGATTATATTCAGCCAGTTTACCTCTGCACTTGATTTAATTGCTGAGCGTTTGAATACACTTAACATTAAATTTAGCATGTTAACAGGGCAAACGCGCCATCGCGATAAAGTGATAGACGAATTTACCAGTGGCACTACTTCGGTATTTTTAATTAGCTTAAAAGCAGGTGGCACAGGGCTTAATTTAACCCAAGCCGATACCGTTATTCATTTTGATCCTTGGTGGAATCCAGCAGTTGAAAAGCAAGCGACCGATCGTGCTTATCGTATTGGCCAAACTAATCCGGTATTTGTGTATAAATTGATTATGGCTAACTCTATTGAACAAAAGGTGTTTCAAATGCAGCAAGATAAACAAGCGCTTGTAGATGCATTATTTACCGAAAAATCAATGAGTTTTACCCAGTTTGATGAACAACAAATGTTGTCTTTAATTAAAAGTTAAAAATTAACAATAATTTTTTGAACTTATTTGAATTGTGGGCGTCTATTAATACAGCTTGGTTAAATTGCAGTTTCTCCAAGTTTTCATGTTGATATCCCATATAGTAGTTACTAGACATAGTAATGATTAAGCCAGCCAGTTCAGCGCTGGCTTTTTTTGCCTGAATATTTTAAACTATTTTATTTTAAAATATTTTTGAACTAATCAATAATAGCTGGGTCTATTAATATGCTTGTAGTTGATATGTTGTTATACAAGTTTCATGTTGATTTCCCTGTTTGATTACTAATTTAGTAATATTGAGCCAGCTTTATTAGCTGGCTTTTTTTATGCTCTAAATTCAACTTTTTTAAAAATTATTTTGAACTAATTTAATCAGAGCGCGTCTACTATTATGCTTGTAGTGATGTGTTGTTATACAAGTTTCATGTTGATTTCCCTGTTTGATTACTGATTAAGTAATATTGAGCCAGCTTTAATAGCTGGCTTTTTTTATGCGCTTAATTTAGTGCGTTACCCCTACTGCTAAAGAGCGTTATTCGTTATGATGGCATGTCACTAAATTTTAAAAGTTTATTTTATGTTTACTTCGTTTTTATCCCATTTAGATTGGTTAAGTGTAAGTGCTGGCGCTCTAACAGGCATGGCTATTTTTGGTGTTGTATCAATGCAATTAAGCAAAAAAATAAAGCGCCAAGTAAATGAGCAGCAACAACAGTTAATGCTATTACAAAGCCAGCATGAGCAAACGCAAAGCCAATATGCCGCATTGGTTGAAGAGCACGATTTATTAGGGCTTACACATCAAGAGCAACGGGATCAGTCGCAGCATTTTAAAACCCGTTTAACCGAGCAAGAAAAACAAAGCCAACTTTATAATCAATATTGGCGTAAAGCCGAAGCCGAGCTTACCGCCTTGCGAGAGCAATACAACCTGCGCGATGTAGAGCTAAATAATATACGCACTACTCTTGAGCAAAAGCAGCAACATTTTAGCGAACAACTCGCCCATATAGAGCAAAGTAAAGAAACACTTAAAAAAGAATTTGAAAATTTAGCTAACCAAATATTAGAAGAAAAGTCGCAAAAATTTAAAACCCTCAATCAAGAAAGCATAGAGCAGTTACTTAAGCCGGTTCAAGGTGAGCTAAAAGGCTTTAGAGATAAAATGGAGTCTATTCACGTTGAAGACTTACAGCAACGTGCAGCACTTAAAACCGAGCTCTTACATTTACAAGCCAAAAGCCAAGCAATTACCGAGCAGGCCGATAAGCTAAGCAATGCCTTACAAGGGCAAAAGAAAACCCAAGGTAATTGGGGCGAGTTAATGCTTGAAAACGTGCTTGATAGCGCAGGCCTGCGCGCTGGCACCGATTACAAGCGAGAAGTGTCTTTTAATACCGAAGATGGCCGTTTGCGCCCTGATGTTGTGGTGTATTTACCTCAAGGTCGACACTTAGTGATTGATGCAAAAACATCGTTAAATGCCTATACCCGTTATGTAAATGCCGAAACAGAGCTTGAGTCTCAACAAGCGATTAAAGAGCATGTAAATGCCGTAACTGCCCGTATAAATGAGCTGGCCAGTAAATCGTATGACCGTTTACCAGGTATAAACTCGCCTGAGGTTGTTATTATGTTTGTACCCATAGAATCCGCCTTTGTAGAAGCACTTAAATACCAAAGCGACATTTACCAGCAAGCAATCGAAAAAAACATTTTGGTTGCTACCCCTACTACCCTATTAACCAGTTTAAATATTGTTAAACAGTTATGGCGCTTTGAAGAGCAAACTAAATATTCAAAAGAGCTGGCTAATCGTGCTGAGCGTTTTTACAGTAAGCTCAACGGCTTTTTAACCAGTATGGAAGGCGTGGGTAAACAGCTTGATAAAGCCAAAGAAACCTACGATAAAGCATTTTCTCAGTTATACCGGGGTAAAGGTAACTTAATTAAACAAGCTTCTGAGTTTAAAGAATTAGGGGTGTCGGTACAAAAAGAATTGCCTAAAGAAAGCGTTGAACGAGCACAATTAGAGTTAGATGAATAATTTTGCTAAACGTTAATGTTAGATGCAGCCAAGGAGAACACGTTATGAACATTGGGATTTATATTTACGATGATGCCGAAGTACTGGATTTTTCAGGCCCATTTGAAGTGTTTAGCACGGCAAAGCGCTTAGCAGATAATAACTGGCAGGTATTTTTTGTAGCAGAACATGCAGCGCCAGTAATTGCCCGCGCAGGGTTTAGTGTAAACCCCCATTACAGTTTTGCCGATCATCCGGTTATTGACTTGCTTATTGTGGTTGGTGGTGTTCATACTGTTGAGCTAAGTAAGTCTCAAGTAATTAGCTGGGTAAAAAAAGCGGCTGATTCTGCAAATCACGTTGCTTCGGTGTGTACAGGGGCTTTTTTATTGGCCAAAGCGGGTTTACTCGATGGCTTAACGGTGACTACGCACTGGGAAGATCAAGCCGATCTTGCTGCTATGTTCCCAAGCCTAAACGTAGTTGCAAATAAGCGTTGGGTGTCACAAGGTAAATTTATTACCTCTGGAGGTATTTCTGCGGGAGTTGATATGAGCTTGGCATTAGTTGCGCAGTTAATAAGCCCATCACACGCTGAGCATACAGCAAAGCAAATGGAATACCGATGGCATAAAAATGGTTAACTGCCTGGAAACTGTTGCTGAATAAAATTATGTATGTAATCACGTAAACAAACCGCTTTTTTACTAAGTAAACGACCGCTTGGCCAAATCGCAAAGATTTCGCGATTATGGCTTTGCCAGTTTGGTAACACCCTTACAAACTCTCCGGTTGCCAACTCGTTTATAATTTCAAATCTAGGTAATAAGCCTACTCCTTGATGATCAGCCACTTGGTATTTAACAAAGCCAGTATCGTTATAAATACTGCTAAATCGACACATGTGTGTATAGCTTGCGCGTGAAGTAATGTGAGTGAGTGGCCATTTATTTCTTAGTGTCGTGCCAATTAAGCGGTGTTGTTTAAGGTCGCTTGGTTCTGTGAGCACTGGTGCATTGGTTAAATAAATTGGGGTAGCCACCAAAATCGAATCTGCTTGTCCGAGTTTTTTTGTTGCAAAAGTGAATCCGCTTGTGGGCCGATTCTTAATGCTAAGTCGGCTTGGCTTTTAATTATGTCTTCAAGTTGATTGCTTAAAATAAGTTCCAATTGGATATCAGGATACTCTTTAGTAAACGACAACCACATTGGCTTTAAAAAGCCATGGCAAATATTAAGCGGCGCAAGCACTTTAAGTTTGCCGCTTAGTTGCTCTTTTTGTTGATTGAGGTGATGGCTGGTTTGTTCAAACTGCTCAACTAAACTTGCGTAGCTTTGGTAATAAACCTCTCCCTGCTGGGTTAGTGTAAATTGGCGTGCAGAGCGGTGCAGCAGCTTTTGCCCCAGTCGAGACTCTAGGCGTTGTAATCGCCTTGTAACGGTTGCTGCAGGGAGCGATAAATACTCGCCAGCTTGAGACAGGCCCCCTTGTTGAACTATGTGCACAAACAACACTATATCGTCTAACATGATTCCACTTTTGCAATTTAAGTTTGATTAAAGCTTTGTATTTAACGTTTTTGTAAGTGTATATCATAGTGCTTAAGTTTTCAGCAAAGGGTGACATTATGTTTTCAACAATTGATTGGTTGGCGGTCATAATTATTGGTATAGGTGCTACGGCATTACTTGATGTATGGGCGCTACTACTTAGTAAGTTTGGTATTAACTCTTTAAACTTTTGTATAGTGGGACGCTGGCTATGCTTAATGCGCTACGGCAAGTGGAAACACCTTGCTATTAGTAAAACCGCTGCACAACCTAATGAATGCGCAATTGGTTGGTTTAGCCATTACTTCATAGGGGTTATTTTTGCATTGATATTCATACTATTGTTGCCAAATCATTGGTTAACAGCGCCAAGCTTAATGCCTGCTCTACTTTTTGGCGTGCTAACGGTTGTTATACCTTTTTTTGTGATGCAACCAGCTCTTGGGCTAGGTATTGCTGCGGCTAAAACATCAAAGCCAATCACAGCTAGAATTAAAAGCACTTTATCGCACGCAGTATTTGGTGTGGGTTTATACCTAAGCGCATTAACGCTGTCACTCTTTTGAGAGGTTATTATGCAAGCAGAATATTGGTTAAAGCGCTGGCAAAATAATGATGTTGGCTTTCATGGCGATAATGTAAACCCGAGTTTAGATCGTTATTTTACTAACTTAAATTTACCGCTAGATAGCCGTGTGTTTGTACCTTTGTGTGGCAAAACAGTTGATATACACTACTTGCTCAATAAGGGCATGCAAGTTGTGGGTGTAGAACTTAGTGAGCTTGCTGTTCAACAACTGTTTGATGAATTAGCACTTACGCCAAAAATAACGACACATGGTCTACTTACTGCGTATCAGGCTCTGGGGATCTGTATTTGGGTCGGTGATGTGTTTGCTTTAACGGTTGAGCATTTAGGTCATGTCGATGTAATATATGATCGCGGTGCCTTAGTCGCACTCCCCTACACTATTCGCAGTCAATATGCTCAACACTTGATTAGCCTAAGTGATGCTGCACCGCAATTATTGATCACCTGTATTTACGACCAATCGCAACGTAGTGGCACGCCATACAGTGTGCCTGCGGCAGAGGTACAGAGTATTTATGCAAAGCAGTACAGCTTAAAAATGCTCAGCTGCGAAAAATTAAGCCAAGGTATTAAAGGTGTTACCCCTGCCAGTATTGTGGTTTGGTTGATGACTGCTAGAGCTTCTTAGAATTTGCACTTTAGCTGTGCATTTTTGTGGCTAGTTAATTGTGATTTGAGCATGCATTATAATAACCACATCGAACAATTAAGGGTTAAGTATGCCGCAACCAGCAAATGTTTTCTTTTTATCTCATGGCGGCGGTCCATTACCGCTGCTAGGAGAGCCAAGCCATAGAGATATGGTGGAATGTTTACAAACCGTTGCCGCTAAAACCCCAAAGCCCTCTGCTACTTTAATGGTCAGCGCGCATTGGGAAGCTCAACCAATTACTATAACGGCGCACTCTTCACCGCCGCTTATTTACGATTACTACGGTTTTCCTGAGCAGGCGTATCAATTAACTTACCCTTGTGTTGGCGAGCCACAGCTTGCCAATTTAGTACAGCAAGCGCTCACAACTCACAACATTAACTCAAAACTCGATTCACAGCGTGGTTTTGATCACGGTATGTTTGTGCCGTTAAAAATTATGTACCCAGAGGCCGATATTCCCTGTGTGCAAATATCCTTGCATCCAAGCCTCGACCCGCTAATGCATATTCAAATTGGTAAAGCGCTGCAAAGTATTGATTACGATAACTTATTAATTATAGGCTCAGGCTTTACCTTTCATAATATGCGCGCTTTTGGTGTTACTCAATCAAGCGATGTTAACCAGAAAAATCAGGCATTTGAAAATTGGCTGGTAAGCACAATCGCAGATCAAACATTAACCGAGCAGCAGCGTGAACAGCAATTATTAGCATGGCAGCAAGCTCCAGCTGCACGCTTTAATCACCCCAGAGAAGAGCACTTGTTACCGCTACATGTATGCTATGGCGCTGCTATGTGTTCAAGTACTGAGGTATTTGAATTAAATATTGCCAATAAGCGAGCCAGTATGTATTTGTGGCGATAACACAACTGCTATTAGGTTTGGGTTTAAATCGTTCTTAGCTGCGATAAAGGTGCTGATATTTAGCGTGTTATTTTGTTACAGTAAATGTAATAAGCGTCTTAATCTAGAAAGCGCTCTAACCGAAGACTAGGAACAATAATAATGAATCTGATCAAAACATCGGGCTTGGCACTGGCCATTGTTGCGGGCTTAGGCTTGCAAGCATGTTCAAGTACCAGCATAACAACCAACAATAATGCAGCGATGAGTACCGTGAATAATCCATTAAGCCTAGCGCAAATTTATAAAGATAAAGAATTTAAAACCCAGCGTAGCACTTACTTTAAATGGCTAGACGATGGCACTGGCTACACCGTACTTGAAGAGCGCGAAAGCGAAAAAGAAAAAGCAGACGATAACAACGCCGATGATGAGAAAGAGCACGGCGTAAAAGGCAACGACATTGTATTTTACAATGCTGACGGCACAGGCCGTAAGGTATTGGTTGAGTTTGAAAAGCTATTGCCAGAGGGCGCAGACGAGCCATTTGCAATCGAAAGCTATCAGTGGTCAAAAGACGGTAAATGGCTGATGGTATTTACCAACAGCGAGCAAGTTTGGCGTTCGCGTAGCCGCGGGGATTTTTGGTTACTTAACCTTGAAACCAACCAATTACAGCAATTAGGTGGCTTGGATGTTGAGCCTACTAAGTTAATGTTTGCTAAGTTCTCGCCAGATAGCTCAAAAGTGGCTTACGTACGCGACAACAATATTTATATGCAAACGGTTGGTAGTAACGATGTAACCGCGCTCACAACCGATGGTAACGCCACCATAGTTAACGGTAATTTTGATTGGGTATACGAAGAAGAGTTTACTATTGCCGATGGTTTTCGTTGGAGCCCCGACAACAAATCAATCGCCTATTGGCAGCTTGATACCAGTGACGTTAAGTTTTTCACTATGATCAACAACACCGACGAACTGTACCCTACCCTTAAAGAATTCCCTTATCCTAAGGCCGGTGAAACCAACTCTGCCGTGCGTGTTGGTGTGGTAAGCCTTGCTGATAAACAAACCCGTTGGGCTGAGCTTGAAGGCGATAATCGCGACCGTTATATTCCCCGTATTAGCTGGGCTGGCACCGGTAATGAATTAATGATCCAAGATTTAAACCGTCCACAAAGCCATAACAAAGTGTGGTTGTTTGATTGGCAAAAGCAGCAACTGACCAAAATATTAGAAGACAAAGACGATGCGTTTATCGAATGGTTTTATAAAGCCAACTGGTCAAAAGACGGTGAGTTTTTTATTTGGCATAGCGAACGCGACGGTTGGCGTCATCTTTATCGTGTATCGCGCGATGGCAAAACTATTATCGACCTAACCCCAGGCGATTACGACATTATTGATATGCTTACCATCAATGAAGACAAAAACGTAATGTATTTTATTGCCTCGCCAAACGATCCTGGTCAGCGTTATTTATACAGCACACCGCTTGATGGCAGCAGCAAACCGGTACGGGTAACACCTGCTGAGTTTGAAGGTTCAAACAGCTATTACATGTCAAAAGATGCCTCGTGGGCAATGCATACTTACTCAAAATTTGGTATGCCACCGACTAAAGAGATCATTAAAGTGAGCGATCACAGTAATGTAAAGACCTTAGTTGAAAACAACGAGCTTAAACAAAAACTGGCTGAGCAAAACTTACCAAAGCATGAGTTTTTTAAAGTAAACGCGCAAGATGGTACCGAGCTTGACGGCTACATTATGTTCCCTGAGAACATGGATAAACGTAAAAAATACCCAATTGTGTTTTACGTATACGGCGAACCATGGGGCTCAACCGTGCAAGACCGCTGGGAAGGCAACAGTTACTTATACAAATCGTTGTTAACGCAAAAAGGGTTTATTGTGGCATCGGTTGATAACCGTGGCACACGTGCACCAAAAGGCCGCGATTGGCGCAAATCGATTTATAAAAAAATTGGCTCAATTACCGTGCAAGACCAAGTAGACGCGCTAGATGCCATGGCTAAACGCTGGGATGTAATAGACACCGAGCGCGTTGGCGTATGGGGACACTCAGGAGGCGGTAGTTCAACCCTTAACTTATTATTCCGCCATGGTGATAAATTTAAAGTGGGTATTGCCTCAGCACCCGTGCCAGACATTCGTTTGTACGACACCATTTACCAAGAACGTTATGCGGGCAACCCAAATACCGATCCTGAGAGTTACGATAACACCTCGCCGATTACCTTTGCTAAAAACCTAACCGGTAAGCTATTGCTTATTCACGGCACAGGCGATGATAACGTGCATTATCAAGGCTCAGAACGCTTAATTGATGAGCTTGTAAAGCATAACAAGCAGTTTGAGTTTTTCTCATACCCTAACCGCTCACACAGCTTACGCGAAGGCAAAGGCACCACTTTGCATTACCATACTATGATGGCTGACTTTTTTGAAAAGCACTTACTAAACAAGTAATCGCTTTAAAAAAATAAAATACTAAAAGCCGCACACTAATTAATAGTGTGCGGCTTTTTTAATCAAAATGTAATGGGGGTTTACAAAGCGTAAGTTGGATAGAGTGCAACGAAACCCAACAATAATAAAAAATGACTTATACACTCAATGTCATCTAAAATAGCGAAGGCTCACCATGTTATTAGCCATTTTTCAATTTCGATAACATCATCACGATCAAACACCATTAAACTTGAATGAGAGCGAGCATTAAAAGTTATTTTTTTTACTAACTCATTTTGTATAGATGAAAAGTAAGCCGGGGGGATAGAGAGTCAACATCTGAGTTAATTAACAATACAGGCTTTTTAGTCTCAGACAATTTAGGCAATAAATTTGTTTCTTGAATGGTTACTCCTGCCTCAAACATTGCTTGGTTAACAATATTATCAATCTCGCTATGAAAAAAATGACTAAGCAAAGGCGATTTATAAGGTAAGTACTCCTTAGCTGCAACCTCAAAACTCATCATTGGGGCAAGTAAAATAGCAGCGTCAACATATTCTGATGATAATAAGTTGCTTGCAGTAAGTGCTCCCATAGAATGGCCGACTACAACAGTCTGGTTATTTGTTTGATTTAAAAATGGTTCAGCAAGCAGTTCATTTAAAATGCCGTGCTCTTTTGTTGCAAATACAAATGCTTCAGTTGATTCACCATGGCCAAAAAGATCTGGAATAATAACGTTCATACCAAGCGCTCTAAAATAGATAGCTGAAGCCATCATTGCTTCTTTACTGCCCCCATAACCATGAAGTAATAAAGCAGTGCCTTCAAAACGATTAAATGTATCTGGTGTCATTCTGTGTGAAATTGTATTTTCTACATTATTACCAGTTGCATGAAGGTTGTAATAAACAGAACTCTCTTGCGAAAATTCGGCTGCTTGATAAGGTTCAGCAGTCAGATATGTAATGCATTGAGTGGTGCTAAAAGAGCAAAATTTTTGTTTTTTAAAGCCAATGTCGCTAGGTTTTGCTTTTATAAACTGTGCTTCAGAAAGATAGATACCGGGGTTTGACATGACGTAACTTCCAATTGAAGTACAGCCAGACAAAGAAAATATATAAAGTGTAATTGCTAATAGTTTGGTGAAATTTTCCATTTTCGCTTCATTAGTTAAACTTGAACATCAACACTTTAATTAAGCAGATAACGTCCTATGAGATGGAGGAGGTTTTAGCCGTTAGTTAGGCATTTTTTATTATTTCAAAGTACCTTAACAGTATCTTCTATCCACCTCAATTTTCTCAAGTAAATAAATCTGTTTGGCATTAGGTAGACACTTGCTTATTAATAAAAACCCAAATTTAGTGCTTAGTTACGACTTTGAGTTACTTTTTTATCTAAGTTTTATGGATTTAGGGGCTGAAATTTCACTCTCTTTTTAATCAAAATAGTACGAGGGTTTAAAAAGCAAAGGTTAGGTAGAGTGTAACGAAACCCAACAAGGGAAAGGCGGCTTCGCTCAATAGCAATGCGCTAAAGGCTCAATGGTAATAATTGAATTGTTTAAAACTAAACATAGCTTGGAATTAGAGAGGCATTAAAAAAGTAGCATCCTTGCTACTACAAGTGCGATATTAAGAGCTTGGTTGCGAAGGTTGATACTTATTAACGAGAATGTGTTGTAAATTTTTAAGTGCCCGCTTTATCGCTTGCAGCATACTTCTTCCCTTTGTATTTACATTAATACTGGGTAGCCCAGGCAAAAGAATATTAATTTTACATTGCTGCAAAGTGCCGTGGCGCTCACTTGAAAGATCATTTATTTGAATCTCAACTTTACGAATATTTAAAGCATGTTTTGCCAATTGGCTTTTTATCAACTTCAAAAGCGACATCTTTTCACTTGCGTTAATTATCTTGTTTTTAACTGTAAGTTTTAGCTTCATGCAATTACACCTTTTAATAGTAACTATGTTGCAGGCATGACTGTAATCTACTAACTTAGTGGCAAAGGAAAAAGCTGATTATTTCTTACTTTAAAACAGGTATTTTCGAATGATTACCAACATCAACTACAATCATTTATATTATTTTTGGCAGGTAAGTAAGCACGGCAGTATTGCTGCGGCGAGTAAAATACTTAATTTAACGCCGCAAACGGTCAGCTCGCAAATTACTAACTTAGAGCAACGATTAGGAAAACCACTGTTTGTTCGCCAAGGCCGAGGCCTACAGTTAACGGAATTTGGCCATGTAACCCAGCAATACACCAATGATATGTTTGCTATTGCTCACGAATGGCTAGAAACCACGCAAGGTGATACCACGCACTATTCACGAACGTTAAAGGTGGGTATTTCAGATGTGTTGCCTAAATCATTGGTGTCGAAGTGGCTAGCGCCTTTAATTAATAACGACCGTATTACAAACTTACACTGTATTGACGGCCAACAAAATGAGCTGCTGGCACAAATGGCGATTCATAAGCTCGACTTAGTGTTAGCCGATAAACCACTCGATACTACCTTGCCATTTAAGGCGTTTTGCCATGAAATAGGCAAAAGCCAAATCGCTCTTTTTGGTAACAAAACATGGCATTCTCAATTACATAAGCAGTTTCCGCAGTCTTTAAACAATAAACCTTTAGTACTCCCCGCAAAAGAAAGCCCCGTCGCACGTGCTATTTATTATTGGCTACAAGAGCAAGACATTGAAATGACAATAGCAGGCCATGTTGACGACAGCGCATTAATGAAGTCGCTCGGTGAGCAAGGGTTTGGCATATTCCCTGCGCCTATTTTGGTAAGAGCCGAAGTAGAGCGCCATTACGACGTTAATTACATTGGTACAATAGATAATGTTTATCAGCATTATTATGCGTTTACACCCGACAGGCTCATTAAAGACAGTATTTATGACGAATTTATAAAGCACGCGCAAATGTCGTAGATTTTAGTTAATCGCCTTAAGATTGACGGGGTACGGGCGTCGGGTTACGGGGGCTAAAAGCTATTATTTAACCTCTACGCGGCATAAACCCGCTGCTACTAGTAGCTAATACGGTAGCAGCGGCTTTATGCCGCGTCTTTTTAAGGCTCATATAAATGCTCTTATCGAGTAAACATATTGATTGCCATTACAATTAATAAGCCGGCAAATATTTTCTTTATGGTTGAAACTGGCAAATAATGGGTGGCTTTAGCGCCGAGTGGTGCGGTAAACCATGAGGTGCATACAATACCCAATAAAGCGGGCAAATACACAAAGCCTGCAAATCCTTGTTTTAGGCTAAATAACTGGCTGCCTGAGCTGATATAACCCATTGAACCAAACAGGGCTATCACAATGCCTGAGGCCGAGGCGCAGCCTATGGCTTTTTTCATATCAACAGAAAAAAACGTCAGTAACGGCACTAATACTGCCCCGCCGCCAATACCTATCATGGCAGACAAGCCACCGGTTATGGTCGTATAAACACTCAGCAGCCCTTTGTTTGGTAACGGGCGTGCTATTGCTGAATCATTCTTACCAGAAAAAATCATTTTAAGTGCAATTAGCACCACGCTTACAGCAAACACCAAACGCACTACATGCTCAGGTAACAGCGCAGCCATAAAGCCACTAATAAGCGCACCAAAGGCAACGCCTGCCATCACCCAAGGTGCAATATCCCAGGGTACATTACCATTTTTATGATGCGCAATAGCCGACGAGGTCGAGGTAAATAAAATAGAGGCCAGCGAGGTCGCAATGGCAACCACCACTACTTGTTCAGGTGGCAAAGCATTAAAGTGCAGTAATATCATGCTGAGTATGGGCACAATCACCAGCCCACCCCCTATTCCTAATAAGCCTGCTAAAAAACCAACACCGCTACCTAATATGGCGCAGTATATAATTAACACTATTAAATCACTCATTCCTTTTGTCTCTTCTTATGTTGTGGAAAGTTCTGCGACGGCGAACTGCTTAATAAAGTGCTTAAGCTCACCTAAGTTTATTCGAGTATATCAACAACCGTTTATGCAAATGGCACTTTAAGTGCCTATAAGCATTGAATAATACTCACGTTTTGTATGAATAAATTACAATACCCGTAAAAACATCTAGAAATCTAGACTTCTAAAGCGGGTTTTGTCTGAGTGGGAGCGTCTACTAGCCTAATTTATTCATTCAACTTAGTAAGAGAGTGAATATGGCTCATGTTTTACCTGAAATAATACCGTTTTTCTTCATGCTACATACCGCGTATAAATTTATTAACTCTGCACAGCACCATTACAGTTATCCCGTTAGTTTGGTTTTAACAGCAAGTAATGTGTCATTGATAAAAGCAGTAACAACTCAAATTGAAAGGATACGGCTATGAGCACTGATCTTACATTTACGATTAAAAGCACTAACTTGGATGAAAACTACCATCCGTCAAATAACACACGTATTACGACCAACTTCGCTAATTTAGCAAGGGGTGAAAGCCGCCAACAAAACCTGCGTAATACCCTAAAAATGATCAACAACCGCTTTAATGCATTGGCCAGTTGGGATAACCCACAAGGGGATCGTTACGAGGTTGAGCTCAAGATCATTTCGGTCGATTTAGACATTGCAGGCAGTGGCCAGGCATTTCCGTCAATTGAGGTATTAAAAACCAATATTATTGACCACCAAACCAACGAGCGAATTGAAGGCATGGTGGGTAATAACTTTTCATCGTATGTGCGCGACTACGACTTTAGCGTGTTATTGCTTGAGCATAACAAAAGCAAACCGCAATTTAGCATTCCCGATAACTTTGGTGACTTACACGGCAAGTTGTTTAAATGCTTTGTAAACTCAAATACCTATAAACAGCACTTTAAAAAGCCACCGGTTATTTGTTTAAGCGTGTCTGATAACAAAACCTATCAGCAAACCGAAAACTTACACCCTATTTTAGGCGTAGAGTATCAGCCTAATGAGTCGTCGTTAACAGAGCAATATTTTAAAAAAATGGGCTTACAAGTGCGCTACTTTATGCCACCAAATAGCGTTGCACCGTTAGCGTTTTACTTTTTTGGTGACCTACTTAACGACTACAGCAACCTTGAGCTAATTAGCACCATTAGCACCATGGAAACGTTTCAAAAAATTTATCGTCCAGAAATTTATAACGCTAATGCCGCCGCTGGTAGCCGTTATAAACCTAATCTAAAAAATGACGACCATTCGTTAACGCAAATTGTGTATGACCGCGCAGAGCGAGGTCAATTAGCGGTTGAGCAAGGCAAATTTACCGAGCAGCACTTTATTAAGCCTTATCAGTCAGTACTGCAGCAGTTCTCAGCAAGTATCGCTTAATCACACAACAAAATTAAAGGCAGCATTTATTATGAACAAACTATTACCTACATCATCAGCAGGCAGCTTGCCAAAACCGTCATGGCTTGCTGAGCCCGAAACCTTATGGTCACCGTGGAAATTAAAAGGTAGCGAGCTGGTTGATGGCAAACACGACGCCCTGCGTATTTCCCTGCACGAGCAACAAACCGCAGGCGTAGATATAGTCAGCGATGGCGAACAAACCCGCCAGCACTTTGTAACCACTTTTATTGAGCACTTAAATGGCGTTGATTTTGAAAACCGTAAAACAGTTAAAATTCGCGACCGTTACGACGCCAGCGTACCCACAGTGGTTGGCCCTGTGTCTCGCACTAAATCGGTATTTGTTGAAGACGCCAAGTTTTTACGCCAGCAAACCAGCCAACCAATTAAATGGGCACTGCCAGGGCCAATGACCATGATCGACACCCTGTATGACGATCACTATAAAAGCCGTGAAAAACTAGCATGGGAATTTGCTAAAATACTCAACCAAGAAGCCAAAGAGCTAGAAGCCGCAGGGGTTGATATAATTCAATTTGACGAACCCGCTTTTAACGTATTTTTTGACGAGGTAAACGACTGGGGCATAGCCTGCCTAGAGCGAGCAATAGAGGGGCTAAAATGCGAAACCGCCGTGCATATTTGCTATGGCTACGGCATTAAAGCCAACACCGATTGGAAGAAAACCCTCGGTACCGAGTGGCGACAATACGAAGAAGTATTCCCTAAGCTGCAAAAATCGAATATTGATATTATTTCGCTCGAATGCCAAAACTCACATGTACCCATAGAGCTACTCGAACTGGTGCGCGGTAAAAAAATAATGGTGGGCGCAATCGATGTAGCCACCAATACCATAGAAACCCCTGAAGAGGTGGCCAAAACCCTACGCGAAGCACTTAAATATGTAGATGCCGACAAACTCTACCCCTGCACCAACTGCGGCATGGCTCCCCTGCCGCGCGACATCGCAAACGGCAAACTCAACGCTCTTAGCAAAGGCGCAGAGCTAGTACGTAACGAGCTATTAGCAGCGAATGTCGCTTAATTTTTAGTTACAGCTGCTGAAAAAAGCCACACCTTAAAAAATGTTGAAGTGTGGCTTTTTTAATCAAAATGTAACGGGGGTTTACACAACGAGGTTAAAGGCAAAAGGTGTTAGGAGTTAGGTCTTAAGTTAGTTGAGTGTTAGTTTGGGAGATAACGAAATCCAAAATTATTAATTAAATTTAACCGAGGCGCTATGTATTATTTATTGAGTGGAAAGTGTCAATTGCATAAGCTGGCACCATGGCTATTTGCTGTAAACTAAACTTTGGAGGTAACCCACTTATTGCAGTCTATAATATTGTTCTTACCAAACTGCTTTATATTAATAGGTGCAAATTCAGTAGAGATATTTTTAATAACATCATCTAAATTATCATTACTACAAATAGCTAACTTACCTGTGTCCATAGCTTTTGCAAACAATGAAATGGAGTCCCAGTATGCATAATGCGAATTAGAAATTATTATAATATTGGGAGTGAAGCCATAAACAGCGACACCTTGATTCGCCCTCTTCTTAAATTTATTTATGTCCGCGTCAGATAATTTATATTCACTATCTAATACAATCTTATAAAGATATGGACTTGCTGAGTGCTTAATCTGATGCATATATTTCTTATCTTATGGCGCTCAGTTGGGGAGAAGTACGCAATGACTAAGCATCTGGATGGCACTTCAACAGCGAAATCATCGTATACCAAAAATGCCACGCGTGCTGAATCCCTCTTAAACTGTTTTTCATAACAACGATTCCTCCAGAGTGCAGTTTTCACAATGACCTTCTATCAAATAACCACTGCAAGAATCACAAGGTTCCATGTCAACAAATCCACCTTCCTGACAGTAGTAGCATTTACGCCACAAACAAACTCCGGCTTGGTTAGTTTCGTCGTAAACCAATGAAGGTGCTCCACACTCTGGGCAAATATGGTATTCCGTGGATAATATCTTTATGTCTGAGAGCTCATAATCACAAGATATACAGTATGTATAAATTGGGTAAGATTCACCTTCATAAATTATAAAGTGATGATGTTTCTCGCAGGACGGGCACATTCCGATATAAAAATCCTCTCCGATTTTTACGTTTAAAAACGAATTTTCAAACTTAAAGACCCTTTCATTGATTGTGTCTAGAGTTATCCCATTTTGCTCTACATTATAAGAGCCTGCTTGTACTATTTCAAACGCTGGCTTTATCACTTTTAAATAAAGCTCAATCAGATTTTTTGTTAGGTCTTCAGGTGAAACTTCAATTGCAAAATGTTGGATTTTATTTCGTTCGATTGCAGACCTATCCAAGACTTTAATATTGTTCTTTAAAAAAACTACAGGGTAGTGCTTTCGTAGTTCTTGACCAATACCACGAATATCTATTGACTTACATTTATACAGTTCATCCATTGTGGGATTAAGTGGACTTGCACAATGCTTGAAAAGTGAGTTCTTATCAAAGATTGTAATTGGATCGATTAATACTAAAACTTCTTTGAGTATTAACTCCGCTCCCTGAAACAAACACAATAACGCATGTTTATATGCACTGTTACACTTATCATTTTCTGCTTTAGTTAGAAACTGCAAACCCTGCTCTATGGAATCTAATGAGTTTTCTATCAATGTGAATTTAATCATAATTCCTACTAGTAGTTATAACACCTCAATAACCAGCGCAGCTTTGCTGCTTCCGGCGCCAGAGGCGCAAATTGGCTATGGTTTACAAAGTATATGAGCTTGGACTCCAAAATCTTTGCATGAACTTATAAACGTATTTATAAGCCAGATTAACTGCACATAATGTGGCTTACATTTTTGACCCAAAGCTAATTTGTTTAATTCTCTTGTTAATTTAGCCTTACTTAGAAAAGGGGTTGCAAGTACAATTTTTTTTATAGAGTTAGGGTTTTGATTTATAGCGTCGAGAGCTACTTCTAAATCTTGCCAATTCTGAGCACCTGTAACCCTACTAATATTGGTGCTTTCAAAATTCTTGTGCCACTCATTATCATATTTATTCTTAAACAGTTGCTTTTCTGCTTGAGTTCGGCCAATGTTTTTTAGTGCTTGAGCTACTACGTCATGAAAAGCACTAGCACCATATGTATCTTTCTTAGTAAATTTAGAGTGGATAAAAGAGATTGATGGAATAGCGCTATTACTATCTATAGCAATATGATCAGACCATTCGTCATTCATATCATCACAGATAACAATATTATGGGATACACAATATTGATCTTCTACTTTCCTAAATAGAGAGTTAGCAGGAAACCTAGTTAAATTGGCTGCATGCGGTTTTTCTTTCTCACTACGGATGCCATTAAAGTTATAACTATCATCAAAAATATTGAGTATTGACTGAATGTTATTTACTAAGTGTTTATCTTCAAAGCATGACTTTGAATAATATGAATAATTTGGTGAGTCGAATACAGCAGAAAATGGCTTTTCTTTATTTATATACCTACCTATAGAATAGCTATCAGAACCATTCTCAGTCACTGAAATACTATCAAGAAGTTTATTTCTAATTGTAATTAAGTTTTTTGAATATGATACTTTGCCCGCTAAAGTGGAGCCTTTCACCTTCATTAAATTACCATCAACTAAAATAGGAGATTTTAATTGATTAAAAAGCCTATTAATTTCCCCGCTATTCAATTGAATACCATCAGCTTTACTTAAAACAGCTACACCATTTAAAACCTTAGTTTCTATTTCAGTCAAATCTATGAGAATAGCCACGACTTGATGACCTAAATCTATAATATCCTTCAAACAGATAGGGGAGGCAAAATTACTAAGAAACTCACTTTGATTAGTGTTTTTTTATTTCCTCTTTAATTTCAATAACCCAGTCGATTAGACCACCAAATGCTGATTTTTTATCCCTATGACTAACTCTAGAAGTACTTGGTGTTAGAGTGTATGAGTCTTCTCCGACTTTCATTCTAAAGTTGCTTGGGATTGATCTGCTAGACGAATTAGATGAGATAATACCATTCAAGCTTTTAGCTTCTAATGAACGGGATCTAATGACAGCATTTGATATACTCATGTTTTTCATGGTAACTCTTTCATACTCTGGTTTTTTATCACCGTGAAAATGACAGAATTTTTCATAATCAAACTCGTCTATAAAAGAAGAAAAGTATTTATCAGGTGAATCAACATATTTTTTCAAAATAGCTAAAGCATCATCACATTCTATTAATAACAGATAAGCGTATTTTTGTTCTTTAACCAAAGTACCGGCTAAAAACGAAGGCTCTGCTTCTATTTTATATGAAACAATAGAGTATATGACTTGATTACCCGAGGCCGTTGTATAGTTTATTTTAGGCTCGTTAAAAAGGTAATTTCCTACACGCTCTTTAGAGATCTCTTTAAATGTATCTTCAATAGATTTTTTGGTGAGTGCTTTATTTAGTTCATAAAACTGAACATTCTTACTTAGACTTAAGTCACTAATCATTTTTCTAAAATCCTTTTATGTTCCGTTTAAAGTGCTTGTTAAGGCTCACCTCGTTGAAAATTCAAATCAACTGAAAGCTTAATTTTTTTCATTGTATTGTTTACATATGACTTATACCCCCAACCAACGTCAGGAGAAAATTGAGGGAAAACTTTGAATAAATTCGCAAGTTGGCTTTCTGTACAATACTTAACTTTGTCCTTATTAGAATAAGGTAAAATGAACAAGAAGTTATAGTAACCAACTTTGAGTTCAGCCATTACATGGGGCGTCTCCAAATTATCCTTTATCCTTGTTATGACAGTGATTCTAGGCTCTCTGACATAAAATTCAGCTTTGATCATCGAGCCTACAAGCGGTAGGTCAGTACCTGAATTATTTTCATCATTTAACCAATCTAATGTTAATTGTAGTGATGTTAATTCTTTAGTATCTATTACAGACAATGCCATTTTACATAGAGCTTTATAAAAGTAGTTTTCACTGTAATACTCGTTTGACTTCAACTTTATTGATTCACTGCCATCTTCGTTTTGAATGATATTCTCTGAATAGACTTGAGAAATTCCACCACGATGAAATGCATAGCCATTTTTATATTTAACTAGAGGAAAACCTTCTTTAGACTTAACACCATCAATTACTCTAAAAAAGTTAAAAAACTCAACTAACGACTTTTCATAGGTAGTTCCAAAAAACTCATTACATGAATCACACTCCTCAGCACAAATGATGTTTTTATTACCAAGGCTCTCAGGAATTGCATGAGCAATTTTTTTAAATTTTGCTCCATTGGCAAATGTTTTACCACAAAATCTACACTTGCGATCCTGCCTTCTAGGCGGCCCAATCAGATTCCTTATATCAGTTCTAGGACTAAAAAATCGATAGTCATTAATTTGTTTTTTAAATCCACTAAGAGCATCATCACTAAGATTGTCAAGTTCAGGTATTGAAAGCGAGTTGCTTGACAATACTGCTTCAAAAATTCTCAATTCTTCTACTGTAGAGCTTGCCTCTTTACTCAATAAAACAAACCCCTCTCCACACTTCATTTTAGATATCGCACTATTCAGCTGGTTGATTTGTGGTATTATTTTTCGATATATCTTTGTATATAACCTAACTTCTTCTTTCATTTTCATTGTTACGTAATGAATCTCACTATCGTAAACAAACCGATTATCTTTAATTTCAAAAAAATCGAATGAAGCTCATATAAGGCTTGTAAACTCTGGTCATTATTAGCTTCAATATGAAGCTTAAATCCACCATTTAATGTGTGGAAATAGTACTCCCATTTATTATTCATAACTTATTCTCTCAGAGTACATTTGAGCCTTAACACTTTAGTATTTATGCGACACGCAGTTTGTGTTGCATAATCGCTTGTTGGACTGAGGCGCTACCTGCTCGGTGTGTCAGAGTTGGTGTTGTTTATGCTATGGACTTTTATATAAAAGAAAGGCTTTTTATCATCTAAGCTAAATCAGCTAATTTAATAAGCTGACCAATTATAATTTAAGCTTTCCCTGCGTCACTCAGTGTTCATTATTTATCCATTAAACCTAATGTTTAACCGTTAAGCAAGGATATTTTTTGCTCGCACAGCCGCTATTAGCCTGAGCAGTTAAGCAGGTTAACTCATTGATTTGATGCAGCAACCAAGGCAGCTAACTTTTTCGAATTATTTCATTCGTTGCAAAATACAAATAAACTAGACATCCACCCTAATTTTTTAATCAGACTCAGCCTAGATTCTAATTGGAACACATAAGGGTTAAATCTTGACTACAGACATCAAATTTATTGACTGACCCGTTATCCTTATTTTGCCTATTAGGCAAAGTCTAAAGCAACAAGGTAAACCAGTAACCCCCTACTTTTAGCTATTACTTAGTTAAACTTCTAAATAGCACTTATAAATTCAACAACCCTTTTATCCATTCTAAAACAATACGAATGTTTTGGATTTGAAGGCGCTGCTGATTTATTACTTGATCAAAAGCCACCACACCATGCGGTATTTTTAATCAAATCGTAACGGGGGGTTTACAGCATTCAACTGAATGCTAAGCTGTTTGTTTAGCAAAAAATTACTATTGCTATAGCCTTGTATAAAAGCACTGTGATTAAGGATTATTTTTTGGTTTTTTAAGTTATATTCAATGGGGTCGCTATATTGTTTTGAAGTGCTATTCTGATATATCAATTTGTAATTAATGCCGTTTTAATTAAGGATACTAGTCGTTGTTTTTTATTAAACCCAAGTTTATTTACAGCTCTTGTTCTATTTACAAACCTAAAATATCGTTTTCATTATTTTTTGTGCTGCTGTGTTTGCCATTTTTTGCAAATGCTCAATTTGTCATTGGCATAGTAGGAAAAACTAAAAACGATAGCTTTTATATTCAGGCGTACAAAGGGTGTACCGAGTTTGCAAAGTCACAGCCTGACGTTACCTGTAAATATGATGGGCCTGATGATTATCAAGATATTCGAACCCAAGCTTTAATTATTAATGACATGATGAAAAGTGGGATTGATGGTTTATTAGTTTCAATATCAGATTCTGATTATTTGGTAGAGAGAGCCCTTAAAGATTTATTTGAAAGAAACATTCCTGTTATTACTTTTGACTCAGACTTATTAGCAAAAGATCACCAGTACAGGCTCGCTTACGTTGGCACTGATAATTTTGACTTTGGTGTTGCGTTAGGCAATCAATTAAAGAATTTAGTAAGTGAAGAAAATAAGCGTATTTGTATTCAATCTGGTCATCCTACTTCACCAAACTTAAATAAAAGAATTGCAGGTGTTAGGTTTGCGCTTTCTGGGCAAAGTAGTCAGCGCTTGTCGGGTGAAAATGGCTGGAGCGAGTATAACCGCTGCCCTCTTTATAGTTTAGGAAAAAGGGGGCCTCGTTAGAGCAAGTAAAAAGCCTTACTAAGATGGACAAGCCTCCTGCGTTTGTTGCTGTTGCCGGTTTTGCGCAATTTAATACTGAGTACATAAACTTGATGACATCCTACAAACATAAACTTGATTCAAAAGAACTTGTTATTGTTTCAGCAGATACCGAAAAAATACAATTAGACGCGCTTAGCAAAGGGCTATCTTCATCAAATGTTGGTCAAAATCCATATGAAATGGGGCGACTCAGTGCGCAGTTAATGTATGACGTAATTAAGCATAATATAAAGCCTGCTGAAGCGTTTTATTTTTTAGACTTTCATTACTGCCAACAAAGCAACGCTCAAACATGTACTGTAAATTATTAATATTTAACCCCAAGGTGGTGAAATATTCACTTTAAACCCCCTATTTGCTGTGCGGTATTTTTAACCAAACCGTAACGGGGGTTTACAGTAACTGCTTAAAACGTCGGCACTTTTACTGTACTTTATTAACTGATAAGGTGATTAATATTGAGTAGTAAAACCGCGTTTTAGCAACGATTTAAACAGGAGTCATTAATGGCAACTACACTGGCGTTTGATGTATACGGTACGCTTATAAACACTCATGGCGTGGTGTCGTTACTTGAAAATATGGTTGGCGATAGCGCGCACGCATTTTCAACTACTTGGCGCGAAAAACAGCTTGAATACTCGTTTAGACGTGGCTTAATGCAAAACTACGTGCCGTTTTCGGTGTGTACTAAGCAGGCACTTAATTATGCGTGTTTACTGCACAAGGTAACTTTAAGCGATGAGCAAAAAGCACAGTTGTTAGCACGCTACAAAACCCTACCCGCATTTGATGATGTTAAAGCTGGGCTTGAGAGCTTAAAAGCACAAAACTATCGGTTGTTTGCGTTTTCTAATGGTGCGGCCAGTGCGGTAAATACCTTGCTCGAAACGGCAGGTATAAGTGATTATTTTGAAGGCGTAGTGAGCGCCGATGACATTAAAACCTTTAAGCCCAACCCCGGTGTTTATAGTCATTTTTTACGTGAGGCACATTCAACCGGCGCTAATACGTGGTTGATATCGAGTAACCCGTTTGATGTTATTGGGGCGTTATCGCACGGTATGCGTGCTGCGTGGATACAGCGCTCAAGTGAGGCTATTTTTGATCCTTGGGAACTAACGCCTACAATAACGGCGTGCGATTTACATGATTTAAAAACCAAGCTGGCAAGTAATAACCAATGATTTAGTGGGCAGGGATTAAATTACAGCAATGAAAGGCTAGGTTTGTGCTTATAAACCTAGCCGTTTCAGGGTCTGTTGATCTTTGCGGATTAAAATTTGTTCAAACTAGAGGCGGTTTAATCGCGGCGCGAGGTTTGTAACCTAGTGGGCTAAGTCAAAACTGAGCAACAAAGAGTAAATCGCCCCTAGGCAGAACCCAAAGGGCAGCGCCTGTTTGGCATTGATGCTGCGTTATCGCCTATTTATGGGGAATAACCACACCACATAGGCTCTGCCTTGCCTAAATACCAAACAGACTGCTGCAAATTTAACCTTGAAAGATCAACAGACCCTAGTCTTTAATTGCAATGGCAATTTCTATTTCGTTACTGTTTTTATAATACTCAAAATCACTGGTGTAAGTACGTTCATAGCGGCAATCGTCTGAGCTAAAGTATTGCCAAATTTCGCCCCATAAATCGATTACTGCATCGGGCATTTCACCCTCACCTTTAAATACCAAATAACGCCCCGCTTGGGTGGTTACTTTTTTAGCTTCAGGGAGTTTAATTGATAAATTATCGCAGCAGGCAATTACGTCAAAATCGCCAGTGAGATCGCTTTCGTAATTAGTATACACACCATACACTTTAGTGTTTTCGGTGAGGCTGTTGGCAAATTTCTCACCAAATTTTTGCCAAAGTTCAGCTATATTTGCAGTGCCAGTGTTCATTTCATTGGCGTTGCAGGTTCTTACTTTTAAGCCGATTAAGGTCTGACTAGCTAGTTGCTTTACTTCCATCATGACGTCCTTTAGCGTTAATACAAACACCAACGTAACAGAAAAACCGCCAATACTTTAAATTTTGTATTAAATATTTCATAAACCGTGATTATTTAGCTCAATTGCGTATTTATTGCTCATATTTAAAGAGGTGGTAATGGCTAAACGTGGCTTTGCTACCGCTAAAATAATTTACTTAACTTTCTCTTTTTTAAGTTTATTTTTTTGTATGTAATGCTTGTCGTTTAATAATGTAGTTTATCGATTTTTGTTAAAAATATACGACAAGCTTATTAGCTCTAATTTAAAAAAATTGTTATCTAACCTTTTTTCATTATTGTAAATCTAAATCATTATCATTAAGATCCTTGCACCTAAAAAGTGTACTCAAGGAATGTTGATGTGTCTCAATCTCAAGTGTTAAATATTAATACCATTGAAAAACAGGCTGTATTTGAACAAAGCGGCTTGCCCCCACAATTCAATTTAGAGCAGTTCATTAATTATCAGATAGCGTCATTGCAAGGGTTGTCGGCAGTTCAGCAAGCGATGGCTAAAGCCCAAAAGCCATTTTCAGGTGTGTCGGTAAATACGTTAGCAAAAGTAGTAAACGATGTTGATTTATCACAGCCATTGGCTGACTTTCCGGCGGTGCTTGAAGAGCTAAAAGGCGTGTATTTAGATCATGCTGTGTATTTTCATCACCCGCGTTATATGGCTCATTTAAACTGCCCTGTAACCTATCCTGCTGTGGTGGCCGAACACATTATTGCCGCTATTAATACCTCAGTAGATACGTGGGATCAAAGCGCAGGCGCGACGTTAATTGAACAAAAGCTGATTGATTGGACATGCCAAAAAGCGGCATTGCCAAGCACTGCCGATGGGGTATTTACTAGTGGTGGCACGCAATCAAACTTAATGGCAATGTTAGTTGCTCGTGAAGTAGCAGTAAGCCGATATGCGCCAGAACATCAGGTAAAACTTCAGGGCTTACCAGCTGTTGCCTCGCGCTTTAAAATTTACTGCTCTGAGGTGGCGCATTTTAGTATTCAAAAAGCAGCGGCGTTACTGGGCTTAGGTTACGACGCTGTGGTGCCGGTGGCTACAAACAGCGAAATGCAAATGGATATGCAGGCACTTAAAACCGCCATAGCAACAAGCAAAGCACAAGGTGATTTGCCCATTGCAGTGGTTATTACCGCAGGCACAACCGATTTTGGCTCAATCGATCCAATCCATAATATTGCCATGCTAGCTAAAGAAGAGCAGCTATGGTGCCACGTAGACGGCGCTTATGGCGGCGGTTTGTTGGTAAGCGAGCACCACCGCAATGCGCTTAATGGCATTGAGTTGGTTGATTCAATAACGATTGATTACCACAAATCATTTATGCAACCGGTTAGTTGTAGTGCCTTTTTATTAAGCGACAAACGCCATTTTAGCCACATTACTTTATATGCCGATTATTTAAACCCATTAGCAGAGGCCGGTAATGGCACGCCTAATCTGGTAGATAAAAGTCTGCAAACCACTCGCCGTTTTGATGCCTTAAAATTATGGCTAACACTGCGTACCACTGGAGAAGCACCACTTGGCCGTGCGTTCGATAAAGTTATTGGCCTTGCGCGTCAAACGCATATTGTACTTAACGACCACCCCGACTTTGAAGTAGTTAACTACCCTGAGCTTAGTGCCTTGGTATTTAGATTTGCCCCTGATGATTTAAAACATGACCTTGATTTACTCGACTCTTTAAACCTGCATGTACGACAAACGTTTTTACAAACCGGTGAAGCCATGATTGCCCGTACAAAAATAAATGGCCGTCATTATCTTAAATTTACATTGCTTAATGCGCAGTGCCAATTAACAGATGTACGCGCTGTTATTGAACAAATTAGCCACATTGCATGGCAAACTTATAGGGAAATTGCATAATGGATAATCAACCTTACGATTTTATAGCTATTGGCCTTGGCCCATTTAACTTATCTTTAGCGTGTTTAAGTGAACCGCTCGAAGATGTAAAAAGCCTGTTTTTAGAACAACGTAGTGAATTTGACTGGCACCCTGGAATGATGCTGGAAGGCGTTACATTACAAACTCCGTTTATGTCGGATTTAGTAACCATGGCAGATCCAACCAGCCAATATAGCTTTTTAAATTATGCCAAACTGAATAATCGGTTATACCCGTTTTATATTCGCGAAAGCTTTTTTTATTGCGCCGTGAATACAACTTATATTGCCAATGGGTTTGCTCGCAGCTTTCAAATATTAATTTCGAACAAACAGTCACTCAAGTTGAATTTTGCCCGCAAAGTGAGTGTTATACCGTTAGCTGTAACACCCCTAATGGTACGCAACATTATGTGACTCGCCATATTGTTTTGGGCACAGGGCCTGCACCGTATATTCCTGATTGCGCTGTGCAAAGTAACTCAAATAACGTAATGCACAGTAGCGATTTTTGTCATCGGCTTGATGAATTAAAAGCGGCTAAACGGGTTACTGTGGTAGGGGCTGGGCAAAGTGCAGCAGAAATTTACCACACCTTATTGCAGCAAGCAGTACCGCAAGGCTTGCAGTTAGATTGGATAGCACGTTCACCGCGCTACTTTCCGCTTGAGTATACCAAGCTCACCCTTGAAATGACCTCTCCTGAGTATGTTGATTACTTTTATAATTTAAAAACTGAGCAGCGAGATTGGCTCAATCAAAACCAAAAAAATCTATTTAAGGGCATTAATGGCGATTTAATTAACGACATTTTCGACACTCTCTACGCGCAAAGCCTAGATGGGCCAATTTCTACTACATTTAAAACTAACAGCAAGCTAACAAACACTCAAAAAGCAGGTAAGCGTTTACTGACTGAGTTTTATCATCAGGAGCTTGAGCAGCCCTTTTCAATAGAAACCGACTTTTTAATTTGCGCCACGGGCTTTAAATATCAGCGCCCTGCTTTTTTAAATAATATTGCACACCAATTACCCCAAGATGAGCAAGGTCGTTATTTAGTGAGTCGTGAATATGCGGTAGATAGCGAACAAAAACGTATTTTTGTACAAAATGCCGAGCAGCATACTCATGGTTTTGTAACTCCAGATTTAGGTATGGCTTGCTACCGTAATAGTATTATTTTACGTGAAATTTTAGGTTATTCGCCTTATCAGGTTGAGCAAAAAATTGCTTTTCAAAACTTTGATTTAAGTGATGTAACCCTATCAGCACAACAGCAGAGTAGCGCCGCATGAGTCTTCGTTTAGCGCTAATTTTGCTGACGGTTATTTCGGTGGTATGCGATACCTTGTTGCTACCGTTTTATCCGCAATTTTTTGCTAGTGAATTTGCTATTAGTAACGCCACTCTAATCGGCCTCTTTGTAGCTAACTGTTGTATTACTGTAATGCTGGCTTTACCGCTATGGGCTAAGGTCGCTAAAAAATACAATGAATTGGCTTTGTGGTTAGTAACCCAAGTAGTAGCCGCTGGTTTTGGCCTGCTTTGCTACTTTGCGACCAATGTATGGGAGTTTTGGATTTACTACCAACTAATGTTGGTGCTAAAGGCAAGCTACCTACTTATATACCCATTTGCACTGCGATTAGAGCAACAAACTAAGCATTTATCTATTATTGGTTTGTTTTCTGTATTGATGCATTTTGGTGCGATTGGTGGTGCTTTAATTGGTGGTTATTTCTTTAGTTTAGCAGAGCCACGCTATGCGTTATTACTCAGTAGTGCCGGTGACCTAGTTCAGGTTTTATTATGCGCCTACTTAATGTATTCATTAAAAACAGGTATTTATCAGCAAGCAATAGCGACTGAAAAACCGCGAGAACGTATTCCCTATTTTATTTGGCAATTTTGCTTTTTAAGTGTGGTGGTTTATTTTAGCGCGTTTTTAATTCGCCCCTTCTTTACTACTCATTGGCAAGCATTAAACGCACAAAGCAGCACCTTGCAAAGTGCTGTTGTATACGCCATTCCTGCCTTTGCCGCGCTTGTTATGCTGGTTTTTAACCATTTCAGGCAGCATTTACCACTGCCAACATTAAGCCGCACGAGCACTTTGTTATGTGCACTTATTTTAGGGGCGCTTGGGCTTTATTTACAAGCGCAGGAGTCGGTGGGGTTAGTGATTTTATCACGTGTTTTATATGGTTTTGCGCTATTCCAAGTGATGGTACTACTAGAGGTAATGCTATTTGCTAAAAGTGAGCCTGCACATTACGGCAGCGACTTTGCCAAAGTGCACATTGCTCAAAATATCGGGGTTATTTTAGCGTCGTTACTAGTGGGTATGAGCGTAGAGCATCTTTCAACAACGGTTGTGTTTTACTTTGCTGCCATTGGCTTTGCAAGCCTTGCCTTCATTTTGCTTTGGCGGGTTAAAGCTGTTGCTCGAACTGCGCGTTCAGCGTCTTAGTTTTTAAGATTTATTGGAGTTTTTATGTATTTTTCATCTTTTGTAACCACCCTACAGCATACCGGCAAAGTGACGATGCGGTTATTACAACAAACAGATATGCCAACAGTTTGCGATTGGCTTAAGCAACCGTATGCACACTTTTGGGGTATGCAGCAGCAAACCGAGCAACAAATAACTAAAGCGTATCAAGATATTATTGATACGCCTCATCATCAGGCATACGTGATCGAGCAAAATAATAACCTATTGGCTTTAGTTGAGCTTTATAGCCCAGAGCACGAAAGCTTAATGAAAGCGGCGTACGAGGTTGAACCTAATGATGTGGGTATGCATATTTTATTAGCGCCTAACACGGCACCTAAGCGCCATTTTAGTTTTGAAATGATGCAGTGCGTGCTGCAAAGTATTTTTGCTCAAAACAGCGCGGCCCGTGTTGTGGTTGAGCCCGACATTGCAAATAGTAAAATTCATACTTTAAATAAGCGTTTGGGATTTGTGCATACCCAGCAAATTCAACTGGGCGAAAAAGCCGCTTATTTAGGTTTTTGTGACAAAGTGGCATTTGATAGGCACAGCCAGTTATTTACTGATTCGTTAGCGCCTTTGCAAACTGATTACGTAATTCAGCCACATTGGCAATGGGCAAATCGGCATTTACAAGCTAAAGCACTGACTGAGCTCGTGCACGAGCGTTTATTGGCTGCAGAGACAACAAAGCAAGGCTTTAAAGTGAATGTTGAAGGCGGCTATTTTATTTTTAATGGCCGGGCTATGGCACTAAACCATATTGATATAGACGAGCCAAGCTTATGCTTTTATAACCTTAACGAAGAGCTGCAACCGCTAGATGTATTGCACTTTTTTAGTATGCAAGGGCCTGCGCTAGGTTTAACGGGTAAGCGCCTTGCCACCTACCTTGAAGAGCTAAATGCTACTTTAGCCAGTGCGTGCTTTAAACGCGAAAATAACACCTTAACAGCGGCGCAGTTAGCTAATTTAGGGCTGCAAAAAATAGAAGCCGCAATGAGTGAAGGGCATCCTGCCTTTGTTGCTAATAATGGCCGCATTGGTTTTAGTAAAGCTGACTTTTTACGCTATGCGCCAGAAGTAGGCAAACCGTTTAAAGTACTGTGGTTAGCAGCGCATAAAACGGTATGCGACTTTGCCCATAGTGAATACTTTGCCGATTACTCAAGTCATATAAGTGATGAACTAGATTTAACCACCCGAGATGTGTTCAACAAAGCGCTAAAAGCTCAAAACCTAAACCCCGATGATTACTTACTCATTCCTGCTCACCCTTGGCAGTACCAACACAAATTGAGTGTGGTATTTGCAAATGAGTTGGCAAATCAGCGATTAGTGTATTTAGGTGAAGGTGACGATTTATATCAAGCGCAACAATCAATTCGTACCTTATATAACTGCTCGCACCCGCATAAACCGTATTTAAAAGTGGCGTTGTCTATTTTAAATATGGGATTTATGCGTGGCCTATCGCGTGCTTACATGGCGGTGACTCCTGCCATTAACGATTGGGTCTTTGCTAAGGTTAGCCAAGATCAACAACTCGCAGGCGCTAATTTTACAGCGCTTAGAGAATACGCCACCTTAGGTTATGCCCATCATACGTTTGAGCAAAGCGCGCTGGGAGATACACCCTATCGTAAAATGTTTGCCTGCTTATGGCGAGAAAACCCAAATTATAATTTAAATAGTGATGAACAACTGACCACTATGGCCGCGTTATTACACTTAGATAATAATGGCCAAAGTTTAGTGGGCGAATGGATAACGCAAAGTAGTTTGAGCACGCAACAGTGGTTACATGCCTACTTTAATGCCTATTTAATTCCGCTAGTGCATTGTTTTTACGCGCATAAATTAGTGTTTATGCCTCACGGCGAAAACCTCATTTTAAAGCTTAAAAATTCGGTGCCTGTAGGCGCATATATGAAAGACATAGGTGAAGAGGTTGCCTTACTTAATAGCACTGAAGTACTGCCTGCAGGGGTTGAACGTATTCATGTTTCTATGCCTAAAGAGCTTGAGCTGTTAAGTATATTTACCGATGTATTTGACTGCTTCTTTAGATACTTAGTGGCAATTTTAGTGCGAGAAGAGCGTATTACGGAGCATGGCTTTTGGCAGTGTGTTACGCAAAGTGTTAAAGCGTATCAACACGCGAACCCTGCTTTAAATGAGCGATTTAAAGAGTATGACTTTTTTAGTGATGAGTTTGCTCACTCTTGTTTAAACCGCTTACAGCTGGGTAATAATGAGCAAATGGTTGATTTAACGGATCCGGCAGGTAGTTTGCAGTTTGCTGGTAACTTAAACAACCCCGTATCGGCAAAGCTGTATGGCTAAATCGATTACCCTTGCGCAGTTTTTATATTGCCAACAACCCGTACAACGAACTTTTAAACCGAGCTTATTATTAGTGCGCGCTTTAACTGTTCGTTGTAAGGCGCAGTACCCTACTGCGCCTAAGCAATTTATTAGTCGGCATTTGTATTTACAGCTTTGCTGGCAAGCTATTTACGCTTATTGCTATTGGTTTGCTTGCAAGCAAAGTACGGCTGATCCCATTAACATGCCGTTAGCGGTAAATGGCGCTTATTGTCGTGGGTTTAACCTCAATAATGGCGTGTTAGTAAGTAAAACTGAGCAAACCAAAGCGTTTACTCATTTTATAAGCCAAGTTGGTGAATGGATAAATACCGACTATGCACTGGGTAAAAAAGAACAAGCACGGTTATTACTCGATTCATTAAGTAGTGCTATTGAGCGAGCTCATAGCTTAGCCCTTGCTACTACTTTACATATCAATAATTGCCATCGTCAGCTGCACACCCTTATTTGTCAGCACTTTAATCTTGATGCGCCATTTACTGAAAAACCCCAGCGTTTAACCTGTTGCCGCTATTATTTAGCCGGTTATAGCAAATGCCAAACCTGCCCTAAAAAGGACATTAAAACCAATGAACCAACGTCTTAAAACGATTGATCTTGCGCGTGGTGCGAGCGTTTTCATTATGATTATTGTGCATACCTTATGGATGTATGCCACCACAGCGCTTCAAAGTGAAAGCGCATTTGGTACGGTTGTACATATACTTGGCAAAGGCACCGCCTCGTTTTTGGTGGCAATGGGACTGTCTATGGCGCTTTCGCGCAGGCAAACACCCTTGCTGTTAATTAAGCGAGGTTTACAGCTTTTACTGCTTGCCTATTTAATGAATGCGGCCAAGTTTTGGCTGCCTATTGAAGTATTTAATACCATGCCTGAGGCGTTTATAAATGCGTATGGCTGGCAAAGTCCGCTCAGTGCTGGGCAGTTACAATTTATGGTGTTAACAGGTGATATTTTACAACTGGCTGGAGTTAGCTTATTGCTGTTTGGTGTGCTTAATATTGCTCGTTGGAAAACAACATGGATTGCGCTTTTAGCCATTGCAATTGCAGTTATGAGCCAGTTTGTAAGGGGGCAGCAATTTACGCTTTCACCTTATATTAGTGATTTGTTTTTTGCTAATAACTATCAGGTGTATTTTCCAGTTTTTCCTTGGATAAGTGCGATATTAACGGGATACGTACTTGGTCGTTTATACCTTAATAACCAACAAAATGCCGATTACTTATATAAAGTATGTGCACAATTTGGTGCTGCTTTACTTGTTATTGGCGGCATATGGTTAGCCATTGATTTTAAAGGTCAGTTTGGCAACTTTTTCCATTTAAATGGCGGCGGTATTAGCTATTTAGTTGGCTTAAATTTATGTGCTCTAGCGGCTATACAGTATATTTTTGCTGATAAATATAATGGCCCTATTACACGTGCTCTTTTATATGCCAGTAAACATGTAACCGCGCTATATGTTATGCAATGGGTACTTATTTGCTGGTTTATGGGGGCGCTTGGTTATCATACCCTCAGCCTTTGGCCGACACTTTGTATGATGGTACTGATGACTTTACTGACTTTTGCTGTGCATAAGGTTTATTTAAAAAGCAAACAGAGTCTCACAGATATTATGCAAAAAACTAAACGTACAGCTTAAGCTGTAAAGGGGCTTTACGGGTGCTGATTTGGGTGCCCTAGCCTGCTTTTATTGCGTCAATAACGCTATGCATACGCTTTGCTAACGGCCTATTTCGGTGATGGCACACATAAATATTTTCGCTAATTGGATTAGCTAAATGATGCGTTTTAATAAGCGCAGGTTTATTAAAAGCACTTACTGCGTGTGCGGGTAAAACCGTAAAACCCAGCCCTAAACTTACTGGCTCCAGTATTAAACTTATTTGGTTAGAAAACCCCGTGCGCTTAATTTGTTCAACATGTTCAAACTCACTGTAGTTTTCGCTAAGTAAAAGCTGCGCGTGGTGTTTTGCATCGGGGTGGCTAATAAAACCCAGTTCATTTAATGCGCTCCATGTTGGGTTTTTTATTGCGGCCGGTGTGATCAATAGTAAAGGTTCTTGGCCTATTTTATGGCTGGTTACTTCGCTGAGGGTAGGCGCCTGAGTTAAAAAACCAATATCGGCACTATGGTTTGCCACTGCTTGTTCAACACTGGTATTTGGAGCAAAGCGGTAATCTATAATTAGCTCCTTGTGCGCTACTTGCAGTGCTAAGAGTTGATTGTAAAACTTTAGCCCGCAACTGCCTGGCGACTGTATTTTAACTAAACCGCTGTAAGGCGAGTCATCTTTTAATTGCTGCTCTAAAAACTGCCATTCTTTGAGTAACTGACTCCCCTGTTGATATAAATTTTGCCCCTGAACAGTAAGCGTAAATTGTTTACCGTGGCGCTCAAGCAAGGCGCAATCTACTTGCTGCTCTAATTTTTTTATATGTTGGCTTACGCCTGACTGGGTCATATAAAGGCGCTCGGCGGTTTGGGTAAAATGGTTTACCTCAACCAAGGTACAAAACGTGTTTAACCATGTAGGATTTATCATTACAAAATATACTTAAAATTATGATTAATGATAATTTTACTTAATGTTGGTCAATTCGTAAACTAACTCCATCAACTAAACATAGTTAAGTAGGAGTATTTATTATGAGTCATACATATCCACGTAGTTTTTCGCACATTGGTATTTCAGTTCCCGATGTTGAAAAAGCCGTAGAGTTTTACACTAAGGTGATGGGCTGGTACACCATAATGGAGCCTACCGTGATCACTGAAGACAACAGCCCAATTGGCGAAATGTGTACCGATGTATTTGGTCCAAATTGGGAAAAATTTAAAATAGCGCACCTTTCAACAGGCGACCGTATTGGTGTAGAAATTTTTGAATTTAAAGACCAAGAAAACCCTAAAGATAACTTTGAATACTGGAAAACCGGTATCTTTCATTTCTGTGTACAAGACCCAGATGTAGAAGGCTTAGCAGATCGTATTGTTGCTGCAGGTGGTAAAAAACGTATGCCAGAGCCACGTTACTATTACCCTGGTGAAAAGCCGTACCGCATGATCTACATGGAAGACCCGTTTGGTAACATCCTTGAGATTTACAGCCACAGTTACGAGCTTATATACAGCGCAGGCGCTTATTAAAAGCACATAACTTAAAGTATTTAGTAAAAACAAAGGCCGCAGTATTTATACTGCGGCCTTTGTTTATTAGGAGGTTCAATTTTTAAAGGTGCTAACTTTTAGCACCAAGCGAGCTATGCAGGGCATTTTTATAGGCCTCATACGCGGGTATAGCTGAGGTAATAATAGCGGCAACAGTAATCACGGTTATTACTTTTAGTGTTTCTAGGTTAAGCATGTTTGCATTTAAAAATAAGCCGTACGTGGCGCCTAGCCAATCCCCTAAAAGCCATAAAGTTACACTTAGTAAAGCCGTTGCAGCTGCGCTTGAAAGTAGTACTAAAATTAAGGCTTCTACCAGTATTAAACTAAAAATAACGCTTGGACCTGCGCCCAATACACGTAGCACGGCAATTTCGTTTTTACGCTGCGCCATAGAGGCAAGTAACATAGTCGATAAACCAAATAACGACGATACCAACACCAAAATACCAATAACGCGTAATAGGTTTTCAACGGTTGCCATCATTTGCCAAAGCTCGGTCATAGCAACACCGGGTAACACGGCCATTAACCTATCGGCTTTATAATTGTTTATATCGCGCTGTAATTTAAAGGTTGAAAACTTAGACTTTAAACCCAGCATTACTGCGGTAATGCTCTCGGGTGTGGTGTTTACTGAGTCTACATTATTAAGTAACTTAGCTTGTTTTGCCGGTGATAAATGTATGGCCTCTATGGCGTTTAAGCTTACATGTATGGTTTTATCAACGGGTGTGCCAGTGGGGCTAAGTATGCCCTTAATTATAAAGGGGGTGTTGTCGTGATGGGTAAAGCTTGTGCTACCAATACCATGGGCAATGACTACGCTTTGGCCAATTTTATAATTGAGCTTTTTGGCTACATCGGCCCCTATTACAGCTTCAAATAAAGTGTTAAACGGCTGGCCGCTACTAAAAGTAAGTGGTTGCTTAGTGCCGTATTTAAAGTGTTCAAAGTAGCTATTATTAGTGCCCATTACTCTAAAACCACGGTGCGAGTCGCCTAGCGAAATAGGAATTGCCCATTTTACTAATGAGCTGCTCTTTAGGGTTTCATAGCTTTTATAATTAATATTCCTAGTGGGGCTACCCATTCTAAATACCGAGTAAAGCAACAGGTTTAACTGCCCGCTAGGTGCACCCACTATCATATCTACATCTGAAATGGTTCTGTTAAAGCTCTCTTTGGCTTGCTGGCGAATATGCTCAACACTTAACAGCACGCTTATACTTATAAGTAATGATAAAAACGTAAGTATGACCGATTTGCGCCTACTGGCTAAGCTGCTCCACGCTAACGATACTAGCATTTGTTACTTTCCTCTTTTAAAAGCGAAGTTACATCAACACTTAGCTTAAAAAATTGTTGTAAGTGCATGTCGTGACTTACAAATACAAGCGTTATGCTGTGCTGCTTACATAAATCAATTAGTAAGGTCATAAATGCATCGCGCGATGCCGCGTCTAATGCTGAGGTGGGTTCGTCAACTAATAGCAGTTTAGGTTTATTTATTAAAGCGCGAGCAATGGCCACACGTTGCTGCTGGCCCACACTTAGTGTATTTGCTGCTTTGTGCAAAATAGTAGCGGGTAATTTAAGTGCTAAAAGTAGTGCGCTAGCTTCTTGCTCTATTTGTGTATTGCCCGTTTTTGCAAAGTAGCTAGCCAGCTGAATATTTTTTAAAACACTTAAATACGGTATTAAATTAAACTGCTGAAACACCACACCAATGTTCTGGGCTCTAAATTTATCGCGTTTTTTTGACGAAAGCGTTGAAAATCCTTGTTCAAGCAAGGTTATATCGCCACTTTGTGGTGTTAGCACTCCTGCTAATAAATTAAGTAATGTGGTTTTACCTGAGCCAGATTCGCCGTGTAAAAACACCTGTTCTCCCTGCTTTACTTGCCAAGTAGGAATATAAAACGAGGTTTTATCGGCTTTGTGGTACTTATAGTTAAGTTGATTAATATTTATGGCAAAGGGAGTTGAGGCCGATGAGAATGTATGAGGCAAAGATGAGACTCCTATGGTTTGATAATGGCTGATATGTTATAACGTTTTCCATGAAGCCCTAAGCCAATTGAGATGAAAATATGTCAAAAAATGTAACTAAAATGGTTGCTTGGTTGGTTATAGCCTTGGCCAGTTTAGTATTAACTTGTGAGTTAGTGGCTAAAAGTTCAAGCTACGAAGAAATAGAGTGGATTCAGTTAATGCCTAAAGACGATTTAGACGCACTGCTTAATCCGCCAGAGTATTTATATGATATTGAAGATGGCTCAGAGCAAGACACACTAGATAGCCTAGATGCTAAACCGTTCGAAAACGAGCAAGATAAACGCTATCAACAAGCATTAAGCTCAGTTCGAGTAATTGAGAGCTATAATAATAAAAAGATTCGTGTGCCTGGTTTTATTGTGCCGCTTGAATCTGAAGAAGGTAAGCACATTAGTGAATTTTTTGTAGTGCCTTATTTTGGGGCGTGTTTGCATATGCCGCCTCCTCCACCAAATCAAATAATTTACGTTAAATTTGAACAAGGCGTTGAGCTGCAAAGCCTATATGACGCATTTTGGTTTGAAGGAAAAATAGCAATAAATACCGTAGAAAACGAATTAGGTACATCGGCTTACGAGCTTAAGCTAGACCGAGTTTTACCGTACGAGGAATAATATGAATAAAAAATATCTGCTCTGCTTATTATTATTGGCAAGTGCGCCTATGGGCGTTAATGCGTGCGAGTTTCACTCTGGTGTTGGCTTAAATCAGTTTCATCCTTTTGCTCGGCAACACTTTCAGCCTCCTATTTTACAAAACTTCTCGTTTGAACACGCTAAACAAGCGCAAGTAAAAGTGGGTAACGCCAGCACGGCAAGCTTTAGTTACTTAGTACCTAAACGTTACAGCGCGGTAAGTGTAAAATTTGTAGCGCCACAAGGTATTAAACTTACCGGTAAGCCTTCAATATTATTAGAGCGTACACGCGGAATACACAGCTTAAAATACGTTGCTAATAAATCCGGTAAATCAGAAATTTTGGTGCAAATAAGCGGCCTTTTAAATACAAAGCCTTTTACGCTAGAGCAAAAGATAGAAGTGACAGCGAGTTAAATACATTTAACTTATAAATTAAAATAGGGCTAACGTTATGTTAGCCCTATTTTTTTAGCTTTAAATAAAAAGTGATAAGTGCGCGTTAAGCACATTTACCACAACACTTTTTAAATTTACGCCCGTTACCACATACACACGGATCGTTTCGCCCTACTTTAGGCGTGTCACGCGTTATAGGGCTTTGCGGTGGTGGGCAGCAGCTTGTGTTAGTGCAGCCTGAACTTATTGGCGTTGATGGTTTATCTGTCATGTTTTTTCCTTTTTAAATAACCTGAGTTTTGGTTAAATAGTGTCTACCACGAGCCATACATAGGGTTTGGTAGTAAAAATAAAGACTTACCAAGCTTTGGTTGTAGCGCTTCTATATTGGCTGACTCTTGTGTGATGCCGCTAAAGTCTTCTATGTTATCCCCTACCTGAAACTTTATAGCTTGCGGTTGTTGCCAGTTATTTTGCATGCCCTTTGGTATAAAACAATCGGCTGTACCTTGCGTTATTTGTTGGCGGCGAAGGTCTTTATCGTTAATAAAGTGTTTGCCATCGACGGCCCTTTTATCGGCCTCAGAGCGTCCCATTAAACAGGTGTTTTCAACCGTTACAGGCAAGCCAACGGCTTTAAGGTTATTCCATGTATGTACATCGTTTGCTTTATCGCGGTTGGTAACTAAGGCTACTTTGCCGCCTTGCTTGTAAAGCGCTTCTATAAACGATTTAGCACCAGGTACTAGCGTTGCGTTTTCGCTTTTTACCCAAGCTTGCCACGTATCTGGGGTATAACCTTTACCGCTCAGTTCGGTTTGCTTTTGATAGGCAGAGTTATCAAGTACGGTTTCATCTACATCCATCACGGCCACCCAGTTAGTTGCAGAGCGTGGTACTTGCGCAACTGCTGTTTGAGCTTGTTGGTACATGTAAGTTGTTAATGCTTGATACTCTTTACTGGTTGTTTGCCATAAAACCGACGCTGATAGCGCATTTGTGTTATCTGAAATTGAAACCGACACCGCACAATGATCGCTTAGCATGGCTTTATCATCCATATTTTTATATTTATGGACTTGGGCTGATTTCTCTATGCTTTTAGCATACATTTTACCCACAATTATATGATCGATAGGCGCAGGATAACGTGCTTGGCAACCAATTAAATGGCTGGTAGTAATGCTTGTTGAGCGCTCATTGCTTAATAAACTGCGCGTTAATCGGTTATAAGGTGCAGAAATTCGATGGTTAAAATCACCCAGTACAATGTATGGCGTATTTGTAGCTTCTCGTTTTGCTATCCAGCTATCAAGGATAGGTGCTTGCTGAGCGTAGGTTTTACACGCAGGTGAGTCGCTTTTAAGGTAGTCATCTACAAAGCAGCCGCTTTTCATGTGTACGTTAAGTATATCGGTTGGGCCGTTTGGGGTATTAACCGTTATTTGTAAGCCGTAGCGTAGCCCTGCTCTTTTTAAGGCTAGTTTATCTACGGGAGCTGTATTGAGTACAGGCATTGCTTTTTTTACTGCAAAGGCTACTTTTTGCTGGGTTGATAAAGCCCCTGTTTGTCTGCATGTATAGGCTTTACTGTCTGCTCGGCTAGACATAATTAGTTGCCAGTCGTCTTCAGAAAATATTTGCTGTAACGCCGCTTTAGATCCCACTTCTTGTAGTGCAATAATATCGGCGTCTAAGTTTTTTGCATACGCTTTCATTGCTGCTATTTCGCTTGGCGTTCGTGTTCTGCAGCCTGTATCGATTGGATAAGCAAGGTGCTCTACGTTCCATGTTGCTATTTTAAATGGTTGCGATGCACTGGGTAATTGAGCAATAGGCTCAGCTGCGGCAATATTTTTATTGTGTGTTGTTATGCTAGAGGTACAGCCAATACTGAGCGCGCTAATAAAAGTAATCGTTAATGCATTAAGCACATTCATGTTTTTAGTCCTTTGTTGTTAGAGTTCGTTTGCCAGTTTTTGGTCGTACACTACGGCATTGTGCGCGTGTAGGCTTTCTTGGTGCTCAACTTTAAAGTGGTAGTCGCAAATATCTGTATTTTGCTCAAGGGCATGCTTTAGCCTACGGGCGGCATCTTCACAAAATAGTAGGTTTTCAGCGTTTAATTTGGCAAAGGCTTGCTCGTCTTCTCGTTTTACTGCGGTTTGTACTGGGGTGCCTATGGCTTGTTCCATTTGCGTAATAAGAGTGGGTAAATCGGGTAGTTGCTCACCTAGTAAACTCATGTTTATATACGCATACGAGCGTTGGCTGTGCGGTGTCGCTATACTGCCTTGCTGCGATGTTAGCCACTCTAACAGGTCATTTTTATCAAGCTGCTGCTCTGTAAATTGCTCTGCTATGGCGTCACTTAACGCTTGCCTAGAAAGCGCAGCCGAACACGGGCACGTGCTAGAGTAAGGAATCGTTAAGCTAAGCTCGGTATGAATAACGCCATTTGTAATGGTTTTGCTAATAGCCACCGGATACGCCTGAAACCCTGATTGATTAGATAAAAGCGCAGGCTTATTTAGTACAATTTCAAAGGCTAAATCTACTTTGGCACTTAAGCTTAAACCTTGCTGAGAGCTCAGCATGTTCTCAAGTAGTGTTGTTAGAACTTGGCTATTGAGTGGCTTATTGGCGAGTTGTTCATTAAGCAATAAATACAAGCGCGACATATGTATGCCTTTTGCATTTGCTTTATCAAGGCTGACAAATATGCCTGCTTTGGCGTTAGTATATAGTTGCTCAGCGTTGTGATTTACAATATGTATCGGCAGCGAAACCTTCTCCATACCGACCCATTGTAGTGGGCGTGCATTGAGAGAGTTAGGTTGCGAAGTAATATCGGGCAAAAGGCTTTTAGCATTCATAATTTTAATATTCCGGTTAACGATTAAAAACAAGAGGCATAGCAGGTTTACTTGGTTTAATGACCGTTTTGCCATCATAAAGGCGCTCGCCATTAACCCAAGTGCCTACTATTTTTGAAGAAAACTCAACCCCATCAAAAGGCGTCCAGCCACATAGGTAGCGGCAAGAGTCGTTGCTCACCTTTGTGGTGTGTTGTGTACTTACCAGCACTAAGTCGGCGTAGTAGCCTTCTTTTATAAAGCCTCGCTTATTTATACAAAAACGCAGCGCAGGGTTATGCGCGGTTTTTTCAACTACTTGTTCAATGCTTAAGCGGTTGTGTTTTACATGCTCAAGTAAGCTTAAAAGTGCGTGCTCTACTAAGGGTAAGCCTGCTGGCGCATTAACATAATCTGTTTGTTTTTCTTGCCACGTATGCGGGGCGTGGTCGGTAGCAATAATATCTATTTGATTATTTTTAACCGCGTTTATAAGCGCATCGCGGTCGGTGTTAGCTTTTATGGCAGGGTTACATTTTATTAAGTTACCTAAAGCTGGATAATCTTGCTCGCTACAGTATAAATGGTGCACACAGGCTTCTGCGGTAATGCGTTTATTGGCTATATCGCCTTTAGTAAATAAACTCAGCTCTTTTTCGGTAGTTATGTGTAATACATGCAATTGCGCATTGTATTTTTTAGCAAGTGACACCGCATACGACGATGAGGCATAACAAGCCTCTGCGTCGCGTATTTTAGGGTGGTCGGTAATGTTAGGTATAATGCCTTGTTGCTCATAGCGCTGATTGTTTTTGTTAATGATTTTACCATCTTCGCAGTGGGTAACGATAAGCACTGGGCATTCACGAAAAATTCCCTCAAGAGCTTGTGGGTTCTCTACTAATAAATTACCGGTAGATGCGCCCATAAACACTTTTACGCCACATACTTTTTTAGGATCGAGCGCTTTAATATCATCTAAATTGTGCTCGGTTGCGCCAAGGTAAAAAGAGTAATTGGCATAAGAGTGCTGCTCTGCTAAGGCGTATTTTTCTTCAAGCGCAGCTTTGTTTGTGGTTGAAGGATTAACGTTGGGCATTTCCATATAACTGGTTATTCCGCCGGCCACTGCAGCACGTGACTCCGTTAACATAGACCCTTTATGGGTAAGTCCCGGCTCTCTAAAATGCACTTGGTCGTCAATCATACCTGGGAGTAAGTACGCGCCTTTTGCGTCAATTACATCATCGTTTTCGTTCGCGGTGATGTTAGGGGCAATGCATTCAATAAATTGGTTAGTAATACGTACATCTAAGGTTTTTATTATACCTTGGTTTACTACACTGGCATTTTTTATAAGTTGGCTTTTCATGCTTATAAGCTCTTTTAATTTGCAAGTTATGTTGGGGTATTGGCGGCCAAATATTAGCTTTGCCAACTAATTACAGGGTTATTGCGCGTCACCTCTGTTGAGCCTTGCCCTGCGTTACTAATCCACTGCACGTTAAGCGCATTAAGTGAAGGCATTAACTTAAACAACGTGACCGAAAAGCCTAAAACCGCCGTTTTGCAGTTAAAATTGTAGGTGGCTTCAACATTATGATGATGGTGCTCATCGTGCTCATCGTGCTCATCGTGCTCATCGTAGCTGTGAGCCAGTGAGTTTTCGGTGCTTTGTAAAATACACTGCCCATTTATATCAATAGCGCGGCTGCTATTTTTTAACTGCTGGGCAAGTACATCAATAGTATTTTTATCTGCTGAGCTTGCAACTTGATGCTCAAAACCTAGCGCATCAGCAGCAGGAATAATAAACTGCATTTGCAGCACGCCACCCTCTTGGGCAATTAGTAACTCACCTTCTCCATGCACATGTTTTTGAGCTTGAGCACTAAAGCTCATACTTAATAGCAGGGCAACGCTCAGCCCTTTTGTAAACGTTTTCATAAGCTAACCCTTATATAAAATAGAGCTAAACACATTAATTGTTATAATATAACATATTGATTGTATCCTAAAAAGATAATAATTAAGGGTCTATTGGGCTGGTAAAGCCATTTATTGTTTATAGGTACAGATACTGGTAAGTTTAACTTAGTTATATTTTTAAGGAAAAACATGAAACTCTCATTGGAAGATGTCACCTCTGCTAATTACGAAGAGGTATGCGATTTAGACGTTACCAAAGCGCAACAAGAATACGTAGCGTGTAATATGTGGTCGTTAGTTGAGGCACACTATAATAACAGTTATACCTGTAAAGTTATTTACCTAAATAATGAGCCTGTAGGCTTTTTTATGTGGGTGCAAGAAACCCCTACAAAAGTTTCTATTTGGCGTTTTATGATAGATGAACACCATCAAAATAAAGGTATTGGCCGCCAAGCACTATTTATGGCAATTGCAGAGATTAAAACGACTTCTAAGCTTGAACAAATCGAGATTTGTTACAACCCGAAAAACCCTGTTGCTAAGGATTTTTATTCTAGTTTTGGGTTTGAAGAAGTTGGCCTAGATGAAGATGAAGAAGATATGTTGGCCATTATTAATATAAAAAGTTAACCCAATTGTGTTTAGCGCGTTGCTTATTGCCATAAAAATTAGTGCTTAGTAAGGTGTGGAGGATGTTGCAATGCCAAATTTTTTAGCTGTGTAATGCATGAAAGCGCTAAGTCATAATATTCATCATCGCTATACAGTATCTCATTTAACAGATTAATAGATTGTATGAGTGCATTGTGCGCAGCACTTTGTTCGCCTAAAAAGTGAAGTGTGGAGTAAAGGCGCTCTGTAAGTGAGGTAATTTGTATGATTTGTTGTTTATTTGCACAATTATACATTTGAACTAATAAGGACGCACTTTCAAGTGCACACCCCAAGTATGGCAATGCTTGTGAAAATTGGTACCGTTTAAACAGCGCTTCGCCACTTAGCTGCGCGTTTTGAATATCTATAATTGCTTGTTCTGGTTGACATAAAACATGTTGTTTGTGTCGAGCACATAAAAAAGGTAAGGCCATGGTACGTTCCATATCTGTATATTTTTTAAGACTGTAAAACAGAAACCTCTAAACATCAAATGATAATTGTTTTTATTTGCATTTGTAGGTTTGAAGCAGTTTGTTGTGTATACTAACTTCATTGTTTTGATTCTTATTTTTATAAAAACCGATATGAAAAACCCATTTTTAGCACTTGTTTTACTCAGTGTATTATCAGGCTGCAGTATAAACACAGTATCAGTATCTCAAAATTCATCCTTGTATAATTATGGGCTTTATAATGCAAAGGGTCAGCGAGTTAATTCAATATTGTCAGAGTCCACGCTTTTGAATGCCGATGTTGTTTTAGTCGGTGAATGGCATACACACCCCGGTGTGCACTTATTTCAGGCTGAGCTGTTTCAGCAATTAAGCACAAAAAATAAGCCTATTGCCTTATCGCTTGAGCAATTTAGCCGCGCTGATCAGCAAACACTAAACCTTTACCTTGAGAGTAAAATTGGCGAACAATACTTAATTGATAACACTAAAGCTTGGCCTAATTATAAGAGTGATTATCGTGCGTTAGTGGAATTGGCGAAGATGCAAAATAGCGATGTGATAGCTGCAAATGCGCCTAAGCATATTGTTACCTGTATTGGTCGCCAAGGTATTAATTATATTAATAAGCTCGACGCACAGCAGCGCAGTTTTATTGCAAAAGAGATAGATATTTCTCCAAGCCTTTATAAAGAGCGCTTTATGCAATCTATGCATCATGGAACGGCGAGTAAAAACGAAAAACTTTACGCCGCGCAAGTTACTTGGGACGAAACCATGGCTGAGTCTATCGTTAACTATATTAGTCAAAATAAGGGCACGCAGGTTATACATTTAGCCGGTGACTTTCATGTGAAAAATGGTGAAGGCATAGCGCGGTTAATTAAGCGAATTGCCCCAGAGCTTAATGTTGTATGGATATCGCCAGTATCAAAAGTACAACCTGAGCAAAGTGGTTATCAATTAGAAGTTAACGCTTTGCCTGCTCGTTATGTGCAAAAAGCACATCAACAAGCTGCATTTAAAGCTTTAGTCAAGCGAGGCGAGAAAACACAGTGCCAATAATAGGTTGGCACTGTGTTTGTGTAATACACTTTTTAATATTTACTTAAGCGTAAATGTGCCTTTCATCATGGCGTAATGGCCAGGGAAAGAACAAAAGAAAGTGTAATCGGTTCCGGCGGTTAAGCCGCTGGTTTTAAAAGTAACTTCGGTTGCTTTGCCGCCGCCAATAATGTCTGTAGCACCAATCACGCGACTATCATTAGGCTTTATGTAGTGGTTGCTAAGCCCTGCTGCGTTGCCATCTGTGATAATACCTTGCATGTTTTAATCGTAGATAGTACCCAGTTATGACCCATTACATTGGCAGGTAATTTACCTGAGTGGCAAGGGCGTGTTGATCTTTGGTGGTTGAATTTGCAGCAGTGTGTTTGGTTTTTAGGCAAGGCAGAGCCTATGAAGTGTGGTTATTCCACATAAATAGGCGATAACGCAGCATAAATACCAAACATGCGCTGCCCTTCGGGTTCTGCCTAGGGGCGATAAACTCTTTGTTGCCTACATGGATGTAGGTAAGGGGCGTGAGCAGGACGCGGAAGCTTTGCTCGATTTTTACTTAGCCCACTAGGTTACAAATCACGCGCCGCGATTTAATCGCCCCTAGATTGAACAAATCTCAATCCGCAAAGTTCGACACGCCCTAAGTTTAACGGTCACTTTTTTACAGCTTTTAGGGGCGCTTAGTGTTGTAGTTGAAAACTGCATCATATCGTTTGCATCTATATTTAGTGTGCATTCGTCTGCATATGCAGCATTGGCACTCAGTAGCAGTGTAGTGTTGAGTAAGGCTATTAATTTTTTCATACTGTCTCTGCTAGTTGGTTTGAGCTGTTTCGTGCTTGATTTGTTAGGGCTACAAGCGCTTTTCGCACGGCTAATGGGCTATCGCACTCGTTCGCAAAATTAATAAAGTAATTACGCTTGTGGCTTTGTATATAAAAGCCTGTTGATAATAAGCCGCTCATTATTGGGGTGTTATCAGCTACACTGTAGTGCTGCATTAATATCAGCGACATAGCATCTTGATGATCTTCATTCATATGAGTGATCATGCTTTGCTGCTGGCTTTCATCCCACTTTTTAGGCTGGGCTTGCCATTCGTTTTGTTCAAGCCAAAATATTTTTCCAAAACCGCCAATATAACGTACACGGACTACATCTAATTGCCAAAGCTGAAAATCATGCGCATTGCGATAGCTTGCAGCCTCAGGATACAAAGCTATATATTTATCAAGTAGTACTTCGCTTTGCTCTTTTGCCACAATAGAGCCATCACCTACGAGTGTTACCCGCCCATGTTCGTTTTGATCGCCATAATCGGCGGCATCAAAAATAGTCAGACTCATGCGTGAGTCCTGTTTTAGGTTTTTGGTGTGCTGAGCTATGTCACTAATAAAAAAGTAGATGCGGCCTTGTTCGTCACACATATAAGGTGTAACAGAGCCAAACGGATAGCCGCGTAAATTATTTGAAATGGTCGACATTACGCCGGCATGGGTTTTAAAAACGAGCGTACGTGCGTCGTTTAATGCTTGCTCTCTCATGAAAACTCCTGACGTTGAGAAAAAACCATGGGCGCATCGTTATAAGGATGAGGGTTAACGTGCAATTTCATGGCGTACATTTGTTGTAAGTTTTGTGCTGTTAAAACGGTATTTATAGACCCGCTTTGCAGTACTTTTTGGTTGTGTAATAAAATAGCGTTGGTTGCATAAAGGCTTGCTAAATTAAGATCGTGTATAGCAATAATGGCGCTGTTTCCTTGCTCTACAAAGGTTCTAACACAGCTAAGTAAAGCATGTTGATGACGCATATCTAGCGCTGATGTTGGCTCATCGAGCAACATTAATTTAGGCCTCGTTTGCGCAGTAAAAGCATCTAACTGGGCTAATGTGCGCGCCATATGAACACGCTGTTGTTCGCCGCCCGAAAGCGCACTCATTCGACGTGTTAGGTAATGGGTTAAATCCATAAGTGAGGCATATTTTTGAACTTTATTGGCTTGTGTTTTAAGAGACTCTGCATAGGGATAGCGACCCATAGCAATGAGTTCAAATACACTAAAATCAAAGCCAACATGATTACTTTGCATCATTACAGCGCGCTTGCTAGCTAATTGCTCTTTAGAAAATGAATGCAAAGGTTTGGTATTAAATAGTATATTTCCCTCAAAGGGATGCATGCCTGCCAAAGTATGCAGTAAGGTCGATTTACCTGCGCCATTTTCGCCTATCAGAGCAACAAGTTGTCCTGCTTGGATATTGCCGCTAATACCTTCTAAAACACGATGCGTGTTAAAGCCTATATTGAGGTTGTTAAACGTGATCATGACCAATCTCGCTTATTTTTAATGATCAAATATATAAATAGTGGAGCCCCAAGTAACGCCGTTATAATGCCTATCGGCAGCTCCGCGGGCATAACCACCAAGCGTGCTAACCAATCTGAAAGTAGCAACACAATGACACCTAAAAGCATACAAAGTGGCAGCATATTTCGTAAATGAGGCCCAACCATGAGGCGTGCGATGTGAGGGACAACTAAACCAACAAAGCCAATTAAACCTGTTAGCGCAACCACTGCACCTACGCCCAATGCAACTAATATAATGACGTATAATTTAAGCTTGCTGGTATCGACTCCTAAGTATTGAGCTTGTGATTCACCGATAAGAAGTAGATTCATTGGCTCTTTTAATCGCCATAGCCCGATAAGGCTCAGCAAAAGCAAAGGACTCGCCTGTTTTATATTATCCCAACTCGCACCGCCTAATGAGCCCATGGTCCAATAGTTAATTAACCGAAGTGCGCTGTCATCGGCATAAAAACTTAATAGCCCAATAACAGCGAACGCCAATGCATTAATAGCGACACCGACTAATATAAGCGTATTTATATTAATTTGTTTTTGTTGTTTTGAGACTAAATATACCAGCGAAGTTACTGATAAAGCGCCCAAAAATGAGGCATAAGGTAAGTAGTGTTGGGCGTTAAAATTAAATTGTGCACTAAGGGCAATAAAAGCAACCGCGACCATTGCAGCGCCTGCGCTTATACCAATAATAGAGGGATCAGCAAGCGGGTTACGACATAGCGCTTGGGTTGCAGCCCCTGTTTGTGCAAGTACTAAACCCACCATCACTGCAAGGACAAAACGAGGCAGGCGTATTTGTGTAACCACATTGATTTGTAGCGCATCAAATTGACTAAAATGTTCAGGAGCTAGCCATGCAATAGCTAAACGCCAATCCCATCCTGCGGCTCCATAGCCTATGCTAAGTAATGCTAAAGCAAAAATGCAGCCATAACTTAATAGCATCCACTTATGCGGATTACTCAGTGTTATGGCGTTAAAACGATTCAAAGTTAACGTGCTCATAAGCGTGTTTTATACTCATGCAATGCTTGAATCGCAGTTGCAATACGCGGCGACATGCCCAGTGAAAGTAAGCTGTCCATGACCAGTAATTGACACTCTTGCGCTGCTTTTAATAAACGAAGTGTAGGCTGTTTACAAAAGGCTTGTTTCCCACCAAGGCTTTGCACAACATGCGCTGGCGCCACTAAAAAATCGGGCTGACTTACAGCCAGTACTTCACTGTTAATTGCTTTAAAGCCTGTATGCGTAGCAGCTATATTGGTAATGCCCGCATAATTAAACAGCAAGTTGGGCACCGTTTCTTGTCCTGCTGCGACGAGCCCACGCTCATTAGCTGAAAGTAAAAACAAAGCGTTGTGGGTCTGTGTTTTTGCTTTAGTAGGTAACGATTTTTTTATTTTAGTAATTAGGTTTTGAGCTTTTAGGTTTGCATCTAAATCACTACCAAGATACTTAATTAGCGCAAGCAGTTCATTTACAGATGTCGGCTTTTTATAGTGAATAACCTTCACTCCGGTCGCTTCTATTTGCTTTAGCGCCTGCTCTCTTCCTGCACCTTCAAGTGCAAGTAACGTAGTTGGGCGCATTGAAAGCACTCCCTCAGCGGCTAGGTCTCGATAGTAACCTACCTGTGGCAACTGTGTTGCTTGTTGCGGATACATACTTGATTGGTCAACCGCGACTAAACTATTTTGTTTTTCTAGTGCGTAGATTATTTCAGTTAATGTGCCGCCAGCACTGATCACACGCTCTTTCGCGAGTGCTGATTGAGTGGCTAAAGCCAGAAAAAAATTAGGTACTTCATAACAAACTCCGATTTTATTTTTTAGTATTATAACCACTTTAATCTAAATGAAAATGATTATCATAATCAATTGATCTTATTTTGGGTTAGTTGTACCATTTAAAAGTAAATAATAACTATTATCATTTGGAGTGGAGATGAATCCCTTTTCTTTTAAATTTACAGCATTAGCCTCTTTGTTAATTAGCTCTGGTAGTGCACTGGCCGAAAATGTTATTGACGATCATATTGTGGTTAGTGGCTCTCGTTTTGAACAAAAGCTTGAAGATGTGACTGGCTCAGTAACGGTTATTACCGAACAAGATATTGAGCGTCAGCTCGCTGTAGATTTACAAACTATGTTTAAATACGATCCAAGTATCTCAAGTACTGGCAGTGGCGCAGGCGCGCAAACATTAACTGTACGAGGTGTTGGTGGCAACAGAGTTGTTTTTATTAAAGATGGAAGACGCACAAACGATGGCTACGCTGGCGGCGGCGGTTATTTAGTGGGTCGAAACTACTTTGATGTTGCGGGTGTTAAGCAAGTTGAAGTTGCAAAAGGGGCGGCATCATCGCTATATGGTTCTGATGCACTAGGGGGAATTGTAGTAATAACAACTAAAGACCCGAGTGATTATTTAGCGGATCAACAAAGCTTGGTAAAAGTAGCGTTAGGCTACCAAGGCCAAAGCAATCAGGTTGCTGCTGATATTACAGCAGCAAAAGATTTAGGTGACTTTGCTATTAGCGCTGTTTATAGCCATCGCGATAGTGAAGAAGTACAAAACTACGTTGAAGATTTACCAGGTTTCGATGCCCGCTCGGACGCTTTGCTGCTTAAAGTTGAGCAAAAACTTGATGAAAAACGCACCCTTAAGTATACCTTAGATTACTTTAATCAAACGACAGAGCAAGTAATCACTCCATCCATTCAAGAAACCGAGGACGAAGATACAAATATATCATTTGCACTCGATTATGATTCAGATATGGCAACAGCCATATTTGATAAATGGTATGGGCAGCTATCCTATAGTCGTTACGAGCAACAAAGTGACCAAATAAGCGCAACTAATAATTACACCGATTATAATGACTACGGGTTTGAGCAAGATATTTTAGGCTTAAAAGCGGTATTTAGTAAGGAAGTTAAAGGAGAAAATACCGAGCATGAATTTGTCTATGGAGTAGATATTGATTTATATGATACTACTCGACCACGTTTAAAAACCCGTGTATTAAATGATGGTACTGTTGATTTTACGAATGAAAAACAAAAAGCATTTCCTGGCGCCGATACTTCTTTAGTTGGTGTATATATGCAAGACAGTATTAAATTCAATGAGACTGATTGGTCGTTAGTTGCAGGTATTCGTTACGATTATTATGCACTTGAAGCAAAAAAAGATGCGCTATACGCTGACGCCGAGCTTAACGATATTACCGAGTCTGCGTTTTCACCAAAGCTGGGTGTGATTTATCAGGTAGACGATAATTTATCTTGGTATGGACAATATGTTCGAGGCTTTAAAATACCACCACATGACCAAGCTTATCAAAGCCATGGTGTTGAGCCATTTTATCAAATATTACCAAATGCAGATTTAGACCCTGAAAGCAGTGACTCATTTGAGATCGGATTAAGATACGCAAGTAGCGATATTAGCGTAAATCTAAGTACTTTTTATGCTGCCTATGATGACTTTATCGAAACGGCAATTGCGGGTGTTGAACCAACTTATATTCCTAATGTAAATAAAACATTTTACCAATATCAAAATATTAGCGAAACCCAGATCAGCGGTGTAGAAGCTGGTATTGCTATGTATGTTACCGACGATATTTTATTAGAAGCTAATGTTGCTTACGTGGATGGAGAAAACAAAGACTCTGACCAGCCACTTACTAGTATTAGCCCGTTAAATGGTTCTATTTTAGTCAGCACTGAGTTTGGCAATGTTAATTGGACCGCTGCTTGGCGTTTAGCTAAGGCGCAGTCTGATGTAGTACTTGATACTAATGGTAATAAAACAACACAAGGCAACGGTTATGGGGTTGTTGATTTATATGCTAATTATCAGTGGCAAGCATGGCAAATGAATGTAGGTTTACTTAACTTACTTGATAAAGAGTACGTACCGTTTGAACTTATTGCTGGTCAATCCAAAGGCACTGATTTTAGCCAATATAGCCAACCAGGACGTAATTTTTCGGCTCGGATAAGCTATCAGTTTTAATTAATATTAAAAGTTGTATATATACCAATTGGCATAAATATCTGAATAATTTAATGGATTGAATTTTTCTATGTCTAAGCTGATTGATATAAAATAGCACTTGAAAATTAATATACAAAACATAGCGTATTTAGCCATAGTGTAAAGGGGGTTTACGCCCCCGTATTTTTATAAAATAAAGATGACACCCATCTTTTATAAAAAAATAAAGATGACACCCATCTTTAACTTTTAATCAATTAATTTAATTAGCAGCCTAATTTTAAAAACACTTAAGCTAATAGCATATTTAAAATTAATAATTGAGGTTGTTGTAAAAGCATACTGTTTTTCATGTAATTAACTAAATTATAAGCATAATTAAAGCTGCATCGAGGCAGTTTTAATTTGATAAAGAAGATTTTAGGTTAAAAGCTTTTTACAATTACTATAATTTGCTCGTCGCTTTCTATTTAAATTCTCGCAGCGTTAAAGTAAAGATGACACCCATCTTTAATTTTTAGTCAATTAGCTTAATTAGCAGCCTAATTTTAAAAACACATAGGGTAATAGCATATTTAAAGTTAATAATTGAGGTTATTGTAAAAGCATACTGTTTTTCATGTAATTAACTAAATTATAAGCATACTTAAAGCTGCATCGAGGCAGTTTTAATTTGATAAAGAAGGTTTTAGGCTAGAAGCTTTTTACAATTACTATAATTTGCTCGTCGCTTTTTATTTAAATGCTCGCAGTAACTTACATGTGATTGCGGCTTGCCTACAGCGCCGTGAAATACGCGGGTAAAGTCAGTAGTGATTTTTAACCAATTCTCTGCTGATATGTTCACTCTTTCTAACAAAGGAAGTTGTGTGTTTTCAATAAACCCGGGCTTGTCATCGCGAATAATTCGTCCTGTGAGCTCGACTAGTTCAAGGTAACATTTAAGCTCGAACGGTAAACCTCTAGGCATAAATTTACGGGGGTTACCTGCAAATTTTAAAAGCTGTTTAGGTTGCTTTGCATTTTTAGCATCCTTAATACGCTTTTGCACACTGGTGAAATTTGAGTCTTCAGGGGTTTTAGCTACTTTTGCTCTTATTGGGTTTAAATCAACGTAAGCCATACATGCTGCAAGGGCTGCTTCATCAAGAAGTGCTTGTGATTTAAATCGTCCTTCCCAAAACCGGCCAGTACATTTGTCTTCTTTATTAGCTTTTCGTGCTATGTGTTCGTTTAAAACGCGCATAAACCAGCTAATGCTAGATAATCGTATTCGGTATTCAATAATAGTTTGGCTTAAAAAGTAGCGTTCAGTGTTGCTAAGCTTTTCACCTTGTAAAAATTTTTGCGTTAGTGGCGTACCTTTACATAGCTTATGCCAGCGCAACACTATGGCTTTGTCATTTAACCTATTTGCTTTTTTGTCATTAACATAAAGCACAATATGCGTGTGATTACTCATAACTGCATAAGCACATAGATCAATACAAAATATTTTAGCTAGTCTAAATAGCTGTTGCTCTACCCAGCCCCTTCTGTGTTCGTAAGATTTACCCGTTAAGGAATCTTCGCCGCATAAATAGGCATGGCGTACACACCGGGAAATGCAGTGATAGTATTTTGTATCTGCCAAACTTACTTGACGTTTTCTTGCAATAGCTATGTAGCACCTGTTTGTTTATTGAGCTAATTAAACTTTAGTTGTTTAATAGTGAAAGTTCAAAATTTACGGTGGGTGTCTTTATAAATAAGGTTATCTTTATTAACTCAAATAGTGCTGTAAAAAATAAATTACTAGTAGTATTTTTGTAAGGAATTACTTAATCTTTAAGCATATAAAAAGTAGTAATTAATCTTAATTTTGGAGCCTACGTGTTAGAAGCATTATTTGTATATGGTACTTTGTGCCCTGGCCGCCCAAATGAACATATTCTTGCCAATATTGGCGGCACTTTTGAAGAAGGCAGTGTAGTAGGTAATTTAATTAATGAAGGCTGGGGTGCCAAAATGGGCTTTCCTGCACTGGTATTAGATGAGTCAGGCCAAGAGATAAAAGGCTATGTATTTAGCTCTACTAGCCTAGAAAATCATTGGGCAGAGCTCGATGAGTTTGAAGGCGAAGCTTACTCTCGTATATTAACGCAAGTTAAGTTACACAATGGTGAGTATGTTCAGGCAAATTTGTACACACTTAATGCAAAGTAATACTTTATAAAACCAGTGCTTTTAAAGCTAAAAAGCGCTGGCTATTTATAAGTTAATTAACTGCAAAGTCTTTTATTTCTAAATAGCTTGGTACGCTTTTAAAACATGCTTCTAGCTTGTTTTTAAGCGCCTTGGTTGTCGAAGTATTTATTGCAACATCACACTTTAACTCCCCGTAATATTCACCTTTATTAAGCGGCACTAAGCTTAACGAGTCATAGCTTGGCTTGCTTTGTATTTTATGAATTACCAAACCTTGCTGCGCTGTTAGCTTTATTAACTCAAACGCATTTATGTGTGCTTTATTGGTCGTTATTTTTTCAACGTATAGTGGGTTTTTAAAAGTTAGTTTGGTTGTAAAAAGTGATTTGCCTCCGCGCTCAAAATGGCCGTTAAATACAGTTACATTTAAGGTGGGTGTCTTTTTATTTATTAATAAATTTAGGTCAAATTTGGTTGGTAAAATGGTGATCTGATTTTGCTCGGTTGCTGCTCTTTTTAAAACTCCTTTGATTATATTTAGGTGGGTTTCACTTGTCGTTACTTCATATACTATTTGGTAGTCGTGTGGGGGGGCGTATAAAGGCATGTGGCTGGCAAGTACTTTATTGCCTGCCAATATAAGCGCCATACCATGAAATCCCAGATAGCTATGTGCTTTATGTGTGTTGTGTGAATTGTGTTGAGGTGTATTTGCAAGCGCTGCGCTCGACAATAAAATAAAAAATAGCAGTATGTGTTTCATGGTAATGCTCAAAAATAAATATAGCGCTACTATATGCTGTTTTTTATGTATAAATAATCGATAATAAGTTGTTAGTTGTTTCCTTTTAATCAACACGGTTTGGCGCTATGCATTTTAATGACATTGAAAAAGTAATACATATGGCAAGTTCACAAAATCTGCATACAACCGCTAAATATTTTAATATTACCCCAGGGGCGCTGTCTAAAACGCTAAAAAAGGTTGAGGCAAACTTAGCCACGGAGCTGTTTAACCGTGTAGGTAAAACCTTAGTGCTTAATGATAAAGGCAGAGAGTTTGTAAAGCACAGTAGTGATCTAGTTCATAATTACCAGCAGCTTACTAGCCGTTTTAAAAGCGATAATCATAAATTTAATGCGGTTATTGCTGGCCCTGCAATTTTACTGAAAAGCGGCCTTAAAAAGCTGCTTACACCTCTTAGCCTTCTGCCCTGCTCGGTGCGTATTAATAATGTGTTTGAAGGTGAAGCGATAAGCCAAGTGGCGTCGGGCTCGGCGCATATTGCGCTAGTTACTCGCGAGGCATTAAATAATAGCTCATATACTAATTTAGTGGCGGTTAATGTATTTAATACTGGGTTTAGTGTGGCTGCAGCCCCTGCGCATCAGCTAGTACAAAAAGGTGTATTAACGCTTAATAAAAACCAATTACTGCACGCGGCTTTTGCATGCCCTTTGTTTTCACCGCTGTGCGGCTTAGAGCAAGGTATAGGCTCCGACGGCTGGCAAGATGAAATTGCTCCGCGCAATATTGTATTTAGATGTAGCGACTACAGTGCGTTAATAGAGGTGGTTCAAAGTGGTTTGGGTTTGGCGTATTTACCTAACTTTGTAATTGACGATTTAGGGCTTACAAAATTAACTGTAAAGGGGGTTAACAATGACTACAATGAGGACATTGTCATTATATACAAACCATCAAAGGCTGATGGGTGGCTTAACAAACTTATGCACGCTTTATAAAAAAAGCGCCTTAACCACTACATTAAGACGCTTTGGATGAAAAGCTAAATAACAAAGTCGGGTTAAAATAGCTAATCGGGACTATGAAATTGTTAGAATTGATACGCTAATGACATCTTAAATTGAGTAGGCGCACCGGGGTAAACCCATAATGCGTTGTAGCTACTTTGTGCGTAATCTTCATCAAAAATATTGTTAACGCTAATATTTAACTTGGTGCGCTCGGTTAAGTTTACCTGCCCAAAAATACCAACTAGTTGATAGCTTGGTAAGTTAAATGTTAAATCGGCGGCATCGCCTAATCGCTCACTGGTGTACTGATAACTGGCACCTAGTTCTAGCTCTTTGCTAAGAACGGCCGTTTGATGGCTAAGCGTTAGATTTAAGTTATTTTTAGGCACATTTACTAATGGGCTGCCTTTTTTGATTGGCACGCCCCAATCAGCATTTATTATGTCGTTTGCCGTACTGGCATCTATATAAGCGTAAGATAAATTAAACTTTGTATCATCAGTAATATAAGTACTTAAATCGAGTTCAATACCTTTACTGTTTGCTTTACCAATAGGCGCTGAAAAACCAACGTTTACAGGGTCGGCTACTAACATATTACTTTTAGTGGCATCAAATAATGCTAGGGTACCCGCTATGCCTTGGTAGCTAAATTTAGCACCTACTTCAAATGAGTCACTGTATTCAAAGCCAAATGGGTCGCCATTTGCATCTGTGCCACTTAATGGTAAAAAGCCTTCTGAGTAACTGCTGTATAAGGTTACAGCGTTGTTTAGTTCATATACTAAGCCTACTCGCGGACTTACCTGGCTTTGTGAACTGCTTGAAAGCACACCACTTTTGGTTTCTAAAATGTCTTGATCTACGCTATCGAATCTAAGGCCAACTAACAGCTTAAATTTATCAGTCAGATCCATTTGATCTTGAACGTATATACCATAAGCATCTTGCTGTTCGTTGTTTTCGTAGAGTAAACCTACTTCAGGACGCGCAACGTTATAATTAGGCTGATAAATATCAACTGTGTAGGTGCCGTTACCGCCACGATAACGATAAAGTCCAGTGCGTAAGTCGTATTTGTATGCGTCGGCTCCAATTAATAAGTGATGGGTAATTCCTGCGGTATCAAAATGCCCACTTAGCTCAAATTTAAGGCTAGTATCATCAACTGCGTAATCGCGGTAGCGCTGTTGGCGGGTAAGTGTGCGGCCATCATCGAATAATGATTGGCGTGAGGGTGCAAGTTCAGCATCAGACGAAAACCCAGTTAATGTAGAGCTACGGTAGTTTGCGCCTACAACGAGTGACCATTCATTATTTATATCGTGATTTAAAGTCACTTGGTGACCACGAGAATATACTTGCGTGTCACCATCGTTAGGATTGCCTAAATAGCGCGAGCTAGGAACAGTATTAAAACTATCATTAAGTACAACAACCCCACGGTCAAATAGCTGGGCTAAATCAACGTATTCAAATTCATAAGTGATGCTGGTTGAAGCGTTTATTTGATGATAAATAGATGGCGTAATCACCTTTTTATGGGTGTACACCTCATCGCGGTAGCTGTCGCTATCTTGCCATGCGCCATTTATTCTAAATGCTGTGTTATCGCTAATGCCGTTTGTATAGTCACCTTCAACGCGATTAAAGTTATCACTACCTAAGCTAAGCTTTAGCTCACCCTGTTGCTCAAATTGAGGTTTTTTGGTTACGATATTTACTGTACCGCCGGGCTCTGAGCGCCCGTATAGTGCAGAGCCTGGGCCTTTTAATACTTCAATGTACTCAATGTTTGATACATCACGAGGGCCGCTGAATCCGCGTCCACCGCTAAAACCATTAATTAAGTAACCCGATGGCATGTTTTCGTTACCCGATAATCCACGAATCGAAAAGCTATCCCATAATGCGCCACTGTTATTTTTACGTGAAATACTGGCAGAAAAATCCAGCGCATCTTGTAATTGAGTTATTCCTTTTTGATCAAGTACCGCTTTATAGAGGGTTTCGATTGATTGTGGCATTTGTTTTTGAGGAATATCGCCTCGGTAAGCTTGTTTATATGTAACCGCAATTTTCTCTATTGGTTGGTTTTGGGCAATGCTTTGTGCGCTTGCACTTAAGCAGGCTAAGTAAATTAATGAGTACTTCATAAAATGCTTTCTGGTAACGTTATATTATAACCAAAACTATAACATGTGTTACTTTATAACAAAATGTTTTTTTGCGCTCTATGTGTGCGTCTAATTTTTATACTAGCGGCTATAAAGCTATCACGTTAAGATGGATGAAAATAACACAATAAGAATAATATAATGTTAACAAAAACAAATGCATTAATTTACTTTTTAGCCTTTAGCAGTGGCTTTAGTATTATGGGAATAGAGCTGTTAGGTGGGCGTATTTTAGCGCCTTACTTTGGCAGTAGCGTGCATATTTGGGGCAGTATTATTACTGTATTTATGCTTAGCTTATCATTTGGTTATTTACTGGGGGGTAAGCTGTCTATTCGTCACCCTTCGCTGACTAAATATGGGTTAATTTTTTTAGTCGCCAGTATTATGGTGGTGCCTATTGCATTGTTTGCTGAGCCAATTATGGCATTTATTTTTTCGCATATTGAAGACAGCCGCTATGGCTCGTTACTTGCCTCAACCGCGTTATTTTTTATACCTACCATTATTTTAGGCATGATTTCGCCCTACTCCGTACGTTTGCTGGTTACAAACAGTGAGCGCAGCGGCCAAGTAGCAGGTGGCCTTTACTTTGTAAGTACCTTAGGCAGTGCGCTGGGCACCATTATTACCTCTTTTTATATGGTACTGGCGTTTGATGTTAATACTATTATTTTAGGTTTTGCTGGTGTGTTGGGCATGCTTGGGCTAATTGCTATTAGCTTTGATAAACTTAAAGTACGAGAGGCCGTTTATGCGCAAGCTTAAATTATTGTTTATTAGTATAATGGCGCTGCTATTTTCAGCTTATAGTTTGAGTAATGTTGTGCATAAAGAGCGCTCTTTATATCGAAATTTACTCGTCGAAGAAACTGGCGATTTACGCTGTTTAAAGTTTGATGAAAAAACCCGACAAAGCAGCCAAAGTTGCATGTACATTAGCGACCCTAAAAAACTGGTATTTAATTATACTAAGCTGGCTTTTTCTAGTTTATTACTGATTGATAACCCTAAAAATGTGCTCATTATTGGTTTAGGTGGCGGTACGCTTTCTAATATGATTCATGAGCTATACCCAAAGGCACACATAGAAAATATTGAAATAGATCCTTCGGTAATTAAAGTGGCGCGCGATTATTTTAACTTTATAGAAACCGATAAGGTAGCTGCTAAAGTACAAGATGGGCGTATTTTTATTAAACGTGCGGCGCTTAAAAAACAGCAATTTGATTGGATTATTTTAGATGCATTTAATGGCGATTACATTCCTGAGCACTTACTCACTAAAGAGTTTTTTGAAGAAATAAAAAGCGTATTAGCCGAAGGCGGAATTGTTGCTGCTAACACGTTTTCATCAAGCAAACTCTATGAACATGAATCGGCAACTTATCATGCGGTATTTGGCGATTTTATTAATGTAACAGCCAATAATAATAGTAATCGTATTATTTTAGCTGGTTATAGCAATATCCCTACAGAGCAACAAATAGCGCAGCGGGTGACGCAGCTAGCTCCGTTACTTGCCCCTTATGACGTAGATATAAAGGCAATTAGCCAGCGTATGTTTTTCACTAAAGATGGTAAAGATTGGCCAAGTGATACTAAGGTGCTAACCGATCAATACTCTCCAGCTAATTTACTTAACTTTTGATGGTATTCACTTCAAAGAGTTATAAACTATTTTTACGATATTTATTTGGAGTTTCGGCAAATAGGTTTTTGAAAGCATGTATGTATGCAGAGTCTGATGCATAGCCCAAATCTAGGGCTATTTCTTGAATTGATTTATTGCTAGCAAGTAACTGTAACGATAAAACTAGTTTTATATTTTGTCGCCATAGGGAAAATGACTGGTTAAATTCTTTAGCGCAAATTCTTGAGAGTGTTCTTTGGGATGCACCTACTTTAACTGACCAATCCTGTGCTGTTAATTTTAAACTTGGCTGTTTATGTAGCTGACTGAATATTGACATAAGTCGTCTGTCTTTGGGAATTAGTAAAGGGATTTCGTAACTATTAGCCATGGCTATTTGATCCCTAAAAACAGTAAGCAAGTTTGTTAATTCTTCTGCTGGTTGCTCAATTTCAGTGTTATTGAATAATAGTAAGATTAACTCTTTCACAAATGGAGTAAGTAAACATGACTTGAGTTCATTACTATATTCAATAGTGTTATTTGGATTAAGGTAAACAGCTAAAAACTTCGTATCTGTCACTGCTATAGATTTGTGAATAGTATTTGCAGGTATATAAAGTAATGCGTTGTGAGGAATTACAATTCGTTTGTTCCCAATACTCGATTGCAATAAGCCGCTATATGGAAAGATTATTTGATGCCATGAATGGGAATGATAGTCATCGACATAGCTAGACGACATATCAATTTCTTTAGTGATAAATTGATTAGTGGCATGTTTTTCTATTAGCTCATTTGCATTCATAGTTGGCGAGTTATCAATGTTTTATGGCTAGTAATATAAAATAAGCCAGCTTATTTTGATATAAAATAGTGGCAAATGATAGTTAACAAGAGTTGAGAGATGCACATTCACTTTATTATTCACGAATATTTTGAAGCGCCAGGCGCTTATGAAACCTGGGCTAAAATGAATGGTCATACGTTGTCTTATACCCGTATTTATTTAGCTGAACACCTACCGCAACATGCAGATAATATAGACTTTTTAATCGTAATGGGTGGGCCACAATCACCCGCTACAACGCTTGCAGAATGCCCTTATTTTGATAGCAAAAAAGAACAAGCCTTTATTACCAGTGCGATCACGGCAAGCAAAGTGGTGTTAGGTATTTGTTTGGGGTCACAATTAATTGGTGAAGCGTTAGGCGCGGCCTATCAACCTAGTCCAGAAAAAGAAATTGGTAAGTTTGCGATTACCCTCACCGATACAGGCTTGAATCATCCTTTATTTAGTCATTTTGGTAGTGAGCTTAATGTAGGGCATTGGCATAACGACATGCCAGGGCTAACTGCTACAGGCAGTATTATTGCTTATAGCGAAGGTTGTCCAAGGCAAATAGTCGCTTATAGCGATTTAGTATTTGGTTTTCAATGCCACATGGAATTGACTACCGAGGTGGTTACCCTCCTCATTGCCAACGATGATTTAAGCAATGCCCAAAACCATCGCTTTGTTGAACAACCCGAGAAGCTTTTAAGCCATGACTATAGCGAAATGAACGCTAAACTTTATACCTTCTTAGACAAGCTTGCTGCGCATTATTTGTCTAAATAAAACTTATTGACGTGAAGCTAAAATACCGATTATTTACTTAGCCTGCTAACTAATGCTAAAATTTGCTGATATTCACAAGTAAGAGTTCCTATGAGTAGCAGTATTCCTTTTCATGAAACACTCGATTTAACTTTATGCGGCAATATGGGTCGAGTGCACCGCTTATGTCGAGAAGCGGTAACATTAGCGGTTGAGCCGCTAGGTTTAACTCAGTCGCGTTGGACGGCAATGATCCACTTACATCATTTACCTTTAGGGGCTACACAGCAAGCGCTGGCGACTAGCTTAGGTATTGAAATGCCCTCATTAACGCGCACCATTAAGCAATTAGAGCAGCAAAATCTGGTTATTCGACAAGTTGATGAGCACGATAAACGCAGTAAAAAATTGTACTTTACCGATGAGGGTATAAAGTTATTAGAACACTTAAAAGAGCTCACAAGCGATATTAAACAGCGTTTATATGCCGGTTTAAGCACGGAGCAGCTTGATGGTATGGCGCATAGTTTATTGCAAATGGAAGAAAACGCGCGGCGTTGTATTGCAAGCTTATCTGGAGATAAATAAGTATGACACCCGATCAAAAATTTGCCCGCTACGTTAAAGTATCGCTCGTTGGTTTTATTGTTGTATTTTTCTATTATATTGTTGCTGATGTATGGCTGCCGGTTACGCCACAAGCACGGGTTTACCATCCGGTTGTGCAAATATCGCCGCAAATAAACGGCCGTGTTACCGATGTATTGGTCAGCAACAATCAAACGGTTAAAGCGGGTGATGTATTATTTGAAATAGACAAAAACACTTACCAACTGGCACTTGAGCAAGCACAGCTCGCGCTTGACGATGCCAAACTGCAAAATAAACGCCTTGATACCAATGTAAAAGCGCTGGAGGCACAAATAAGTGCAGCTAACGCAAAATTGCATGAGCAGCAGCTATTAAAAAAACGTGGCGAAACACTCTACAAACAAAACTCTATTTCGGAGCAAGAGCTTGAAAGCATTCGGGCTAATTTTGCCGCAAGCCAATCTAATTTAGCTGCCTTTGAAGCACAGTTGGCAGAAGCTGTTTTAGCGCGTGGCGATTCAGGACAAGATAACCTAGCACTGCGTCATGCGGCCAATCAGTTAGCACAAGCTGAGCTTAATTTATCTTATACCCAAGTGCGTGCTTTAAGTGATGGCGTTGTAGCTAATTTACAATTACTTGAGGGCTCCTATGCGGTTGCGGGTAAGCCATTACTCGCGGTTGTAGCAAAAAAAGCAGATTTGGTAGCCGATTTCCGTGAAAAGTCACTATTAAATATGCAGCCAGGCAGTTTAGCAAAAGTGGTATTTGATAGCCGACCTGGTGAAGTATTTGACGCAAAAATTGAAATCTTTGAAGCGGGTGTCAGTGACGGACAACTTAGTGCGAATGGATTACTTAGCACCACCGAAACCAGCAACCGCTGGGTTCGCGATGCCCAGCGTCAACGTATTCACTTAGTGCTGCCAAATAACACTCAGCTTATAAATAATATGCCCAGTGGTGCGCGTGCCACTGTGCAGTTACTTCCGCAATCGGCTGTAGGTCAATTGTTGGGTTCAGTACAGATCCGCTTTATTAGTTGGTTACATTACATTTATTAGTGGGGCGAGTAATGACACAACATGTTAGCCAAGCGCCACAACTCGATTCAAATGGCTTACGCCAAGCGCTACGTATTGCCGGTGGCTGCACCATTGGTTTTACTTTGTGCAAGTTAATGAATTGGCCCAATGGGATATTTTTTACAGTTTACCCTATGTTATTACTCGGTTTAGTGCCAAGTATTAACAAAGGCGTGATCCGTCAATTTGTTGCCAGTGCTGCCTACAGTGCGTTTATAGTGCTTATTTTACAGGGCTTATTTTCACACTTGCCAGTGTTAATGACGCTCATTATTTTTGCTAGTTTTTGCGTGTTATTTTACTTAATGAGCTCTGGTGGTGCGTTTTTATTTGGTGCTTTGGGGGCGGTGAGTTTATCGATTCAGTTACATTTTGCTAGTCATGTTGATCAAGCTAGTAGTATTTATCCGCTTATTTTAAGTAATGGTTTGGCTATTTTTATTACTATTATTATTGCGTTACTTATGCATGGCTTGTTTCCTGATGTGACAGCGCGACCCATGCGCGCTGTACCGCACAAGGATAAAGAAAGTATTCGTCACGAGGTGCTGTTATGTGCCACGGTTGCTACTTTGTCGTTTGTGGTTTTTCAGGTGCTTGATTTGCAAGATTCAATTTCGGCGCAAGCGGCATCTATTTTAATTTTATTTTCGTTGTGTTTTAAGGCTGCGGGCACCGCAAGTTGGCAACGTATTATTGGTACACTCATAGGCTGTAATGCTGCTTTAGTTGCGCAGTTGTTTTTGTATAACCATACCGAATTTTTGTTTTTTCCGGTGGCTATATTATGGATTTTGTCTTTTATATTCAGTCGTTTTCATATTTTAGGCGGCGGTCCTCCGGGTGTTGGCTTTGGAGTATTGACCACTTTTGGCATTTTATTTGGTCAGTCGTTAGGCCCTGGGCAAGATTTAATATACAGCGCTATGTATCGATTTAGCTCGGTGGCTGTTGCGGTTACTGTAAGCTTAAGCGCTGTGTATGTAGTGCATCGAATTCTAAACCGATTTAGCGTCACCCGCCATCATACTTATGATTAAATTAAAGGCTGCATCCGCAGCCTTTTTATATACTTAACCAGAGTCAGGTTGCTTAAGTTATAGCTTAATATTACCGCGGAGAGCTTTGGTTTGGCCGTGTTTGGTTTTTTTGTCCATGCGTTTACGCTGTGAGTTACGGCTAGGTTTGGTGGCACGGCGTGCTTTATTAACTTTAGTCGCGCTTAAAATTAAATCTTTTAGCCGTTTTAGCGCATCTTCCCTGTTGAGCTCTTGGGTGCGATGGCTTTGCGCTTTAATAACCAATACCCCTTCTTTGGTGATCCTTGAATCTTTTAAAGCAAGTAATCGTTCTTTATAAAAGTCAGGTAATTTAGAGCGATTAATATCAAAGCGTAAATGTATAGCACTGGCTACTTTATTAACATTTTGCCCGCCTGCGCCTTGCGAACGAATAGCGCTTAGCTCTACTTCCCATTCATCAATGGTTACGCTGTTCGAAATAGTTAACATAGTGCCCCGCTCTTTTTGCAAAAAATGTATTATAACATCAGTACATTGACTTGTGGTGAATCAACTAATTAGATAGACGACCATTGCTATTTCTCAATCTAATAATTATTAAATAAATACATAAAAATTAATTTATCCTACACTTAATACATTGTTTTTTAATTCGCTTTAATTATATGAAACAAATATCTATTTTAATGCTTTTAGTATGTATATTCGCTATTTCGTATGCTGTTTATGCTAAATCATCTCAAACGTTTAGCGCTGGTGTAATTGCACAAGAACAAGTTTATCCAATCAAAGTGTTACCTTTGGGTAATTTTCAGCGTTGCTTAGTTGTTGCTGCGCAAAAAGAAGATGCACTGTATTCTGCGTGTTATATCAAAAAGAGCGCGCAATCAATTTGGGTTGCCGAATCCGCGGGAGCGCGTTGTGAAATAAAATGTGAGTCGCATTTAAACAGTGATGGCAAAACACAGGTGCAGTACTTTACTACTGATTTATAGTAAAAATGCTGTGCCAAGGTTTTTTTATCACGGTGGTGAGCCCTTTTATTTGTTTAACCACTTGCTTATCACAATCTGTTTGCTTTGCATCATGTGGCCCTGACAGCATCAAATAATGAGTTGCCCCTTTTATTGCTTGTTCTGCTATAAACAGTGATGGATTTTCCTTTAGAAGTTTTTTTAACTGATTTTTCAGAGGTATATGCACCATACTGGCAAAAATAAGTCTCAGTTTTTTTGGTTTGCATATCGTTCCACTCCCCTATTTTTCGCCACTGTGGTGAGGCATATCGCCTTGCATCAACCATAAAGCTGCCATGAAGCGCCGGTATTGAATAAACATCATTAATGGTTTGCTGTGCTTTAGCTGCATTGTTATATGGGCCTGCAACGAGGTAATAGCTATCACGGCTTTCATGCTTATATAACTGCAAAGCATAGGCTGCTTTATCAACTTTATTTGCCACAATAAGTGCCGATTGAAACTTTTTGAATACGCCTAATTGCACAAAATAAGGCGTATTTTGGTTTGCTTTAGCTGCTGTTATTGGTTGCTTATTTAAGGTATTAGCGTTATTTGTGTATACAATGATGTCTTGCAGTATTATGGTATCGCCGCTTTTTTCAGTGATGACCCGCTCAGGAAGGTTTTTTATGGTTATGTTTTCTGATAACTGCTCATTTTTTTCTATTTCGAGAATATAATTTCCTTGAGAAACATTAGAAAAATAATAATAACCATCATATTCAGTGACCGTTGAATAATGCTTTTCGCCGTCTTTTTCTTTAAGTACAACCGTGAGTCCTGCGATAGGTTTACTCTTTTCATTGCTCGATAGATAAATAGTTCCCTCAACCTCATTGTAGACCATTAAAGGAATATTTACTTTGGTTTGTCCGCCTCTATGAGCCAATGTTTTAATTTTCCCTAAAGAGGGCTGCAAGTAAGGATTAGACAACGAGCGTAAATTAACATCTAAAACCTGGCCACCGTAACTGCTTGGTAGCAAGACCTTTCCGTCATTATTGGTGTATTTATTTCGCCAGAGGTAGTTACCAGTAAAATTAACGTCTTGAATTGGCTCATCGCCTTGGTCAAAGATTTCATTTTCATTCCAATCTATGAACGAACTAACTTCTATTTGCCCGGAATTTAATGAGCGAGGAGTGTCAAAGTTAAAGTCTGCTTCTAAATGATCAAAACTAAATGTGCCATTTAAACCTAAAGATAAGCGCCAATCTCCTTGATTATCAACTTGCCCTGATACTTGTATATTAAATATCTCATGGCGGTATGTATATTGATGATTTAAAAGTGTACTTGCCGCAGAGTTAGACTGATAAGTCAGCTGGGTTTGATTAAAAGTGCTTTGTGTTTGTGGCCAGCGCAAACTACTTCTCAAACGAGTGAGCTCTGCGCCATTATTAGCCTGCCAATCTAAGGTGTTGGTCCATTTCCAAGAGGCAATATCTATTGAAGAATAAAGCCGGTTTATTAGGTTATTTGTATCGTCATCATAAAATAGTTGGCTTGACCATGTTCCTCCGACATAACTTTTATTGATGCCTAATGAGAATCTATTTTTAGCGTTAGTATTTTTACGTACTTCATTGTTCCACTTCATATTCCAGTTAAGCGAGTTAAAAAAATCAGTGCGGCCATTGAGGCTCAGTGACAGCCTATTTTTGAGTGAGTTCTCTTGTGCTACAAATAAAGCGCTAGAAAAGTTATTAAGGGCACTGTATTCAACATTAACATTGATATCGTTATAAAGTTTATTAGAAAGTAGGCCTCTAAAACCGGCAAAATAAGCATAGCCAGCATCGAGTTGTTTTGTGGCTAAAAAACGGTAACTGCCGTGATCTGTAAGTGTGTTTAGCCCAGATGATAGGTAGCTGCTGTTATTTTTTTCAGTTTGCAAATGAGTTATTTGAGCGTCATATGTAATAAACTCACTAATGCCATAAGAGAGATTACTTTTAAAGGCATTACTCATCGCCGTTGAGGAGTTACTTGATTGATTAAAAACGCTTTTATCTGTCTCTAAAAACTCCACCTGATAGCTTATTTTTCCGGGCGATAGTGCGTCTTGCCCTATTGTATACTTTTGAGTACGTGTAACTTGCTCGCCCTGTGAGCCAAAAAGTTTAATTTCAAAGATATTGTTGCCGTAAAAAGTTTCAACATCGGTAAATCGAACCAAATTTTCGTCGTTAGCTTGAGCAGTGGCAATAAACTGGCCATTTCGATGCAGCTCTGCTTGCCAGCCCGGTAGTGCCGGTTCTTCAATGGTGATAGTTGAAAAATTTTGTGCCGAATGCGGGTTAGCATTTGAAATATAAAATCCCCGGCCTTGGTTTGAGCTAATAATAAGCTGATCTGACTGCGATTGAATATCTCCCAATTGATAGTGAATGCGTGCCAGTGAGTGATCTTGTTCACTTAAGTTAAAGTCTTTAGTTATTTTTAAAAAGGTATTAGCGGTGTTTTCGTTTTTGTTGAATCGTAGTTCAGCTCGATGATGAAATAAGTCAAAGTAGCTATTAAGCCTGAGTAGCCCCTTATAACGATTATTAGACGATTTATAGTTTGCTGATAGCGAATATTCAGACACGGGATAGGTTAGCGTTTGGTATTGGTCGTCTATAAAGTGGTCGTATTGCAGTGCTTTGGACTTAATTTTTTTTGTAATACCACTCGTTACTTGGTTGTTATTATAAGTAAGCAAGTTACTAGAAAATGAAACCTGCATTAGTGAGTAATCAAAGCGCGAGTCGGTATTTAAAAGTGTATTTATGACGGATAAATCAACATAGTGGTCGTAGTCATCGACAGCCCACAATGAAACATTTTCTGAGGGGGCTAAAGTTGAGGAAAGCTCAGCATTGAGAACCAACTCACTTGCGTCAACTTTAGCAGCCAGTGTATTTTGTGACACATTTAAGCTAATTCCCATAGTCGATTTCAGGGCGCTTATGGGCAATAGCAATTTATTTGATTTTGAATAGTAAGCTTCTAAATCAGAGACAACTGAGCGCCCATTTACCCTGACATTTATAATCACAAAAGACTCCTCATCAATAGGCCATTGATAAAGAGTCGGTAACTGCTTTGCGATGATTGTTTTGGGTGCAATTAACAGTAATGTACAAAGTAACAAGCGAGCCGTTATACCGTAGTATAAGGCATTAATGAGTAGCATTTTTTATTTGATATTAATGGGGATCGCTAACTCTATTTTACCGCCATAAAGTTCGTTTTCTTTGTAGTTGAGTGTCAAAGGCCCAGTTACTGGGGCTTGTAAAGTGATGTATACCTTGCGACGTGATAAAGGGGTATAAACGGCCACATTGGTTATTTCACCAACCATTGAATTATTTTCATCAACTAATTCAAAATTTCCATACACAGAGCGATTTCCTGTGAGTGTTTGCCAAAATGTCAGAGTCGGACGTCCATTTTGGGTTATTAATTGTGGGTTTATTAATTCTGAATCAGCTTCTAATTGACCATGACGAACAATAACAGGCACGCTGTAAGCAACCTTAGGTCTAATGCTTATTCCTTCAATGTCGGGGTCTTGTGACTCAGAGGCTATAATTTTAAGCACCGCTCTGTATTCGCCAACAGCAAGCTCGGATTTTTTGCGAACGGTCATTCTGATAGCTTGCATTCCTTTGGGTGCAATAGTGCCGCGACGTGGTGAAAACCGTAGCATGTTTTTGGCAGAGCGCCCTTCAACTTGTTGCGGAGTAACGTCTATAAGCGCCCCTTCTTCGGTCATATCTTTATGTGTAACAACTAGTTTAAAATCGAGATTTTTATTAGAGGTATTGCGGATAAGTAGTGAATTATTTTTAGTACGTCCATCAAAGTATAAACGGTATTCAGACAGCGCAAGGTTGGCATTACAAATTTCAGGTAGTAAAAGAGTTAGGCAAAGGGCAGCCCAACAAAAAAGTTTAAGCATCATGGGACAACTCAACAACATGATAATAAAAAGTGGAGCGCGATGCTCCACACATTTTATTTTTAATGCGCAATTGCGCAAAAAAATAAACTGAGGCTAACTTAGTAAGTTACTATTGCCTCAGCTTTCATAGTCTTATTGGAAAGACACATCTACAGTGTAATCTACAGTGTAAGCAGCGCCCGCTGTTAGTGTAGAATCAACCGTCATATCACCATATACATTAACAGTAATATCTGTTGCACTTGCATCAGTAGTGAAAGCAGACGCAACATTGTCAGCAGTTGTTACACTGGTTGTGCCATCTGTAGCCGTTGTTACTGGAGCAAAAGTTAAGTTAGTGCCTGTGCTTCCAGATACAGTAATATTCATTGCTGAATTTGGCGCTAAACCAGATACAGTAATTCCACCTAATTGAATGTTTGCATCTGACGCATCACAGTCACCCGATACAACGCCTGCATTATCCATCGTACAGGTTGAGCTTGTAGATAAACGAATTTTACCAAAGTGAAGTGCGCTATCCTCTGCAAAAGTAGGCTCAGTCCAACCATTTACACTTGCTTGAAATGTTTGGTTAGATGCAAGTAAAGAAGTTGATGAGATTGCTAGTAAAGCGGAAGCAGCAAAGATTTTTTTATTCATAGTTTTTCCATTTTTAAAAATTATTATTTTTTTACTTCCGTGCAAGTTAGTTTAGAGAGTTATCTCAATCCATTGTTTCGGATTTAAACACAGTTGTTATCAAAAGGGAATTTTTTGTTAACGTTGTTACTGTTTTTGGGGTGTTTATGATACAAAATCATTAATTTTAATCAGGAAAATGCAACGAGAAAAATAACACAGATGCTAATTTTATTTTAACGCTTGTGGGACTTAGTTTTAGGTTTAGCCAGAGTAGCTCAACTGATGCTGAGCCTATAATGATGTTATCAATCATTATTTATTTCCTAGAACTATTATGTAAGGCAGTACTAACTGCTTTTTTCCTTAAGCTCTATGCTTAAACGGTAAAAGAATCCGCAGCAACAAGTATGCGAAACGCTCACTAATTGAGCATGAATTACTCATTGTCGTGTCCATGAATAAAGTCATTACAATCTAAACTCATATATTTAAGATCAGATTTTTACTAACTTACCGCTTTAAAAGTATAAAACTTAATTTTTTACGCACGTTTTTTCAGCGTTTTGGTTCATTTTTAGCTCTCTCAGGTAATCAGTTAGTAAAAAATCGGTTTATATAGGCGATATTTTATACCTTGTTAGTAAAATACTGATCCTAGATTACTTGAAGAATACTTAATGTTTAAAAGGTCTTTAATTATTAACTACTTGTATCAAAACTTTTGTTTGGGCTGTGTAAAAACTCATTAAAGAAAGCGCTTTTAGCTAATTTTTAATTTCATATACTGACGGATGTTTACTGCGGCTATATGTATTTCGTCGATAACAACAACGCATCAAGGAAGCCCTTTCCTTAAACGTGTTGTTTTATTACTGGTTGTTAATTTTAATATAGATCAGTATTTAACTAACTAAATTGGAGTGTCTAGTATTTCATTCAAATACAAATAAGAATTACTATCTTTTGTATTTGTTGGCGCTATAATATCGCCATCTTTTTTTAGCTATGTTTAAAAGGAATTTGCAGTTGATGCAGGCCTCCAACCGTCTTTTAGACTTTCCTAAACCCGTATTTTCTATGTTATGGCAGTTTATGCAGCGCTTTAGCTATGAATTAGCGGTTTTATCGCGTTTTTTCATTGCCATTGTTGGTGGATATTTTTTTACAGCCGTCAGCGTGTCTTTATTAAGTGTTGTGGTGCCGGTCTCTAAAGTTGACGCGGTTTTACTAAGTGTCTCTTCGAGCATTTTAATTTACGCCCTCGTGTTCATTTATAGTTTCTATCTTCGGTCGTTAAAAATAGTTTGGATCAGTATTTTACTAAGTATAGTAGCGCAATTTGTGCTGTTGTCGCTAATGAAGGGATGGTTATGAAAGGAAGTTTTTTTCGCTCAATGACCTGGTTACATACATGGGTAGGTTTACTCGTGTGTTGGTTACTGTATTTAATATTTTTTGCAGGCACTATCAGCTTTTTTAGAGATGAAGTTAGTTTATGGAATCAGCCAAGTATTCATAATATTGAGCAGCAGACAGACCGTATTGGCGCGCAAAAGCAACAAATAATAAGCGGCGTTGAGTATTTAAATTCGCAAGCACCTAATGCGCCTAACTGGCGTATAACACTCCCAGAAGAGCGTGTACCCTATTTAACGTATGGCTATGCTAAGCCAAAAGAGCCAGGGCAGCGCAGAGCGTCTTTTGAAAACACCCGTATAGATCCAAATACCATGCAGCCTCTAGCACCCTTTGTAGATACCCGAGGGGGAAATTTCTTTTATCGCCTGCATTTTGATTTGCATTATATCGATGTAAAAACAGCGCGTTGGATTGTCTGTTTTGCTAGTTTATTTATGCTTATTGCGTTGATATCAGGGATAGTAATTCACAAACGCATTTTTAAAGATATGTTTGTTTTTAGAGCTAATAAAGGCAGTCGTAGCTGGTTAGATGTACATAATTTAAGTTCTGTATTTGCCTTACCGTTTCATTTAATGATTACCTATACCGGCATTATTACTCTGATATTTATGATATTTCCCTACCCCGCGCAAACCGTTTATGAAAATGGAATACGTGGTTTTTTCAATGATGTTTCGCCAAGTAGTCCTGTAACAGAATCATTGCCAGGTAATGCACCGCTAGTGCCTATCAATACAGTTTTAGATCAAGTTTATACTAAGTGGCCAGAGGCTGATATAACTCGGGTAATTATTAATAAGCCGAATAAAGCCGCTGCAACTATTATGGTTTTGGTGAGCCCTGGAAAAACATTAAGGGATCAATCACCCCGTTTAATTTTTAGCGGAGCGAGTGGTGAACTTGTTGCTCAAACTGATGATGAACTCACTGGCAGTAAGGCGCTATATGAGTCTTTAAATTCAATGCATACTGGGCGTTTAGCAGAGCCATTATTACGTGTTTTATATTTTTTAGGCGGCATTGCCGGCTGCATAATGATAGCGACAGGCTGCATAATGTGGGCTAAGCGCTTACGCGAAAGAATGAAAAAAATACTCAACCATCTTGGGGGCTAAAGCTCGTTGAAGGGTTAAATCTAGGAACATTGATGGGACTACCCTTGGCTACATCGGCTTTCTTTTTGGCTAATCGTTTACTTGGCAAACAAGTTGCTGAGCGCTCGGATAAAGAAATACTCGCTTTCTTTTTAACTTGGCTATGTGTGTTCATCATTGCCTTTGTAAAGCGTGACAAGTTGCAGTGGTGTGTGTTGGCTGCCATAAACAGCATTGCTTGCTTTAGTGTGCCATTGGTTAATGCGCTCACCACTGAAGGTAATATAATCAGTTATTTGCGTAACGATCAGTGGGCATTATTTATGTTTGACAGTTTTTTTCTAGCGTTTGGTTTGCTGTTTTTGTTACAAACCGAAAAATTACGTACTGCTCTGCAAGCTAAAAAACCAACTCCAATAAATACTCAGGAGCAAAAAGTATGATTGCCTTGCTTCCTTTTAGTTTATGTTTGCTGGCTTTTAACTGCTTTGCGCTGGCTAAGTTTAATCATTTTAAGGATGTTTTCAATAAGCGCCCTACTCAACAGCAGCGTTTGGTTTTATTGAGTGTTGCTTGGATCAGTATTTTACTAAGTTTGCTGTTATGTGTTAACGAATTACAAGGTTATGGTGGTTTGCAGTTTTGTGGCTATATGACGTTAAGTGCTTTAATTGTAATGACTTTTTATAGCTTTTTGGTGAAGTTAACTAAACTTTTTAATTTACTCATATTAGTAATATTGGCCATGAGTACGTTATTTTTTGGTTTAAACGGGCTTTAGTTAGTAAAAACCTGATCTCAAACAATAGCTAAAATTGAGGTAAAAAATGGCAAGCCATAAGGCTTGCCAATTAAAAAGGGGGATTGTCATTATGTCTTCACCTGCCTGTCTCTTTGCAGATGCGGCTAATATAGCCTTGCTTTATTTAACTTACCTTACAGTAAGGTGATCGTTTTATTACAGCTTAGGTTATTTATCATTCTCTGATGTAAACTCCCTTTACAGCGCTTTTTGATTTACCCAAATAATTTCGTCAGTTGCAAAACCAAGCGCCTTTACTTGGCTTAAAAAGTGCTGCTTAAGCTTTTTGCTTACTGTTGGTGTGCGTGATAAAAACCATAAGTAATCTTTGCTATAACTGGTAATAAAGGCATATTGATAATCAGGTTGGTCGAGCTCAAAAATAATATAGGCACCATAAAACGGCCCAAAAAATGACACTTTAAAATGCCCTGTATCGGTGTTTTCTACAAATTTAGCTAAGCCTTCGGCTTCGTCCCACTGCTGATCTTTACTAATAAATCCTTTGTTTAATACCTTTACCGTTCCATCATCGTTAATTGAGTAGGTGGCTGTTACTTGTTCCATTCCTTGTTCAAAGGAGTGGTCTAATCGAGCTATTTCATACCACTTGCCTTGGTACTTTTCTAAATCAAAGTTTTTAACCGGACTTATTCCTTCAGGGGCGCTGGTACAGGCACTGAGTATAAATACGATGGTAATAAATAACGCAGCTTTAAAAGCGAGTTTCATGTTGTTTCCTTTTTTTAGAAATTGCTATAGGATCGCTTTAATACTAAAGCAATTTAAAGAACTTAGCATGAAAATTTGGGTTGATGCTGACGCTTGTCCGGTAGTAATAAAAGAAATTTTATTTAGAGCTGCAGAGCGTACGCAAACAGAAACAATACTGGTTGCAAATCATGCCATGCGCATTCCACCATCAAAATTTATTAGTCGACTACAAGTGTCATCAGGCTTTGATGTGGCTGATGATGAAATAGTTAAACGAGTTGAAAAGGGTGATTTAGTGATCACTGGAGATATTCCGCTAGCTAGCGAAGTGATTGATAACGGCGGCCAAGCGCTTAATCCGCGCGGTGAGCTTTACACCACTGAAAACATTCGATCCTTACTAAATGTACGCGACTTTATGGATACTATGCGCTCAAGCGGTGTAGAAATGAGTGGCGGGCCGCCTCCGTTAAGCCAAAGTGACAGACAAAACTTTGCTAATAATCTTGACCGTATTTTAGCGCAAAATAAGAGTAGTTAAGGTGAACAGCCAGTTAATAGGGTTAGGTGATAATTCATTTAGAGTTGCTGTGTATATCGCAAAAGCGCCCCCTATGCCCTACTTTGAAACACTAGAGCAGTTAGAGCCTGTGGTTAGTGGGCAAATAAACAGTATAAATCAGCACTGTGGCAATGGCTGGCGAAAAGTCTTTAATGTATACGCCAAAGTGTTATTTGCGTTGCCAAGCGAGTATTACTCATTTGCTAAACAAGCAGTGAGCTGGCAAGCATATCGAGATGAGCTGTTGTTACAGCAGCATAGCGAGACTGCATTACTTTTTAGTGTGCCGGTGCTCACTGAGCACAAAAACCAGTTGCACATTATTGCGGGAAGAACTCACGCTAAAAACTTGATACAACAAGGTAAATTAAACACCCAACTTGATTGGCTTGATGATGAGTTTGCTATAGACAAAAGCCAGAATATTATTGTGTGCCCCTATTTTGATTATAGGCAGTTGAGTAATATTAAAATTGCCCGTTTGAGTGAGTTAGTGGCTCAGTTAACATAAGCCACGTTCTCTTTTGCTTTACACAATGTGAGTTAGTTTTTGTGCGCTATCAAATAGCATTGGTGAGCCTAAAATAAACAGCACACATGCCGAGGCACGGCCAAATTTAAGCGACAATGCAGGATTGTTACTGAGGATTTTTTTGCCGCTTATCCCTATTAACCAATACACCAACGCACAGCCCACTAAATGAACTACACTCAATACTGATAGACAAGCTATCAGTACCTCCAAGTGCCAACGTTTAACCTCAATTATTATGATTAAAGGTATTGTAAGAGCGTGTAATGTGCACTTTGACAGGTTATTTCTTAATACGAAGTTTAAAAAGTTAAGTCGATGACGCTGCAAACCCTATTGTGAGGGGTTTTGCAGTTGTATATAAAAATAAAGTATAAATAAAGCTTGTTATAAACTGTATTGCTGTTATCCTGCTTGCCATCGGGTTGACAGAAAGCCCAGTTTATTTGTAAGTACCACGTTGTTATTAGTAATAATCCTTCGCGATATCCTCAAGTTAAATGTTTGTTTTCTTCCTGTTAAACGCCTATTTTAAGGCAATTTTTTATTTATTTTTTTAGGATATTATTATGTCTAATACAACTACTGGTACTGTAAAATTTTTCAACGAAGCTAAAGGTTTTGGTTTTATTGAGCAAGAGTCTGGCCCAGACGTTTTCGCACATTTCAGCGCAATTTCAGGCGACGGTTTCAAAACTTTAGCTGAAGGCCAAAAAGTACAGTTCAGCGTAACTCAAGGCCAAAAAGGCCCGCAAGCTGAAAACATTGTTTGCATCTAATTTAAAGGGAGTGGGCTTTATAGCGCACTCACCACGCTAAACTAACGTTAAGCGATAAAGCTAATATCAATGCGATATTAGCTTTTTTTTGCAAAAAATTTATACCACGTAGCCACTAAAGCCAAGTGCTTTAAAGTACAGTTTTGGAATGCCAAAGCCACATTCATTAAGTAACTCACTAAAGCGCATGCGATCAAGCGGGTAAAACTCACGCTCTAAGTTATGTGCCATTTGCGTTTTGCCTGCATCGCTAAGCCCAAGCTCTTGGCACGTATTAAGTTGCGCTTCTCTTTCAAATGGGGTTTCTGGGCGCATTAAATCAGCAATAAATACCGGTGCGGATTTTTTAAGATTGTTTTTAATCCCCTTTAATAACTGCTTTTTATCGCCGTTATCTTCAACAAAATGCATCACTAATAAACATAATACCGCGTCGGCTTTAACCTTTAATTTATCTAGCGGTTGGCACTCAATGCTGACTTGTGAGTCAATACCTTGATCTACAAAACGTTGCTTAGCAATGGCTAGCATGTCGGCCGAGGTATCTTGAGCGGTAAACTGCCAAGTAGAATTAATATTCGCCAATGCTGCGATTTCTTTACCTGTACCCGCGCCTACCACTAAAATATGGGCGTTATCAGTTAACGTTGCGCTTAGCTGTGCGTTGGTAAGTTGATGTAATAGCTCGTAACCTGGGACTAAACGGGTAATACGGTTATCATATTCGTGTGCTTCTTCGCCTGTAAAAGTGGGCATACTATTTCCTTAAATTACGTTTATGGTGGAGTATCCACCCGGTTTTTTAGCGACATGAATTTGCGTTGCAACGCGTTCGCTCATTTCACTTACATGTGAAATCACACCGACCTTTCTACCTTGTGCTTGCAGTGAATCTAGCGCGTCCATTGCAATGCTAAGTGTTTCACTATCTAGTGTACCAAAGCCTTCGTCAACAAATAACGAGTTGATTTGTACTTTGTTTGAGGATAAAGAGGCCAGCCCTAATGCAAGTGCCAACGACACTAAAAACGACTCTCCCCCAGAGAGTGTATTTACCGAACGCTGTTCATCGGCCATATCGCGGTCAATAATCGCTATATCAAGTGAATCAGCTATTTCTGTGAGTTCGTAACGCTTATTTAGCGTTTTTAAATGGCTATTAGCATAATGTAGCAATATTTTTAGTGTTTGTGTTTGCGCTAAATTACGCATTGTTTTGCCGGTTGCATCACCGAGCACTTTATTAAGTAAATGCCATTGTTCTACTTGTTGTTTAAGTTTGCTTAGCTCAGCCTGCTTGCCCTCAAGGGCTTTTGCATTTTGGTTGTGCTGCTCGATGGCGGTATTAATCGTAAGTAAGTTATTTTGTAATTGTGTTTGCTGCGCAGTTAATTCAGTTTGTTGTTCAATTAACTGTGCTTCGCTGTGTGCTGGCTTATTATTTTGCTGATGCTCCTCATTGGCTTTTTGCTGTTGTTTTAGCGCGGCTCGGGCATCAACTAATGCTTGGGATAACTGCTCGCTATGTTTTAGCTGCTCTTTAATATCGTCATTACTTATGGCCAGTAGCACCTCGATTTGCTGATGGCTAATATCAGCATAAAGCGCGCTAAATTCTTCAAACCAAGCATTATAGCGTGTTTCAAGTGTGGTTAGCTCCTGGCTGTTATCGGCTAAGCGCTGCTCAAGGTTTTTAAGTGTAATAGCCTGCTCATCGCGCTGTTTTATGGCGCTATCGTGTGCCCGTTGACTTTGATTTAATTCACCCTGACACTGCTCTACTTGCCTATTGAGCTGAGTCTGGTAGTCATCAGCGCTGATCGTTTGGTTATCAAATAACGCTAAGCGCTGTTGCTGAGTACTGTTGTGCTGCTGCTGTGCCTGAGTTAAATCGTCGTTGAGCTTGCTAATTTGCTGCTCAGCTTTGGTCATAAGCGGGGTTAGCTGCTGCAGCTGTAAATTGGCGTTGTCTAACTGCTTTTGAGTTTGCTCAAGTTGTAGTTGCTGATATTGATACTGCTCTACTTGCTCATCTAACTCGCTTAGTGTTAACGCGCCGGTTTGCAACGTTTGCCAAAATTGACTGTTTTCAAAGTGAGAATTTAGCTCACTTATAAGTGCTTCGCGTTGGCTGTGCAATTCCTGGTGCTTATTATTAAGCATGGTGAGCTGATTGTTCAGTTCAATATGCTGGGTATTTAATTGTTGCTGCGCAGTCTGCTCTTTCTTAACCGTGTTTTGCAGTTGGTTAACCGTTTCTTGCAACTGGTTTTGTTGTTTTTGTGCTGCAAAGTACTGCGCTTTTTGCCCGTTTAATTGTTTATGGGTGGCATCAAGCTGATCAACGCTTAAGTCATTAAGATCTGTTTTAGCCGCTTGCATGGTATTTTTAATGTCTAACATTTTGGCTTGGGTATCAGCAATCGCTTGGCTCTGCTGCTTATGCTCTGCGACTAAAACAGCATGCTGTGTTTGATGTTGATGTAGCTGGGTTTGTGCATCTAAGTGCTGCTGTTTAGCGCCAGTGTAGGTATTTTCAAAGTCGGTTATTAAGTTATTAAAAGGTTGGCTTTGATTATTTGCAAACGGATGCTCAGTGGCTCCACAAACCGCACAAGCCTCATTAGGCTGTAGTTGTGCGCGTAAGTGTTCAACATGTTCACTCGCGCGCAGCCGTGCTTGATTAAGCGATTGCTCGGCGTGTTTAAGTGCTTGCTCTTTACTGCTTAATTGCGCAAGCAATGTGGTGTTAGTTTGCTCACTCTGAGTTAGCTTTTCTGCTGTAGTACTTTGTTGCTGCACTGTGTGCTTTAGTTCTTGATTAAATTGCTTATAACGCGCTCGCTGCTCTTTTAAATAATCGATGTTTTTAAGCTGATTATCGCACTGCTCAATATTAAATTGCTCTTGCTGCTGGGTGAGTTTATTTAGATTTTGTTGTTCAGTGCTTAGTGTGTGCTCTGCATGTTCTAACTGTTTATTTTGCTCGTTGAGCTTGGTAGCGAGAGTGCTTAGCTGCAAAGTAATGGTTTGCTTTTGTTGCTCGAGTGTTTTTAATTGCGTTGTGGTATTAAAAAACTGCTTAATGCTGTGATTAAAATAGTTCCAATCAGTGGTCAATGGCTTAAGTTGATTGTTTTCTTGTAACCATTGCTTATGGTGAATGCTTTGTGTTGTTGCCTGCTCCACGCTGAAATTATTTTGTTGTAGCTGCTGTTGTAACTCGTTTAATTGCTGTTGCTCTTTAGTTTTTTGTTGTGTCAGGCTTGTAATGCTTTGCGTAAAAATAGCTAATTGACTGTCGAGCTCACGTGCTTTTGCAATCAGTGGCTCAGCCGTTTGTTGATGTTGTTTTGCTGTTGCTAATTCGCTTTGTTGTTTTTTAACCTTACTTGCTTGCTCATTAATAAGCGCGGCATGATCCAGCGCGTTTAATTCTTTAATTTGTGAATTTAACTGGCTGTTTTGCACCGTTAAGCTTTTAAAGCGCTGGCGATTATCTTTAATTTCAAGCGCACTTTGTGCTTGTTTTGCTTGCTCAGTTTGTGCTTTAACCGCATCAAGTGCATCACTTGCTTGTTGCTCGTTTTGTTGAGCCGCTGTTAATGCTTGCTCTAAACTGTGTGCTTGCTTGTACCAGTTAACACCTTGCTCTGTGCTGGCCAACGTTGTTTTTGTGTGTTCAGTTTGTTTTTTAAGTTCATCAAGAGTGTGTTTTTTCTCACTTAGCTCTTCATCAGACAATAATGCATAACTGGCTAAGCTGGCTGTTAGTAATTCAAGTTTATCTTTTACTGCTTTATTACGCTCAAATATACGCTGGCCTATTCGACTAAATTTATCGGTGCCGGTAAGGCATTCTAAAAGTTGTGCGCGTTCATCGCCAGTGGCTTTTAAAAAGGCGGCAAACTCATGCTGTGCTAGTAACACTGCACGGGAAAATTGCTCAAAAGTGAGGCCTATTTTATTTTCGATGGCTTTGATGGTGGTGCTTTTGTCTGCGATTAAGGTTTCATCCGGTAAGCTATGTAAAGTATGCTCTGCCACTTTTAGTTTGCCGGTTACTTTTTTATGCGTGCGTTGAATGCTGTAGCGTGCTCTATAAAGTTGCTGATCTTGCCCGCTAAAGTCCACTTCCGCATAGCCTTCCCATTTCCCACGGCGCAATAAATTGCGGGCATCGTTAAGCTTTATGTTGTCGCCGTTAAAATCAATTAGGTTACCTTTGTCGCCTTTCAAACGAGCAGTTTTCGTATAAAGCGCTAAACAAATGGCATCAAGTACGGTGCTTTTTCCTGCGCCAGTGTCACCTGTAATAGCAAATAAACCTGCGTCTTTGAGTGGTGAAGCTAAAAAGTCGATTTCGGCATCAGCAATGGAGGCTAAGTTATGAATACGCACGGCGGTTATTTTCATAGTAGCTGCTCCTGTTCAAGTTCATCAATAACGTCGGTTAATAGCACTTTTAATTCACTGGGAACGGTTTCTCCGGCCATATCTTTGTCGTTATTAAAGGCTTGTTCGAGTAAATTAATTGGGTTGAGCATTTCTACAAAACTTAAATCTTCAAATACCGTTTCTGAGGAATTACTCACTTGCTGATCGCGTACCCGTTCTATACCGCAAAAGTTAACCTGTTTGCCTTTTAGTGCTTGCTCAATTTGCTCACGAAAAGTGGTATCGATATCACTGGATTTTAGCTTTACTCGTAAGTATGGCGCTATTTCGTATTGTTGTGTATCGAGTGCTTTTATTTGCTCGCATAGCTGGGCTAAAGGGACGCACTCCCCCTCGGGTAATACAATTACTTCAGCGAGCCTAGGAATGTAAAGGGGGTTTACAGTGGTGCTTAGCGGTTGGTCTTTTTGTACGTTAAACTCAACCACATTGACTTGATGGGTATATTTCCTTTCTGAAAACGACATGGGAATAGGCGTGCCGCTGTAGCGAATACGCTCATTTTTAGCCACTACCTGCGCTTTGTGTAAATGCCCTAGCGCTATGTAATTGGCATGTTTACCAAATACCGACGCCGAAATGGCTTCTTCACCGCCAATGACTAAGTTACGCTCAGAATCACCAGAAATATTTCCACCTTTGGCATGCAAGTGACCCATAACAATTAAAGGCGTACTTTCATCGGTAAGCGTTAACGCATGTTCAAGTGCCAGTTGGTAAGCTTTGGCAACGCCTTGTGCGTAACTAGGGCCGTCCTCGCTCTGGCTAAGCGTACTTATATCGCTGGTTCGTAAAAACGGCATAGCGACTATTACAGCGTGTTTGTCGTTATTATTAAATGTTATTACCACGTCATTGGGGTTGGCTGGATCAAACCTGCCTACAACATGGGTATCAAACTGAGCTAATAAGGGCTGTGCGGCCAAAATACGATTAGCGGAGTCATGATTGCCGGCAATTATGACCACATGTAATTGTGGGCACTGTGCTTTGGCATTCTTTATAAATTGATAGAGTTGGTTTTCGGCACTAGCACTGGGCGTGGCAGTGTGATAAATATCGCCCGCAACAAGCAATAAATCGATTTGTTGGCTAACGAGGGTGGTTAATAACCAAGAGAAAAAAGCATGGTGTTCATGACGGCGATCATGTTCATAAAATTGCTGACCTAAGTGCCAGTCTGAAGTGTGAAGAACTTTCATTTTGCGCTCTTAAAAAACCATAAGAGCGCCAATATACCCAAGGCAATTAAAGATGCAAGTATCGCTTTAGGTTAAAGTATACCAAGCAATAAAAATAACCGGCAAAGCAGCAAGGGCAATTGTTAAAGGCCACTTTAATGCTTTTGCTTTTTTGGCCTGTAATACTTCTAGTGCGTTTGTTTCATTACAAGCAGCCACTTTATCAATATACAGGTAGCCTGAGTTAATATACTGCTTACAATTTTGCGCGTCTGCTGGTATTGCAATTAGTTTTTGCTGCTTTTTTAGGACATAAAAATCCATAAACTCACCACACTTAATACGATTAGTTAAAACAAAATATTTGAGAGAAACACTAAAAAAGTACCCTCAAATTAAAAAAGTGGGCGATTCTAATTACAAACCATAGTAAAGATCAACCTAAAACTGCGTTATTTGGTATTTTTAATGAAAATAGCTGTGTTTTTTCGTTTTATCTCTACTTTTAGTGATATGTAAACCCCCTTTACAGTTTTGTTTAGCGTATTAATTGCCTTTGTTTTTAATTAAATTTCTAACGAAATATACGTTCTTTTTTATTGTATGAAACACTACAAATGGTATTTGCATAAAGGTGGGGAATATTACCCTATAAAAGTAGGGTTTTATCGCTATTTTATTGAAGCTTAGCAGTAAATTTGTCACAGTAGTGTTACTAAAATCTATCAGGATTAACAATGAAAAAAATTTATTTACACTGAGTGCGTTTGTGTTGCCTTTGGCAATGGCGAGCTCAGTGATGGCTTCATCTGTTGAGCAAACTAAAGGCAGCTATGTTGATAAATTCCGTCAACTAGACGAAGCTTTGCCTACCCCTAATGTTTACCGCAGTGCCGCAGGTGCACCAGCAGAAAATTACTGGCAACAACGAGTTGATTACGATATTGATGTAAAGCTTGATGAGCAAAAGCGTCGCTTAACGGGGAGTCAAACAATTGAATATAAAAATAACTCACCGCATACGCTTAAATATTTATGGCTACAGCTTGATCAAAACATTTTTAAAAATGACTCGATTGCAGAAACCACGCAAACTTTTAAAAGTACCCTACAAAACGAACCGGATGCCAAGCCTGCTAAATTAAGTTTAGGTGATTTACGTCGTCAGCAGTTTATGAACGACAATGAGCTGGGTTACACCATTAGCAATGTTAAAGATGAAGATGGTAAAGCGCTACGCGTAACGGTTGTTGATACTCTAATGCGGATAGACTTAAACACGCCACTAAAGCCCGGTAAAGATGTTGAGTTTAGTATGGACTTCGCGTTTAACTTGGTTGAGGAAGATGCGGTAGGTGCACGTGCAGGTTATGAGCACTTTGAAGAAGACGGTAACGATATTTTCCTAGTGGCTCAGTGGTTCCCTCGTTTAGCTGCGTATACTGATTACGAAGCATGGACTAACAAGCCATTTCTAGGTAGCGGTGAATTCACTTTAGAATTTGGCGACTACGACGTTGAAATTACGGTTCCTGCGGATCATATTGTATCGGCAACCGGTAAGCTTGATAACCCAAGCTCTGTTTTAACCAGTACTCAGCGTAATCGTTTAAAAGAAGCTGAAACAGCAAAACGTCCTGTATTTGTCGTTACTGAAGAAGAAGCACTCGAAAACGAAAAAGCCGGTACAGACAAAACAAAAACGTGGCATTTTAAAGCTGAAAATGTTCGTGATTTTGCATGGGCGTCGTCACGTAAATTTATGTGGGATGCTAAAGGTTACCAACAAGGTGGGAATGAGCAACCATTGGTTATGGCGATGTCGTTTTTCCCTAAAGAAGGTGGCGATTTATGGAAGAAATATTCAACTGAATCTGTGGTACATACCATGGAAGTATATTCAAAATATTCATTTGATTACCCTTACCCAACTGCACAGTCAGTTAATGGGCCTGTAGGGGGGATGGAATACCCAATGATCACCTTTAATGGTCCACGTACAGATTTACAAGACGATGGCACACGTACTTATTCTCAAGCAGAAAAGCGCTTTTTAATCGGGGTTGTTATCCACGAAGTGGGGCATATTTATTTCCCTATGATTGTAAACTCAGATGAGCGCCAATGGACTTGGATGGATGAAGGTTTAAATAGCTTTTTAGATGGTGTTGCTGGACGTGAATGGGATCCAACCATTCCTTGGGGTGTTGAGCCACGTGATATTGTGGCGTACATGAAGTCTGAAACTCAAGTGCCTATTATGACGCAATCAGACAGTGTGCTTCGTTTAGGGCCTAATGCCTATACTAAACCAGCTGCTGCATTAAATATTTTACGTGAAGTTATTCTTGGTCGTGAATTATTTGATTTTGCGTTTAAAGAGTATGCTCAGCGCTGGAAATATAAGCGTCCTACTCCGGCTGATTTTTTCCGTACTATGGAAGAAGCGTCAGGTGTTGATTTAGATTGGTTCTGGCGTGGTTGGTTCTACACTACAGACCATGTTGATATCTCGCTTGATAAAGTATATCAATTACGTTTAGACACCAAAAACCCTGATATCGACTTTAAGCGTTTACGTGATATTGAAGCGAATAAGCCAAGTTCATTATTTGTTGAGCGTAATCGCGCTGAAGGTAAAAAAACTTGGGTTGAGAAAAACCCAGATGTAACCGATTTTTATGACGAAAACGATCGCTTTACGGTTACCAATAAAGAACGTAATGCGTACAACAAATTTTTAAAAGGCTTAAAACCGTGGGAGCGTAAAACACTCGATCGCGCACTAGAAGAAGACAAAAACTACTATGTTATGGAGTTTTCAAACTTGGGCGGCCTTGTGATGCCGATTCTTTTAGAGCTAACTTATGAAGATGGCACTAAAGAAGAGCGTTACATTCCCGCAGAAATTTGGCGTCGTAACCACAAGAATGTACAAAAGCTGATTATTACCGACAAAAACAAACCGCTGACATCAGTAACGGTTGATTCAGGCTGGGAAACGGCGGATGTGAATGTAGAAAATAATCACTACCCTCGTCGTATTATTCCTTCGCGTATTGAAGTCTACAAACGTGAAAAGAGTAAGGCAAAAGTAAGCCGCGATATCATGCAAGATATTAAAACAGAGCTGAAAAAAGACGAGCCAAAAGACGAAATAAATAACGACGAGGACCAATAATAATGCGCTTTTTGCTTATTATTGTTTGCTTTTTAATTGCTGCGCCGAGTATGGCGCACCAATTAAAATCATCTGTTACAACGATGTTATTTAATCAGCGCACGCACAATATTGAATTGATGCATCGTTTTTACTTACATGACACAGAGCATGCTGTTGGCAGTTTATTTAAAGGCAAGGTGGATATTATTGATAACAAGCGTGACCAAAAACGCTTTGCTAAATATGTTGAGTCTCATGTTGCTTTGCAAACCTTAGAGGGTGAACCACTTACGCTTAATTATGTAGGTGCACAAGTGGATGGTAAGTTCTTTTGGGTATACCAAGAAGCCACGATCCCCGATGAGATTGAAGGCATTAGAATGAGTAATGGCGCACTGCGCGATTTATGGCCTGCGCAAGTCAATATGGTAAATGTTGAGGGGCGAGGAAAAGTAAAAACGTTAAACTTTAGTCAAGACGACACATGGCTTGAAGCACGATTTGAAACTAACTAACCCACTGCGCATCTTTTCTTAGGTGCGCATTTTTATACTGTTAGGTTAGCTGATCGCGTTAACTTACTTCATCGTAAAACCAACATAACAGAAATCATACAAACCGAACTAATGTGTATCAAATGAGCTATACTGAGAGCGTAATGGATTAAGTTTTTTGTAATTGTCTATTGATATACATTTTTAATGTAAAGCAAATCCGCAAACTAGTTAGCACAAGGAATGAAATGAAAACGCAAATTGAGGCAATCAAAGGTGTTATTTTTGATTTAGACGGAACCTTAGTATCATCAGAATTAAACTTTTCATTAATTAAGGCACAAGTAGGTTGCCCAGCAGAGCAAGACCTACTCGAGTATATAGAACAATTACCCTCGCCCTACATGCGTGAAGAAGCAATGAATATAGTCCATCAGCATGAGCTACTTGACGCACAAAACGCGAGTTTTTTACCTGGTGTCGTTGAAGCTGTTAACGCTCTGCAAGCAAAGAATATCCCCATGGCTATCGTGACGCGTAATTTTGATAAAGCGGCTTCATTGAAACTTCAGCATAATCCGTTGCCAATCGAAACGGTACTCACCCGAACCGACGCTCCTGCTAAACCCGATCCAAGTGCTTTACTAACGATTGCAAACAAATGGGCAATGCCAGTTGATAATATTATTTACGTTGGTGATTATTTATATGACATACAAGCTGCTCATAATGCAAAAATGCGAGCCTGTTTATATGCCCCAGATTTAACCCCCGCGTATGCCAAGCAAGCCGACTTTGTTATTCATGGGTTTGATGAATTAGTGTCATTAGTAGAAAATTACGCTGAAAAGATTGGGGTCTGTTGACCTTTTAAGGTTGAATTTGCAGCAGTCTGTTTGGTATTTAGGCAAGGCAGAGCCTATCTATACCCAAATTACCTTAATCTGCGAGTTTCAGTTGGAATTAAAAGCTATTTTGACAAGGCATTGATTGAAAATAATGGTTATTCCCTTGTTAAAATCAATAACGCAGTATAAATAGCTTTTAAACCAACCCGTAGGGCGTTTCACAGAAACTTACTCCCTTCGTTGTTCCTTTTTAAAAGGGACGACCATTATTGCAAAGGGAACGCCTTGATATAAAGTCCCTGTGAAACGCTGAATTCTGTATATTAAGGCAATTTGGGTATATGTGGTTACTCCCCATAAATAGGCGATAACGCAGCAGCAATGCCAAACAGGCGCTGCCCTTCGGGTTCTGCCTAGGGGCGATTTACTCTTTGTTGCTCGGTTTTGACTTAGCCCACTAGGTTACAAACCTCGCGCCGCGATTAAATTGCCCCTAGTTTGAACAAATAGCAATCCGCAAAGGTTAACAGACCCTAGTTATGTTAAATTGCACTGTATTTCATTTCGCTAATAATATAACGGGTATTATTTAAATTAATACTCAAATGCTTTTGCACAGCATAGCATGTTGAACCACTAGCCCAATACGCTTTGAATTGATAAAATATCGAAAACAGAACGTATTCAATAGAGGCACAAGATGGGCAGAGCATTTGAAGTCCGCAAAAGTTCGATGGCTAAAACAGCCAACGCGAAAACTAAAGTAAATTCGAAGTACGGTAAAGAAATTTACGTTGCAGCCAAAAGTGGTGAACCCGACCCCGATGTAAATCAAACATTGCGCCGCTTAATTGAAAAAGCCAAAAAAGACCAAGTTCCCGCGCACGTAATCGAAAAAGCAATTGAAAAAGCAGCCGGAGGGGCAGGGGAAGATTACTCAACAGCTCGTTACGAAGGCTACGGCCCAGGTAATTGTATGGTGATTGTTGATTGTTTAACTGACAACCCTAATCGTACAATTAAAGATGTGCGCTTACCGTTTACTAAAACAGATTCAAAAATAGGCACACCTGGTTGTGTTGCTCATATGTTTGATCACCTAGCTGTTTTAGGGTTTGCAGGCGACGACGATGAAGTCGTGTTAGAAGCGCTGATGATGGCTGACGTTGATGTAACTGATGTAGAAGCCGAAGATGGCAAGGTGTCGGTGTTTGCACCGCATACTGAGTACTTTAAAGCTAAAACGGCATTAGAAGAAGCATTTGAAGGCATTAACTTTGAAGTTGATGAAATTACCTTTGTACCGCAAGTACATGTTGAAATTACGGATGAAGAAGTGATTGCCAACTTTGATAAATTTATCAATATGCTTGAAGATTGCGATGACGTACAAAATGTTTATCACAACGCGACCATTAAAAATTAATTCGTAGTTTTAACTAGGCGAATTTTAGCTATTTTGCCGCTTAATAAAACAAAAAGCGCGTTTTGTGTAGGCAAAACGCGCTTTTTAGTGTTAAATAAATGTTAGCTATTCAGCTAGGTTATGGTGCTGTGCTTTATATTTTAAGCGGTAGCTGTGCAGTAGTGGCTCAGTGTAACCGCTAGGTTGGCTAACACCTTCAAATACTAGTGCCAAAGCCGCTTGGTAGGCAATGCTGTTAGCTAATGTTTGCTCATTGCTTGCCATGGGGGTGTAAAGGCTATCATGCTCATTTTGGCCATCAACAACCTTAGCCATTTTTGCCATCACTTTTTGTACTTGCTCTTTACTGCATACGCCATGATACAGCCAGTTGGCGATATGCTGGCTTGAAATACGTAAGGTCGCTCTGTCTTCCATTAAGCCAATATGGTTAATGTCAGGCACTTTAGAACAACCTATTCCTTGGTCAATCCAGCGTACTACGTAACCTAAAATGCCTTGCGCGTTGTTCTCAAGCTCACTTTGAATATCTTCTTTTGATAGTGTTTCTGGGTTTGGCATTAGCGGTGGTGTTAGTAAGCTTTCTAGGCTTGCTATTTGGCGCGTGGCAATGCTTTGCTGCAGGCTAAATACATCAACATCATGATAATGCATTGCGTGTAATGTAGCGGCAGTAGGAGAGGGTACCCAAGCCGTATTTGCACCTGATTGAGGGTGGGCAACTTTTTGCTCCATCATCATCGCCATTTTATCGGGCATTGCCCACATACCTTTACCAATTTGTGCTTTGTGGCTTAAGCCACAGGCTAGGCCAATATCAACATTACGATCTTCATAAGCGCTGATCCAAGGCTGTGCTTTAATAGCGGCTTTAGGCAGTACAACACCGGCTTGCATAGAGGTATGTATTTCATCACCGGTGCGGTCTAAAAAGCCGGTGTTAATAAATACAACACGCTCTTTAGCTGCATGAATACAGGCTTTTAGGTTAGCAGATGTACGACGCTCTTCGTCCATAATACCCATTTTAAGGGTGTTTTTAGGCAAGCTTAGTGCATCTTCAACCATACCAAATAAAGTGTTAGCAAATGCCACTTCATCAGGGCCATGCATTTTTGGTTTTACAATATTAATACTTTGTGCAGTTGAGTTTTGAATGGCATTTTTAGTGTTTAAATCGTGCAGTGCGGCTGTTGCGGTGAACATGGCATCCATGATGCCTTCAAACACATCATTACCACTTACATCGGTAATGGCAGGGTTTGTCATTAAATGCCCAACGTTACGCACAAACATCATACTGCGCCCTTTTAGGGTCAGTTTTTGGCCATCAAGACCTGTGTATTGACGATCGGCTTGTAACGTACGGTCGACCATTTTGTCGCCTTTTCTAAACGTTTCAACTAAGTTACCTTGCATTAAGCCTAACCAGTTTTTGTACACTTGCACTTTATCTTCGGCATCTACTGCAGCAACGGAGTCTTCACAGTCCATAATAGTGGTCAGCGCCGCTTCAAGTACCACATCTTTTAGCCCTGCTTTATCAGCCTGGCCAATAGGGTGGTGATGATCTATTTGCAGCTCAACATGTAATCCATTGTTTTTAAGTAAAATAACACTTGGGTTTTGTGCCTCACCTTGATAGCCAACGAGTTGTTCAGGGTTTTTAAGCGTAGTGTGCGAGCTGTCGCGTAATGTAATAGCAAGTGCGCCATCCACAATTGAATAATTAGTGCTTTCGATGTGCGAGCCATTTTCAAGCGGTAGCGCTTTATCTAAAAACTGTCTGGCGTAAGCCATTACTTTAAAGCCGCGCACTGGGTTGTATTGAGTCCCTTTCTCTGCACCATCGTCTTCACTGAGTACGTCTGTGCCGTATAGTGCATCGTAAAGTGAGCCCCAACGTGCATTAGCAGCATTTAAAGCAAAACGGGCATTACTAACCGGTACCACTAACTGTGGCCCTGCAGTCAATGCTATTTCTGGCTCTACATTCAGGGTTTCAATATTAAAGTCTTCAGGTTCATCAACTAAATAGCCAATGTCTTTTAAAAACGCTTGGTACTGGGCTTGATCACCGTTTTTATTAGCAACATGGTAGTCATCAATCTGCTTTTGTAATTGTTCACGTTTAGCGAGTAGCGACTTGTTCAGCGGAGTAAGTGTTTGCACTATATGAGCAAAGCTTTTCCAAAACTGGTGTTCGTCTAGATGGGTACCAGGTAGTAGTTGTTTTTTAACAAATTCAGCTAGTTGCTTATCAACGCTGAGTCCAGAATGAGTGAGAGTGTGGCTCATAATTAAAATCCTTAAACGGTCCGACAGAGTGCATTTTTTATATGCGTACACTTACCATATCGCAAAAAAGTCGCTTTGAGTGCTTTTTAACCATTCACTATATGTATAGCCGCAATAACAACTATAAATTTACTAAATCTAAAAAATAAGCCTAATGTTTAATTAAGCGCTACAGAGCTAACGCGATGTAGTCACTCTCTCAACAATAAATATTAATACCCGTTCGAAGGACTTTATTATGACAACATATCAAGGCGAAACAGATACACTAGCAACACTATGCCAATCACAAGGCAGTGCATGGAAAACTATTAATCCTGAATACGCAACTCGCATGCGTTTACAAAACCGTTTTCGCTCTGGTGTTGATATTGCACAATTTACTGCTGACATTATGCGTGAAGACATGGCAGCATACGACAAAGACACAAGCCAGTACACGCAGTCTTTAGGTTGTTGGCATGGTTTTACTGCGCAACAAATGATGATGGCAATTAAGCGTCACCAAAAAACAACTAAACGCAGCTACGTATACCTAAGTGGCTGGATGGTTGCAGCGCTTCGCTCTGAGTTTGGCCCACTTCCAGATCAAAGTATGCACGAAAAAACATCAGTACCAGCACTTATCGAAGAAATCTACACTTTCTTAAAGCAAGCTGATGCACGTGAACTTGACCATTTATTTAACGAGCTAGACGATGCAAAAGCAAACGGCGGCGACGTTCAAGCCGTGCTTAATAAAATTGATAACTTTGAAACGCACGTTGTACCAATCATTGCTGATATTGATGCAGGTTTTGGTAACGAAGAAGCGACTTACCTACTTGCTAAAAAGATGATTGAAGCGGGTGCTTGTGCTATTCAAATCGAAAACCAAGTATCAGATGCTAAGCAATGTGGTCACCAAGCAGGTAAAGTTACCGTTCCTCATGAAGACTTTTTAGCTAAAATTAACGCAGTACGTTACGCGTTCTTAGAGCTAGGTATTGATAACGGCATTATCGTTGCACGTACCGATTCACTAGGTGCAAGCCTAACGCAAAAAGTACCGGTTTCGCAAAAACCAGGTGACTTAGCAAGCCAATACAATGCATTTTTAGAAACAACACCGGTAAACAGCGTTGAAGATTTAAATGAAGGCGAAACGGCAATGAAGCTTAATGGCCAACTTTGTAAGCCTACACGCCTAGATAACGGTTTATACCAGTTCCGCGAAGGCACTGAGAAAGACCGCGTAGTACTAGATTGTGTAACTAGCTTACAGTCAGGCGCTGATTTACTGTGGATTGAAACAGAAAAACCACACGTAAAACAAATTGCAGAGCTGGTAAATCGCGTTAAAGAACAAGTTCCAGATGCTAAATTAGTATACAACAATTCACCGTCGTTCAACTGGACGCTTAAGTTCCGTGAGCAAGTATACCAAGAGTGGCAAGAAGCAGGTCGTGACCTTAGCGCTTACCCAAGTATTGATGACAACAAAGCGCTTATGGCTCCAGAAATGGATGCAACAGAACTTGCAGCAGCCGCTGACTTATTAGTACAAAACTTCCAACGCGATGGCGCACGTGAAGCAGGTATTTTCCATCATCTAATCACATTGCCAACGTACCATACAGCGGCACTAAGCACAGATATTCTATCTGAAGGTTACTTCGGTGACTTAGGTATGCTGGCTTATGTACGTGACGTACAACGTCAAGAAATCCGTCGTGAGCAAGCGTCAGTTAAGCATCAAGACCTTGCAGGCTCTAACATTGGTGATACGCACAAAGAGTACTTCTCTGGTGAGAATGCACTTAAAGCCGGTGGTGAAGCTAACACCATGAACCAATTCTAATTCAACTAGATAGTGTTACTTAAGGGCCGCAAGGCCCTTTTTTATGCCTGCATAAAGGCAAAATTTAATAGATCAGTATTTTACTAGCTAGTTATTCAGGGATGTAATGCAGCTTAAAAGTGTAAATTAAATTTAAAGGATGTATATGACTCGGCAGTCAGAGCTTGATAGTTTGATTGCGCTTTGACACGTGTAAGTACAATAAATTAACCACTTTTTACCGCATATAGATCAGAGTTTAACTAGGGTCTGTTGACCTTCAAAGGTTAAATTTGCAGCAGTCTGTTTGGTAGTTAGGCAAGGCAGAGCCTATCTATACCCAAATTACCTTAATCTGCGAGTTTCAGTTGGAATTAAAAGTTATTTTGACAAGGCATTGATTGAAAATAATGGTTATTCCCTTGTTAAAATCAATAACGCAGTATAAATAGCTTTTAAACCAACCCGTAGGGCGTTTCACAGAAACTTACTCCCTTCGTTGTTCCTTTTTAAAAGGGACGACCATTATTGCAAAGGGAACGCCTTGATATAAAGTCCCTGTGAAACGCTGAATTCTGTATATTAAGGCAATTTGGGTATATGTGGTTACTCCCCATAAATAGGCGATAACGCAGCATCAATGCCAAACAGGCGTTGCCCAAAGGGTTCTGCCTAGGGGCGATTTACTCTTTGTTGCCTACATGGATGTAGGTAAGGGGCGTGAGCAGGACGCGGAAGCTTTGCTCGGTTTTTACTTATTCTTACATGGATGTAAGCCAGTAGAATAACGCAGGAGCAGTTATCGAGCCCACTAGGTTACAAACCTCGCGCCGCGATTAAACCGCCCTTAGTTTGAACAAATTTCAATCCGCAAAGGTCAACAGACCCTAAGCTACTAAAAGCAGATCACGATTTAACTAGCTAGTTAAAATGCAGATCAGGTTTTAACTAACAAGGTTAAAAACAGCCACTATCTCCATTGTTAAGGGTCGATTTGCTTTTATAATCCTTAATTTGGTCACTTAAACGCTTAATTTAAAGATTTTTAACCGGGGTTTGGAAAGTAATAAACCGATTTTTTACTAACTGTTGCTGCTTATAAAACATTTTTTTACTAACTGAGGGCTTATAAACAGTGACTCAAACCGAATTTTTACTAACTCAAAGGAGCTGAGTTAGTATAAACCGAATTTTTACCAACTCAGTTTTAAGCTAAGTCCGATATTTAGCTTAAGTATGTAAGGGGTTACTCACATTATTGCTGTAAAGGGGGTTTACACTTGTGAGCTTCGAGCTTCGAGCTTCGAGCTTCGAGCTTCGAGCAACGAGCTTATATAGCTCGTCACTCATAACTCTACGTTTTACTTCGAATGCTTATCAAACCACCACTGAATGTAAGCCACTTTAGTCATTAAATTTGATGGACGAGCAGTTATACCATGTGAAGCGTTTGGAATGCGCACCATGGCGGTATCAACCCCTTGTAATTTTAACGCTTGATAAAACTGCTCTGTTTCTGAAATTGGCGTACGGTAGTCTGCTTCACCAGTCAGTAGCATGGTTGGGGTTTTAACATTGCCAACATAACTGATTGGTGAGCGCTTCATGTAATGCTCAATATGGTCCCAAGGTTTGCCCGGAAACCAATAATCGGCAAAAAATGGATAGAAGTCGGCAGTTAGTACAAAGCTGATCCAATTAATCACAGGCTTAGCAACAACAGCTGCAGCAAAGCGATCTGTGTGGCCTACAATCCATGCGGTTAATACACCACCGCCAGAGCCACCGGTAACGAACAATTTAGACTCATCAATAAAACCTTTATCAATTAGCGCGTCAACACCTGTCATTAAATCATCGTAATCGTTGCTTGGATAATTATGGTGAATAGTTTGCGCAAACTCTTTACCGTACGAGTCACTGCCTCGCGGATTCATGTATAAAACGACATTTCCTTTAGCGGCAAATAGTTGTACTTCGGCACTAAAGTGAGGGCCATAGTTAGCAACAGGGCCACCGTGAATTTCAAGCACCAGTGGGTATTTTTTTGATGTATCAAAACCCGGCGGGTAAGCAACCCAGCCTTGTATTGGTAACTCATCATGGCTTGATTTTAACCATAACTCTTCAACCTTGGCGAGCTGTTTAGTTTGTAGTGCATCTGAGTTTAAATCGGTTAAACGCTTTACTGTACCTCTCTTTATTGTAGCTACATCAGCAGGGCGCTGGGTATCAGCCAGTGTAAACGCAATGTCACCATTTTCACTAATATCAAAATCACCACCAGAATAAGGGCGACCAAACGCCACGCTACCTATTTGTTCAGTAATCACCTTTCGTTTACCACTTCGAGGTTGATAAGCGAGTGCGGTTTGGCCTTCATTGGCATAGCTAAAATAGAGGCCTTTTGAATTTGCGCTCCATTGTATTTGGCCAACGCTGCGATCGAAATCGCTAGTCAGACTTTGGGTATCACCGGTTTTTAAATCACGAATATAAAGCTGAGTATTTTCATAGTTAGTGCGCTTGTCATCGTAGCCAGTATAAGCAAGGTACTGACCGTTAGGTGAGACCTGAGGTTGTTGATCTGGCCCATTTCGGTCGGTCAGTGCGATGATCTCTAACGTGTTTAAATTAAGCTGGTACACTTCACTATTGGTTGGCTTGAGTGCATGTTCAGCGTGTCTATTGGCTGAGAAATAAAGTAATTCGCCGTTTTTACTAAAGCTTACACCGCCATTATAATCAAAGTTATCGTTAGTGAGTTGTTGTGCATTGCCGCCATTCGCATTAAGAGTAAATAGCTGATTAAATCCTTTTTGACTATAGCCTCTGCCATCTGCACGGTAGTAAACATCGTCAATAAATTTAGCCGGCTCTGCCCAGCTAGCGCCTTTAGGTTTACCTGGTAAACTGACAGGGGGTGAGCTTATTTCAGGAACAAACATACTAAACACCAGTTGTTTAGAATTAGGTGACCAGGTGATTGAGCGAGGTACATTAGTAAGATTACTAATTTTTGCCACAGCACCCGTTTTAAGCCACTTCATGTATATTTGATTACTGCCATCTCTGTTAGAGATAAACGCAAGGCGCTGTCCATCGGGTGACAACACAGGCGAGTAGTCCATAAATACACCTGATGTTAAGGGCTGTAGTTGTTCTGTATTGTAATCAACAGACCAAATATTACCGACTTTGCGATCGGTTTTAATATCCATGCGGTTGCGGACAAAATACACTGTTTTACCGTCGTTAGTAATATCTATTTGGTTGGCATATTCTAGGTTGAATATATCTTGAAGTTGCAATGTATCGGTATTGGCAACGGCCAAGTGGCTGCTACCTAGTATAAGGCTCATAGCTAAAAGCGTTTTCATTGTTTATCCCTGTTTTAAATCACTAATCTATTTATAGGGTAGTGGAGGGATAATTTATAGTCAGATGCGACGAAGCTCGCATTTAAAACTACCAATGAATGCAGGTGGTAAAAGAAAACAAAAGCTGTAAAGGGGGTTTACAGCTTAATCTGTATTTTTTACTTTAGTTATTGGTTGAACAAAGCGCTTTTATCTCTTCAATAATTGCAATGCCTAGGGGATTATCGCCATGCACACAAATGCTGTCAGCAACCAGTTTCAACGATTTTCCAGATTGAGTAGTCACACTGTTACTGGCTAAAAGCTGTTTAACCTGAGCTAATAATGCGTCTTTATTATGCACACTACCGGCTATACTTCGTGGTACTAATTGCCCTTGGTCTGTGTACTGCCTGTCTGCGAACGCCTCTAATATCAGTGTGAGCCCAAGGTGGCGTGCCATTGTTTTGTGTAGCTTAGCATCGGCTGTGGCGAGTATCATTAGCTTTAAGTTAGCGGGGTAACTGGCAACCGCACCCATAACAGTGGTGAGTAGCTGCTGGTTTTTCATCATGTCGTTATAAAGCGCACCATGGGGTTTTACATAGCTAAGGGTTAGCCCTTGTACTTTTGCCATGCCATCAAGGGCGGCTATTTGATAGTGCAAACATTGAGTGAGCTCAGCCACGCTCATGCTCATTGAACGCCTACCAAATCCTTGCTTATCGGGATAGCTTGGGTGAGCGCCAATCATAACATTATGTTGTTTAGCCAGCTTTAGGGTATGCGCCATTACACTTGAATCACCTGCATGAAAGCCACAAGCAATATTTGCCATATCAATATGGGGCATAACATCGTTATCAAGGCCCATTTGCCATGCGCCAAAGCTCTCGCCTAAATCACAATTAAGTTTCATATTAATGACTCATCGATTGTTTAATAGTGACCGGTAATTGGCCTTTGGCTGGAGCTTGGCCTAATAATACTTTCGCCAGTGCAGTAAAAGCAGGCCCAGATACCAGCTCGTTTTTGTCTACATCAATATTGTAGGCGTAGGAAGCAAGTACTGCATCAGCATAGTTACCAAATTGTGCAATGTCATACGGTGCTCGCAAACTAATAAATACAGTTGGAGTGTGTTTTTGTTTAGCCATTTTTAGTAATGACTCAAGCGCTTTCGGTTGCTCTGCGTTATTTAAGGCAAAGTTTGGGTTATCGGCTAAGTCATCCATACCGCCAATTTCCACTGCACTTTGATTCGGCGTTGCATTGCCAGCAATAACAATACTTGCTTGGTTTATGTTGCGCTGCGCTTCACTTGGGTCAAAGCCCTGTAAGCTGCTGCAACTAAAACTGAGTGGTTGTGAACTTAACGCACTAATTGCTTGTTGCATTGCCATGCACTTGCGGGTGTCGGGCATAATAATATGAATATGCTGATCAGCGCCAAGTTTAAGCGGCAGCGTATTATTGTTATTTTTTATTTGGGTAATTGCCGCTAATGCCAGTGATGCTTCCAATTCGCGATGTGCTTTATTACCAATAATGTGTTTGGCATTGGCCAATGCATTAATGGGGTTAGGTAAAGCGTTTAATTTAAATTGATGTTTAAGTGAGGTAATTCGCTGCGTCGAATGAGCAATTTCGTCTGCGTCTAGTTGCTCTGTTTTAACAGCACTGACTAAAGAGTTAATGAGCGCATCAAGTTTATTTATATCCTCAGGCGTTCTAATTTCTATTGGCATCAGCGCAATATCAACCCCAGCTGCAAAGGTGTTTATAATCGCTTGAGTTGGGCTAAAAAAATGGCTAATACCGGCCATATCAAGTGCATCGGTTACCACTACGCCTTGATAGTTCAGCTCATCGCGAAGGATATCGGTCATGATTTTACGTGACATGGTCGCGGGTTTAATCATTTGCTTACCGTCTACATTGGTTAATGTACTGCTATCAAGCTCAGGGTATTGAATATGCGCGGTCATTATCATCCCAGGACTATGCTGCTCAATAATCTGTTTAAACGGCGCTAAATCTTGAGCGTAAATGACTTCTTTTGAATGCATCACTTTAGGTAAGCCGGTATGGCTATCTACATTGGTATCGCCATGTCCTGGAAAGTGTTTTATAGCGCTAATTATACCGTTTTTTTCAAACTCAATAACTTGTGCTGCACCCATTGCCGCAACTTCATCGGGGGTTTCACTAAAAGAGCGTACATTAATAACCGGATTGTCAGGGTTCATGTTTACATCAACCGTTGGCGCATAATTTACATTAATACCAAGCACCGAGAGTTCAGTGGCCAGTATATTTGCCGTTTGGGTTGCGAAATAAGTACCGTGCTCAGGATAAGTTGCGCCAATTGACATATTACCGGTGAATGAGGTGGCCACATCACGAGGTAAACGAGCTACGCGTCCGCCTTCTTGGTCAATAGAAATAAACAGTGGTAGGCCTGACTTAGATTTAGATGCAGCTTGTTGTAGCTGCTGATTAAGGTTAATTATTTGTTCTATGTTTTGGGTGTTTTCAGAAAATAAAATCACCCCGCCAATATCATAACGACTTATTGCTTTTGCTAATTCATCGGGCAATTCGGTTAATGGCGTTCTGCAGCGTTGGCTACTGCCTTGCTGACAAAAATAGCGTAAATCGAGCATAAGCTTTTGCCCTAGTTGCTGCTTAAGTGACAGCGCAGAATCGGCAAAAGAAGATTTTATTGGCATGAAACATCCGATTAAAAAAAGAGAAGACGATAACAAGTACTTATTTAGCAACACACACCTCAAGGCTAAATAAAAATAAAGTACACGCAGCTTAACTATTATTGAGCTTAACTGCAAAACCCAGCAAATATAAATCGTATGATTTAATCATCCTTAAAATAACAAAAATTAGGTCACATAGTGCGATTTATGTATTATATTAATGATGTATGCAGTGCATAGCAGTCGTTTTTATTTGCTTAGGATGATATTAAGTTGCGTTTTCGATCACCATTTACTTTTAAACTTAGGCAATTAATTCTTTTGTTAGCTATGCCCGCTGCAGCTGCTATTTTGTTTAGTGGTTTATATATTAGTTATCAAGTCCAAAAAGAACGGGTAATAGAAGATACCCTGCAAAGTAATCATGTATTTGCCAGTAAGTTAGCCTCAGCAACTGAGCACTTTTTAACAGCAGCGATGCAGCAACTTGAGTTTTCAGCCAAAATTATTGCCGATGATATTACCAACACTGAGTTACTTCAATCTGAAACCGATCGGCTTTTAAATCAGACGCATAGCTTTAATTCGGTGGCAATTAACATGCAAGGTGTTGTTAAAGCAGCCTCACCTGTGTCTTTAAATATTATTAATAAAACGGTTAATTCAGTCCATTCTAAGCTGGCTCTTAAATCGCAGCAGCCGCAGGTTAGTCTGCCTTATATTTCGCTTGCGAATAATTTAATTATTGTCGTTTCTTATCCACTGTTTGATTCGGTAGGGAATTATTATGGTTATATTGGCGGTAGCTTCTATTTAGAGCAGCAGAGTATTTTAAATGCTTTGTTAAAACAACATAGTTACGATGGCGGAGCGTACTTTTATGTGGTTGCTGATAATAAAACCTTACTTTATCACCCTGATTCTAAGCGCATTGGCGAGCAAGTATTTAATAACCCAGTTATAGAGCGAGTTTTGCAAGGTGAAGATGGATTCACTCGGGTTATAAATAGCCAGGGAGTGGCTATGCTGGCCGGGTTTTCCCACGTAGGACTTGCTAATTGGGGGATTGTTGCCCAGCGAAGTGAAGCGGCAACCCTTGCTACGCTTGATACTTTTCAAGGGCAGGTGCTTAAGCGAATGTTACCCATAGTAATCATTACTTTTTTATTAATTGCTATGTTAGCTCACTATATTGCTAAGCCGTTAAGATTATTAGCCGATAGCGCTAATTTATCGACCGATAAGAAAAACGTGGATCATCTTAAAAGTATTAAGTCTTGGTACTTCGAAAGTAACCAGCTTAAACACGCGATGTTAGAAGGCATTCATGTTTTGCAATCGCAAATGGGACAATTACGTCAAGATGCACTTACCGATCCGCTAACCGGCGCGCATAACCGGCGGGGTTTAAACATATTGCTTGAAAATTTGATGGATAAGCAGATCCCGTTTGCAGTGCTTGAAATTGATATCGACTTCTTTAAACGGGTTAATGATACCTTTGGCCATGATACGGGTGATGAAGTATTAAAAACCCTTACTCGTATTATACAATCGTTATCGCGCAAGCATGATATTGTGTCACGCACTGGTGGAGAAGAGTTTTTACTGGTATTACCTAACGAAAATAGTGATAGTGCGTTTGTTATCGCTGAGCGTTTACGTAACCAAGTAGCCACCACATCAATGGCAAAAGTAGGCTACATAAATGCATCTATTGGTATCGCTACTTGGCCACAGCATAGCGATGATATCGATCAAGTATATAAATGCGCTGACAAAGCGCTCTATCACGCGAAGGAAACGGGCCGTAATAAAACCGTGATAGCCAATTTTTAAAAAAATTAACTTACCTTAAGTTTTATTTAAGTTTCGCCAATTAAATTCTATCTATAGATTTAATACAGGCGATGCTTTTATGCAACTAGCTCAACATCATTCACCCGCTGTGCGGTTTCAACAGCCTTTTCATTTTTTTACTGCTACGCAAAATGATGAGCACCGCCAGCGCCTTGAAAACACCGTTAAACAAGGGTTTTTAACGGCGTACAATGCTCACCTTACTTCATTTATGCCGTTACTATGCCAGTACCAAACTGTGCAAGGTCAGTGCACTTTAGGTTTAAGAAGTGCAACCTCTGCTTTATTTATTGAGCAATATTTAGCTGCGGCCATTGAACAATTTTTACCACCAGGCACACCGCGAAATACGGTGTTTGAGCTAGGTAACCTTTGCTCAACACATCGTAAAGCCACGTTATCTCACTTTATTATTGTAAATGAAGCTTTGCGCGGCTTTGGCGCGAGCTACTTAGTGTTTTGCGCTACCAAAAAAGTACGCGCCTTACTGCGCCTACTAGGTGTTACCTGCAACGAAATTGCACTGGCTAATAGCACTGTAGTTGATCAGCCAAAGAGCTGGGGTAGCTATTATGAGAATCAGCCTACGGTGTGCATTGTTAATTTAGCGCAGGCACATCAGCAAGTGCTAAACACACCCATGCTGTTAAATATTAAACAACAAAACACACAACAAGTTAATGCATTGATGACTGCGTTGGAGCGCTTATGAGCCTATTAAATAATATTAATAAGGTAGCGAATGAACCCGTGGTTGTTAGCTACTTAGCCAATCAGGTACTGCCTATAAGCGCTTTGGAGTTACAACAAGAAACCAATAAGCTGACAGCTATTTTTACCGCTTTAGACTCTGGTGCAATGGCCTTTCAGCTTGATAATACACCCGCTTGGCTGGTTGTGGATGCCGCAACCAGCGCTGCCAACAAGGTTGCGGTGCCTATTGCCCATTTTTTTAGTCAGCAGCAAACACAGTATGTGTTAGCTCAATGCGGTGCGCAGTTTTTTATTAGTGATATGCCTCGTCATTCGCTAGGTAAGCATTCGCTGTCAGTAACATTATTTGAGCATTATACCCTTTATATTTATCAGCTCGATGCGATTGAGCCTGTGGACTATTTTACTGGCACTCAAAAAATCACATTTACTTCAGGTTCTACTGGCGAGCCAAAAGGGGTGTGTTTATCAACACAAAGCCAGATGCAGGTAGCTCAGTCATTATGTGAGCAAATAAATATAAGTAAACCAACTCACTTATGTTTACTGCCACTACCTGTATTGCTAGAAAATATTGCAGGTATTTATGCGCCTTTGTTAAGTGGCGGTTGTGTACATTTAATGCCATTAAACGAATTAGGTTTTGTTGGCTCAGGGATAAAAAACCCTAACAAACTCATTAGCGCAATCGATAGTGTAAAACCTAACACCCTTATTTTAGTGCCTGAGTTATTAACGTGTTTAATTGCCTTTGCAAAACAAGGCTGGCAACCACCAAAGTCACTTAAGTTTATTGCTGTTGGCGGGGCGCGGGTTAGTGAGTCTTTAATTTTAACTGCACGAGAATATAACCTACCGGTTTATCAAGGTTATGGTCTGTCTGAGGCGGCCTCAGTAGTGAGTTTAAACACCCCAAATTATGACGATGTAAATAGTGCTGGTGAAGTACTAGGGCACGTTGAAACGAAAGTTGAAAATGGTGAGTTATTTATTAAAGGATCGTTATTTTTAGGGTATTTAAATCAAGCGCCGCATAACCCAAATACCTGGTACGCCACTGGCGACTTAGTATCTAAGCGTAATAATAAGCTGTACATAAAAGGGCGAGTAAAAAATCTGATCATCACCAGTATGGGGCGTAATGTTAGCGCTGAATGGCCTGAATCATTAATTTTAAGCCAAAGTGCGATACAGCAAGCGATGGTGTTTGGTGAAAGCCAGCCATTTTTAAGCGCGCTTATTTATGCGGCTCCCAAGTTTAGTGATGCGCAATTAACAGCACATTTAAAAACAGTAAACCAGCAACTTCCTGACTACGCACAGATTAAAAAGTGGCATCGTTTGGCCCAACCTTTAAACGAGCAGCAAGGGTTATTAACCGCTAATAATCGCCCTAAACGAGCGGCAATTAGCCAGCACTACAGCCCTATTTTTGAACAGTTTTACCGACTTGGAGAAGTGATCCATGAGTGATTTTTTTAATACATTAAAAGCACAAACTCAAAACGAGCGTGAGTACTTATTAGCTGCGCCAATTATACAGCGTGTATTTAACGGACAAGCCACGCTTGAAGAGTACGCCTCGTTTTTAGCGCAGGCTTATCATCATGTAAAACACACTGTTCCTTTAATGATGTCACTTGGCGCACGTTTAACTGATGAGCAAGAATGGTTACGTGAAGCGGTAGCTGAATATATTGAAGAAGAAATTGGTCATCAAGAGTGGGTGCTAAACGACATTGCAGCCTGTGGGTTTGATAAAGAAAGTGTGCGTCATAGTCAGCCACAATTCGCCACTGAAATGATGGTGTCGTATGCCTACGATAGTATTGCACGTAAAAATCCGCTTAGCTTTTTTGGCATGGTTCACGTATTAGAGGGGACCTCAATTGCGCTAGCCGACGGTGCCGCATCAAACATAGCGAATGCAATAGGGCTTCCTAAAAAAGCGTTTAGCTATTTAACCTCTCACGGCGCGCTTGATATAGAGCATGTTAAGTTTTTTGAAAACTTAATGAATCAAATTACCGACGAGGCGGATCAGCAGGCTATTTTACATGGCGCAAAATGTTTTTACCGTTTGTACGGCGATATTTTTCGCGCTTTAGACGACGAGCCGTTTTTTAAAGCATCAGCACAAGAGCAACACGCATGAATACCGGCTTATGTGTATTAACTGGTGCGACAGGTGGAATTGGTCAAGCCATTGCCAAAACACTACACGGCCAAGGTTGGCAACTACTCTTGGTGGGGCGAAATAGTGATGCCCTCAATACGCTAAGTAGCCAATGTCCCGGTAGTATGGTTTTTGTGGGGGATTTAAAGGTTGCCGAAAACATGTTGGCACTCGCCATTAAAGCCAAAAAATTAGGGGGCGCTAAGTTGCTCATAAACAATGCAGGTATTAATGTAATGCAAAGCTTAAGTGCATCGAGTAGTGAGCAAATTGATAATCTACTGAGCACTAATTTAGCCGTCCCTATGAAATTATGTCAGCTGTTTTTAGCGCAGTTGCATGCGAATAAAGGCTCCATAGTTAATGTTGGGTCGTCATTTGGCAGTATAGGTTACCCATATCAAACACTTTACTGTGCTAGTAAGTTCGGTTTACGTGGTTTTAGCGAAGCGCTATCACGAGAGCTTTCAGATACACCCGTTAAAGTTAGTTATTTAGCACCAAGAGCAACCGATACAGATATTAATGATGCACAAACACGAGCAATGAATAAGGCGCTTGGTAATCAAATGGACTCCCCGCAGACGGTGGCTGATGAGTTAGTTGCGTTATTAAACTCAAATAAAACCAGACGATTTATTGGTTTTCCTGAGAAGCTTTTTGTACGTATCAATGGTGTTTTTCCACGTATTGTGGATAACGCAATTGCTAAACAGCTCCCTAAAATAAAACAGTTTTTAGGTTAATAGAGGATTTATTATGAAAAAATTTACTTTAGTAGCTTATTTAAGCATTGTTAGTGTGTTTTCATCGCCGGTATTTGCAGACGAACAAAGCGATTTACTCGCTATTCAACAGCAGTGGGCGGTTGCTAATTATGAGCTTAAAGATGATGCACAAATCAAAGCCTTTACTCAACTAAGTGAGCAAAGTGCTCAATTTATTGAAAGCTACCCTGATTCAGCAAATAGCTATACGTGGAACGGCATTGTACTGGCCAGTTTTGCTGGCGCAAAGGGCGGGTTAGGGGCGCTGGGCTATGCTAAAGATGCAAAAGCGTCATTAGAGCAAGCCCTTAAAATAGACGACAGTGCTTTAGGTGGCTCAGCGTATGCAAGCCTTGCAACCTTATACAGTAAGGTGCCCGGTTGGCCTATTGGTTTTGGTGATGATGACACCGCCGACAAGTTTTTTAAGCAAGCGCTCACTTTTAACAAAAAAGGCATTGATACTAACTACTTGTATGGTGAGTTTTTATATGACGAACGTGAATATGAGCAAGCTAAAGCCCATTTGTTAGTTGCGCAAGCAGCAGGTATTCGTGATACTCGTGCTAAAGCTGATAAATATCGTCAACAAGCAATTAGCTCTTTATTAGCTAAAGTAGATAAAAAACTACAGAGATAACAAAATAAACAATGCATTTATTATTAGTTGAAGATGATCATCTTGTGGCGCAAGGGCTTTGCCGCTCATTGCGCCAAGAAGGCTACAGTGTAGAGCATAGCGCAACGGTTAAGCATGCATTGCAATGCTTAGGCAGTGGTGAAATAGAGTTGGTTATACTTGACCTAGGTTTACCCGATGGTGATGGTTCACAAATTCTAAAGCACATAAAAGCGCAAAAAAAGTGATTCCGGTGGTTATACTAACTGCACGAAGTAGCATAGATGACAAGGTGCAAGGGCTTGATATGGGCGCTGATGATTATTTAGCTAAGCCATTTGAACCAGCCGAATTATTTGCTCGTTTGCGCGTAGCGAGCCGACGAGTAAATCAAGCTCAGTCGAGTTTATTACAGTGTGGTGAAGTGACTATGGACACGTCAGCGCATAGTGTCACACTCAGCAATGAGCTGCTTTCTCTGCCACGAAAAGAATACATGCTGCTAAAGGCACTATTGGAAAACCAAGGTCGCGTGCAATCTAAACAGCAGTTAGAAAACAAGCTGTATCAGTGGGGTGAAGAGGTTGGCTCTAACACCATTGAAGTGCATATTCATCACCTACGAAAAAAATTCCCCAGCGATTTTATTAAAACTCTCCGTGGTATTGGTTATGTCATAGGAAAGAGATAGTTCACGTGATTAAAACGCCCCTAGATTGCACAAACTTGAATTTACTAAGGTAACCATACTCTATGTCAATTCGTAAGCGTTTAACTCTTATTTTACTATCAATGATGGTGTTAACGTGCTTTTTAGCTTTAGTCAAAGGCTACCAAAAAAGTATGAGCCATGGTGAGCAATTACTCGATAGTGAGCTAAAAGTAGTCGCTGGAGTGTTGATGCAACAGCCTTTATCTATAAACGCCATGGCGCCAAAAATGCAAGAAAGCGCCCAGTTACTGTATCAAATTTGGCAAGCTGGTGAGCTCCTTAGTGGCTCTGACGAATTAAATCTTGATTTGAGCCAGTATCAAGCGGGTTTTCAAACGCTTAATATTGCAGGGCAGCGAATGCGGGTATTCGTTTTTGTCACTTCTTTACGCACCGTGATTGTTGCCGAGCCGATTGCTAAGCGGTTTGAACTTGCCGAGGCAGTGATTTTATCAGCCATGTTGCCTATGCTTTGGGCGGTTCCTTTGCTTGCGCTATTTATTAGCTTTTTTGTTAAATATGCCCTGGCACCATTAACCCGTTTATCAAAACAGTTAGCTCTGCGCCAAGCAAATGATTTTACTGCGATCAATTGGCAGGTGACTGATGAAGAGATAAAACCGGTGATCAGCCGCTTAAACGATTTATTTAAACGCGTAGAAACCGCCTATTTACGAGAGCGTTTTTTTGCCTCTGATGCGGCACATGAATTACGTACTCCCCTGAGCAGTTTAAAAATTAATGTGCATAATTTGGCTGCTCAACAAGGCGATAACCAAGAATTACAGGCCATGACTCAAGGTATTAACCGACTATCCAATATAGTAGAGCAAATGCTAATATTAGGGCGTACTCAGCCAGAGCAGTGGCAAAAACAGTTTAAGGAGCTGTCATTATTAGCGATCACGCAAGAAGGTGTTAGCCAGTTGTATGAAAAAATAGAGGCTAAAAACCACACTATTAGTCTTGAGGGAGATGACTTTATCATTAACGGTGATGAATTTACCTTAGTGACGTTGATTTCAAACCTACTTAGTAATGCCATAAAGTACGCACCAGCCAATGGACAAATAAAAATAACGCTAAAGCAGATGCACAAGCAGCGTATTTGGCAAATAGAAGACAGTGGCCCAGGTATGACGGACGATCAAAAACAACGGATATTTAACCGTTTTTATCGTGTTGGCGGTGACCAACACCCTTCGGGTGAACAAGGTGCGGGTTTGGGCATGGCAATAGTGCAGCATATTATTGCTATTTATCGCGCTGAAATTCACTTAACGGATAGTGATTTGGGTGGCTTAAAAGTACAGGTAGTTTTTGCAGGAGCTAAATGTGATTAAACGACTTATTAGGCCTTACTTATATTGTTGTGTATTTTTATCATTTAACGCCGCCAGTAAAGACTATCTTATTGTACTTAAAGATCATTTGTTTTACCCCGCAGAAATCGTCGTGCCAGCTAATAAAAAGGTACGCTTGTTAATCGAAAACCAAGATAGTACGCCTGAAGAGTTCGACAGTTTCGATCTCAATCGAGAGAAAGTACTTTACCCTAAGCGCAAAAGCGTTATTTATATCGGGCCGTTAATACCTGGGCGTTATGAATTTTTTGGCGAGTTTTCGCCCAATACGGCACGTGGTGCTGTCATAGTGACTGAAAAGGAGCGCTCTAATGCTAATAACTAGTCTAGTGATGAGTCTAAACCAGTTACTGCCGGTGGCCATTTTACTTATTTTACTCCAAGTTGTAGCCAAGCAAAGTTTAATGAAATTGCTGGGAGGGCTTATTTTAGGGATCGGGCTTTCATTTTTGTTTGTAAAAAGTGCGCCGTTAATTAGCCCCTTGTTTGACTATCAGGGTTTAGAATATGCCCAAATTGGTTTGTGTATTTTAATTTTTATTAGTGCACTGTACTACGCCATTAAACAAGCAACAGCTGCTTTTATGATTGCGATTATCAGCGTAATGACACTTTATTTAAGTCACTACATTATTTACCTGATTGGCTTTTGGCAAAACAACGAAGCGGCACAAAGTTTATTTATTGGCACTTTTTTAGGTTTGGGAATATGCAGCAGCTTTAGCGTGTTGTTGTATTTTTTATTGAGTGCAATCAAACAGCGCTTTGGACTTACCCCTTTATTGGTATTGTTAGCATTAAATAGTGCGGCAAAACTAGTTGTGGCGCTTGATTTGGCGAGCCAAATTGATTTGATAGCAACAACGGTAACCGTATGGGATTTACGTGCCATTTTAACCGAAAACTCAGAGTTTGGACGAGTATTGCGCGCTCTGATTGGTTATGAGGCTACGCCTAATTTAACCAGTGTTTTAAGCTATGCGTTGAGCAGCGTGTTATTTTTATCTGTTTGTTATTTTATTCCTAAATTAATCACTAAGGAAAAATCATGAAAGCAATAAACCTATTTGCAGCCACTGTATTAATTGGTTTTTGTTTATTAATACCTAAGCTGGCTTATGCTGATGGCATAGTAGTAGATAAAGTTTATCATCCGTATGTGTTGCCGTTTGAGCGCGAGTTAGAATGGCGGCTTGTGTCGCATCAAACCGACAGTGGTAATATTTTAGCGCAGCGCGTTGGCTTAGGCGGCGCAATAAACGACACCATGGCATTGGAAGGCTACATCGTGGGTGAGCGCGATGATAACGGTGACTTTGGCTTGCAAGCGTATGAATTGGAGCTTCGTTGGCAGTTAATAGAGCAAGGCCGGTTATGGGCTGATTGGGGCGCATTATTTGAATTTGAAAAACAGCATGACGCCGACGCATACGAAGCAACCACCGGCTTTGTAATTGAAAAAGAGTTTGGTCGTGCAAGCCTCACCATGAATGCTTTTTTAGTATACGAATGGGGGCAAGATATAGAGAACGAATGGGAAAGCGAGTTTAGAGCGCAGTATCGCTACCGATACTTGTCTGCTTTTCAGCCCGCGGTTGAGGTGTATCTTGGTGAAGACTTTGTGGGTATTGGCCCTGGGTTTATAGGCTTGCATCGCTTTGATGGACAAAAACAATTAAAGTGGGAAGCCGGTTTTATTACTGAAATCAGCCAGTCAGAGAAGAATCATAGCTTTAGAATGGCGTTAGAATTTGAATTTTAAGCTGCTTAAACAAGTGCTTAACATGTAAAGTGAGCTGCGAAGGTTATTTTATTAATTAAATCACATAAAGGGTTGACTTACCCCTGTAACTCTATATAGTAGGCCTCAGCTAGAAAGAAAGCATGATAATTTATAAATCTCCATTTCGTTGTTGTATAAGTAATACTTGTAGTACCGTCCTGAAGTTTTTAAGTACCATCTCATTTTTTGCTACACCGCCCATTAGGGCACAATTTAATTTTTTATATCAGGAATAATACTATGTCTAACATCGTATCAGGTACAGTTAAGTGGTTCAACGAGTCTAAAGGTTTTGGTTTCATCGAGCAAGAAAACGGTCCAGACGTTTTCGCACATTTCTCAGCAATCAAAAGCGAAGGTTTCAAAACTTTAGCTGAAGGCCAACGTGTAGAGTTCACTCTTTCACAAGGTCAAAAAGGTCCTCAAGCTGATAACATCACAGCTCTATAATTTTACTTTTTAAGTAAAATGAAAAAAAGCGCTTAAGGCGCTTTTTTTGTGCCCAAAATTTAAGAACATCCCACCACCGCTTTAGCATTCTCGTCATTTTATTGCTATTTACGTCATCTGCTATTTTAACATTACAAACAGCGTTATAAATTAATAGTCTCTACGAGTTTTCTAGGTTAAAGTTATTACTTAAACCACAGGGGGTGTGTATCTATAAATTTATATTATTAGCTTTTGTGCTGTTATTTAGCCAAAAAATTCAGGCTGCTGAGCCTAAGCTGGTTATTTATACCGAAAGTTTTCCTCCGTATAACTTTCAAAGTAGTGCTGGCCAATTGGCGGGTATTAATCATGATATAGTAAAAGATGCCTGTGTCCGTGCCGCACTAGAGTGCGAGTTTATTATGCTACCCTGGAAGCGCGCTTACCACTTAGTGCAAAATAACCCACAGTCAGCCATTATTTCTTTGGCAAAAACGCAAGAGCGAGAACCTCTTTTTCAATGGGTTGGACCCTTGGTGTCAAATCAAACCTATTTTTATAAATTAAAAACCAGCGAACATATTGTGATGGACGATATCACCCAAGCTAAAAACTATTCGTTAGGCATAGTGCGTGGTGATATTTATGAAATGCTGGTGCGCCGACTTGGGTTTGTAGCTGATAAAAACTTATTGCTATTTAGCGACACTGACTCGTTTATGCGACTGTTTTTTAAAAAACGCATCGATTTAATTATTGGATCTAACTTTACCATTGACCATCAAACTGAGCCGTTTGGATACTCTAGAGATGATTTAGTAAAGCTCGAACAAATTCATGTAGATGAACTTAAAGGCAATCATATTGGTTTTAATAAAGCCGCTTCACCTGTGATCGTAGAACGTTTTAATCAAGCTCTAAAGCAACTTAAAGCAGAGTCTGGCTATGAACCTTACATTAACCGTTATGTAAAAAATTAAAGCTTAGGTCGGCCAAGCGCAGAAAAGCTCAAAAAGTTCCCGCTTAATAATGCCTATATTACCTCTTCACAGCCATTCATCCTTGTTAACTTCGCACTCTTAAGCGCCTTTTGTAAAGGGCTGACAATTAAATGCTTCTGCAGTTACACAGTTGTTCATATTTTTTAGTGAGTGCAATGATGGCTTTTTATGGCGTAAGGAGTGCGTGAATGAAGGTTTAGCAAAGCATAATTTTGGGGGGCGAGTTGTTGAGGATTTAGAAAGTAGAGGCTATAAAAACGATAAAAGGGCCTTGCGGCCCTTGGTGAAGTATCGTTCAAGTCAGATAGTGCTTTAACCCCTTAAAGCGCTATCCTATTGTTTTGCAACAGATGGATCATCTCTTTAAGTTTCTAAGCTAGCGAGAGGAAAAACCCAGCAATTGCTGCGCTCATAAGGTTAGCCATAGATCCTGCTAACACTGCTCTGAGCCCTAAGCGTGCGATATCCTTTCGCCGACTAGGCGCCATACCGCCTAATCCACCTAGTAAAATGGCTATCGATGATAAGTTAGCAAATCCACACAATGCAAAAGTAACAATTGCTTGCGTGTGAGCACTTAACGTATCGCGATAATTTATAAAGTCTAAGTAAGCAACAAACTCGTTTACTACTATCTTTTGACCAATAAAGCTGCCGGCTATAATTGCTTCATCCCACGGTACACCGAGTAACCATGCAACAGGAGCAAATAAATAGCCTAATATTTCTTGAAGCGTCAATGTTGGGTAATCGAACCACCCACCAACGCCGCCTAATAAACCGTTTAGTAGAGCAATTAACGCCACGAAGGCAAGTAGCATTGCACCTACGTTAAGTGCTAGATGCATGCCGTTAGCTGCGCCTGATGCTGCTGCATCAATTACATTAACTGGTTTATCATCATCACTTAAATCTAAATCTGCTAAGTTATCTTTAGGAGTTTCTGTTTCTGGCACAATCATTTTTGCCATTAAAAAACCACCTGGCGCCGCCATAAAGCTTGCCGCAATAAGATACTTAAGGTCTACACCAATAATTACGTAACCGGCCATTACAGAGCCTGCTACAGTGGCTAAACCACCTACCATTACTGCAAACAATTCAGACTTAGTCATTGTTGCTATAAATGGCTTAACTATTAGCGGTGCTTCAGTTTGGCCCACAAAAATATTGGCCGTTGCTGAAAGCGATTCTGTACGCGAGGTTTTCAAAAGCTTTTGTAAACCACCGCCTAAAATTCTAATTATCCAATCCATAATGCCAAGGTGATATAAAACAGCTACAAGCGCTGAGAAAAACACAATAACCGGCAATACTTGAATTGCGAATATAAAACCAAGCGTATCTTGCGACGCTAGCGGACCAAATAAAAACCCAATACCGTCATTTGCATAACCAATAACCGATGAAACAGCTGCTGACATGCTTGTTAATACATTTTTGCCTGCTTCAAAAAACAGAACAAAACCGCCAATAACGACTTGCATAGCAAACGCTATACCAACGGTTCTTAAACTAATTGCTTTGCGGTTAGTTGAAGCCGCAAAGGCAATGCCTAGTAGCACCATCATGCCTACTAAGCTCATAAATGTTGTCATACAAACGTTTCCCGTTGTTATTCTTGTAAAATGTATTTTATTTTACTTTTTATAATATCAATCGCAACGCGATTCATACCGCCTCGAGTCACAACTAAATCAGCGTTATGCTTTGAAGGCTCAATAAATTGATAAAACATCGGTCTAACAGTTGCTTGATATTGCTCAACAACAGATTGTAATGTTCTGCCTCTTTGTTCCATGTCGCGCTGCATTCGGCGCATTAAACAAATATCTAGCGGTGTATCTATAAACACCTTAATATCAAATTCTTTATTAAGTGCTTTATCGCTCAGTAATAAAATACCTTCTACAATGAGTATTTTAGCCGAAGCCACACGGCGTGTTTTATCGCTGCGTGTATGTTGGGCATAATCATAAGTTGGTACTTCAACTGAGTGGCCATTACGAAGTTGTGTTAAATGCTCAAGCATTAATTCGTGTTCAAATGCATCAGGATGGTCGTAATTCGTTTGCGTACGGTGTGCCATCGGCAAATGCGATTGATCCTTGTAATAAGCATCTTCTTCAATAATGGCGATAGCGCCTGGTTCAAGCTCATTCACCAATTCATTGTATATTGTTTGGCTAAATAGAGATTTGCCGGACGCCGATGCGCCTGCAATAGCTATAATAGTTCGTGTCACTAAAGTTCTCACCCACACAGAAGGATATATTGTTGGTAGATCACAATAGCAAAAAAGACACGATTAATCTCTTTTGCTTCGCTTAAGAGTGCAAATTTATAATGTTTAGGTTTTATGAAACAGGACTTATGTCCTGTACGGAAAAATCGAAGAGCGGATAAAGTAACCACCTAGAACAGATGTGAGGTCACAATGGCAAGAGCAATTATCTTAATGGCGGATAGTTTAGGAATTGGCGCAGCACCCGATGCAGATAAATTCGGTGATGTAGGTGCTAATACATTCGCACATTTACTCAAGGCATATTATGACGAAACTGGCAGCAAGCTTTCGCTTCCTAACCTTTCAAAATTAGGGTTAGTAGATGCATGTGAAGCCGCTGGTAAAGAACCCTGTTTAATTGCTGATCGCAATGAGCCACAAGGCGCGTGGGGTTATGCAAAAGAGCTTTCAAGCGGAAAAGACACGCCATCGGGACATTGGGAAATGGCTGGCGTGCCGGTGTTATTTGATTGGGGATATTTCCCAAAAACACAACCGAGTTTCCCACAAGAATTTGTAGACGAGTTTATTGCTCGTACAGGTATTCCGGGCATTTTAGGCAATTGCCATGCATCGGGAACCACCATTTTAGAGCAGCTAGGTGAAGAGCACGTAAAAACAGGTAAACCAATCTGTTACACCTCAGCTGACAGTGTGTTTCAAATAGCCGCGCATGAAGAATCATTCGGCCTAGAGAAGCTTTATCAAGTATGCGAAATCGCACGGGCGCTGCTTGATGAAATGAATATAGGACGAGTGATTGCGCGGCCATTTTTGGGTTCAAATAGTCAAGACTTTGCCAGAACCGGTAATCGTCGTGATTATTCAGTATTACCACCTTCGCCAACATTGCTTGATGTACTTGCAAAAGACGGTGGCGAAGTAATTAGTATTGGTAAAATTTCAGATATTTATGCGCACCAAGGCATTACCCAAAAGCATAAAGCACCAGGGTTAATGAACTTGCTAGAAAAAACTAGTGAAGTGATGGCAACTGCGCAGGATCACAGTTTGATTTTTACCAATTTAGTTGATTTTGATGAAAAGTTTGGCCATCGCAGAAATCCTGTTGGCTATGCTAAAGCGCTAAAAGAGTTTGATGATTACTTACCAACTATTTTAGAGCAATTAAAGCCAGATGATTTATTAATGATCACCGCCGATCATGGCTGTGACCCTACCTTTCCAGGGTCAGAGCACACTCGTGAGTATGTGCCAGTTATTGCTTATCAGCCAGGAATGAACAACACGCCACTGGGTGAGCGCAATAGCTTTGCTGATATCGGTCAAACACTTGCGCAATGGTTTAACCTAAAAGCGTTAGAGTATGGTGATGGCTTTGTCGATAAGCTAAATACAGTTAAGTAATTTAAAAATACGCTACTATATTTTTAAAGTAATAGGGCTTTTAGCCAAACAAAAGGAAAACAATCAATGAGTACTCCGCATATCAGTGCAAACGTAGGTGATTTTGCCGAAACAGTATTAATGCCAGGCGATCCGCTACGCGCACAATATATTGCTGAAAACTTTTTAGATGATGCAGTGCAAGTAACTGGCGTACGTAACATGTACGGCTTTACTGGAACTTACAAAGGTAAGCCAGTGAGCATTATGGGTTCTGGCATGGGCATTCCTTCAATGTCAATTTATGCTCGTGAGCTTATTGTTAGTTTTGGCGTTAAAAATATTATCCGTATTGGTACCTGTGGTGGTATTGGCAGCGATATTAAAATTCGCGACGTAATCTTTGCACAAGGTGCAAGCACAGATTCTAACGTGAACCGTGCCCGCGTTCGTGGTACTGACTTTGCAGCGATTGCTAACTTTGATTTACTTTTAAACGGCGTTAATGCGGCTAAAGATTTAGGCATTGATGCAAAAGTAGGTAACGTATTTACTACCGATACTTTCTATCAAGCTGATGACACTTTCTATAAAGACTTAGATAAATTAGGTGTACTTGCTGTAGATATGGAAACAGCTGGCCTATACGGCGTAGCAGCAGAGTATGGCGCAAAAGCAATGGCTTTATTTACCGTAAGCGATCACGTGATCACCGGCGAAGCAACACCTGCCGATGAGCGTCAAACCACGTTCAACGAAATGGTTAAAATTGCCCTAGAGTCAATTTAATTAACTAAATAACCTGAACTTTGGTTAAGAGATTTACTATCCAGAGTTCAGGTTAAATATAACAGTTCCTTGGTAACGTATTCACTAAGTTTTGGAGACACGCCCAAAGTGAAGTGAGACTAAACCCCCAAAGCCGCATTTTATGCGGCTTTTTTTATGCCTGAGATTTTGATGCGAGCTTCGGGCCAAGGGCTTCGAGCTTTATGTTCCTAGGTTTTAGCACTAGCTCGCAGCTCGTCACTCGAAGCCCGTTGTTTTCTCATTTACTCTCATTCACTTCTCTGTGTTTAAACAAGAAATTAGACTTTAGATGTCAGATTAAAATACGCGAGGTAAACTTTCGCCTACTGATATGGTTACCTTCTAAATTTACTTTAGGCGGGGCTTTATGCCGTGCAAGGTCATTAATTAAAAAATATTTACCATCGAGAACACTGAGTTTACAGAGAAATGCTTAAAAAATACCAATCCACCTCTGTGTAGCGCAAAGCGCCTCGGAACCCTCTGTGGTGAAAAATTGTTTTTAGCAGTAAGTGCCTTTCGTAGCAGCGATTTTATATCGCGTCAGGTCTAGGATATTAAACACAAATGCGCGAGGTAAACTCCCGCCTACTGATATGGTTAACTTCTAAATTTACTGTAGGCGGAGCTTTATGCCGCGCAAGGTCATTATTCACAAAGAGGGCAAAGAGACGCTGCGCTGAAAGAGTAGATTAAAGATCTCAGGTTTTAGCACTAGCTCGTTGCTCGATACTCGAAAACCGTAGCCCGTTGTGTTCCCATTTATTTCCCTGTCAGTATTTATAACTTAATGCTAATGTTTAAGTTATAAAGCTTGCCTTTAAAGTGAACAATTTTAAAGTTTTAGCTGATAGCTGAAAAACGTCTTAAACTCTGGAGTAACTATGTCTAATTGGATTGATGCGACAGTAAAGTCAGTCAAATGGTGGAATGAATCGTTATTTAGCATAACCGTTCACGCTGATGTAGAGCCGTTTAAAGCAGGGCAATTTACAAAGCTTTCTATTATGGACGGTGATAAACGTATAGCTCGCGCCTACTCTTATGTTAACGCCCCTCAAAGTCCTGATTTAGAGTTTTACCTCATTAACGTGGTTGATGGTTTACTATCCTCTCATTTAGCCACTCTCAAACCAGGTGACACCGTATTAATAGAGCGCCGAGCAACTGGTTTTTTTACTCTAGATGAAGTGCCAGCAAGTGAGCAATTGTGGATGCTGAGTACAGGCACAGCAATTGGGCCATTTTTATCAATGCTACAGCACAGCGAAGTATGGCAAAAATATCAACACATAAATTTAGTGCATGGGGTACGGAAAAATAGCGATTTAAGCTATCAGGAGCTTATTGGCAAACTAAAAAGATTATACCCTAGTCAACTCAACTATATTCCGGTTGTTAGCCGTGAGGCGCCTTTACAGGGCTTAGCTGGTAGAATTACCACAGTGATTGAAAACAACGCTTTATATGAGCACGTTGGATTATGCGCCACACCAAATAACGCGCAATTTATGTTGTGTGGTAATCCGCAAATGGTTAAAGACACCACAGAATTATTATTGGCTCAAAACTATAAGCGTAATCGCCGAAAAGAGCCGGGGCATATCACTGTTGAGCAGTATTGGTAGTGAGTTATAACGTTATAATAACTATCTCAGAGGCCTAAAATTTGCTATGTTGCGCTTTAATTGCATTTAGTCTTTGTACTTAGGAAATCCATGAAATCTTTATTTATTATTTGTGCCTGTTTATTGGCCGCTTTCACGTTAAATAGTCATGCTATAGAGCAATCAACACAGCTGGACGAGACTAAACAAACACAGCAAAAAAACGCACCGCAGCAACAAGATGCGCTTGATACATTAAGCCAAGAGGCTAATACACCAAAAAAGCCGGTTGTTGAGAAAGTAAAAGCAGATGACTCTCAAGTACTGGGCAGTGAATCAACAAAGCCCGCACAGCAGCCTAATAGTAAAGCTGATAAAGCACAGGCTGTTGCGCAAGCTGAGCAAGCAGTAACACAAGCAAAAGAAGCACTCACAGCAAGGCAACAAGCCAAAGCAAAACAGTCTCGCGAGTCACTGGCTGTTGTTGAGCAATTAGTAAACGCTTACAACGCGCGTAACATTGAAGAATTTATTCGCATGTATGATGAAGATGTTGAGTTTTATATTTTCCCGAATGAGCTATTATTTAAAGGCAAAGAAAAACTAATAGCGCGTTATGGCATTATGTTTAAAAAACTTAAGTGTCTGCGCTCATCACCAATTAAGCGTATTGTGCATGGTGACATTGTAATAGACCATGAGCTATCAGAAACCTGTTCAACGGATGCGAACGTTATAGATAAACGTTCAGAGCTTATTTCAAGTTATCAGATCAAAGATGGTAAAGTGGTTAGAGTTTTATTTTTTAGGTAATTATTAATTATGCAGCTAAGTGACGAGAAAAAAATTCGCGTAATGTATCGAGTAGAGCCAGGCTGTTTAGGCCCTGATGGCGTAGACCACATTGAAGATTTTTGTCGCTTTGCGAACAAGCACATTAAATCGCCTTATTATGCGCAGTTATTATTTTTACCCCGATACGACAAGCAAAAAGATGAGCGCCAATATAGCGTTAAAAACCGCAATTTATCTCAGGTGCAGGCTAAAGCGTACTTAAATCATTTTGAAATTGATATAGAAGATTTTGAAGAGCAGCTCGACGAGCTGCTCTCTAAATCAATAGATTTATACTTTAAACGCTAGGCTTCATTTGAAACAATAGCATTAAAGCTTTCGTTATCATGTAGGCTGGCAAAAGCACTTTCGTGAAGTAGCTCGTTTCGCAAGTTAGGCGAGTACTCAAGCGACATTTTTATATCAGCTAGGGCATCTGCATGTTCATGGGTTAAAGCATATGCACAGGCTCTTTGCCAGTAGGCATAACCATAATCACTATCTATATCAATAGCTTGATTACAAAGCTCAATAGCTTGCTCAGTCTCATTTAGCTCTAATAACGCATCCGCTTTATAGGCTATGGCTTCTACATCTTCTGGTTTACGTTTTAAAATTTCATCGAATATTTCAATTTTATTGGCAATATCACTTTCTAAGTTGGCTCGCATCCATAACGAATGAACTTCGTTGGTGATCGATATACGTTCTTGGTTACTGAGTATTTCTTCAGAGCGAACTCGCAGTTTTTCTTCTAAAATTTTCAAGCGGTCTTCGTACTCGTCAGTAATAACACTAACTCGTGTATTTACTATATCTTCTACTTTATTTTTTACATCACGTAGTGAATTCCAGCCTACCAATACTAAAATAGAAGCGGTGGCGGTGATAATAAAAAATACATTGTTAATCGTGTCGGTTGTGTAAGTTAGCGCCCTATCAGCGGTATCTAACTGAGCATGAGTGACCTGTTTGGTTAAGTCTTCACGCAGTTTTTGTTGATCTTGGCGTACCGACTTTAATTCGTCGAGAATATAACGCTCAAGTAATGGCTTATACATTGGCTCTTTTAGCTGCGCTAATTCACGTTGCTGTTGCTCATCCAAGGTCGCGGTGTTTTTATCAGCAGCTTGCACTGCAGATGAAGCACCTATAAAAACAATAAATAGTAAAAAATAAAAACGCATTGATATGCCTAGTTAAAAAATTAATTAATCGCTTCGCTAACTTTAACATGCGCACATCATTGGTACTAGGGTGAGTATAGGGAAGCTGGCATTAACTTGGGTGGGAGTAATTATAGGCAAAAAAAACCAGCCCAAGGTGGGCTGGAAAAAACTACATCAACATCTCAGGGAACAATAGGAGATAGGGCCTAGTGTATGTGTCACTACCTGAATTTTTACTTAACTAAATTCAAATAGTTAAAAATAGGGAAGAAATAAAGGTGCATAAATAATTTATACACCTTTTATAACTATAATTTCATGGCGAAGGGGGTATTCCACTGTGCACTTAAGATAACCTAAGTCACTTTCAAACCCTTCAGCATACATTACGTGGCTATTTTTAATAACGATCATCTAATTTATAAAAAGTTTTAATATTCATTTGCTGGCAGCATCATCATATTTATAAATGATTGTAATCGTTTTAAAGCATCGCCTTGCGCTAGCGTATCAAAGCGTCTACACGTATATTGAATAAGCAGAGACCGTACACGTCATTAATATAATGGCAAAAAAATAACAGCGCTCCCAATTGGTGAATACCAAAAGCGGTAAGCATGGGCGTTTTTATTTATACTTAAAAAGGAGCTCAATATGGATAATCATAAAGCGGGTAAATGCCCAGTTATGCATGGCAGTAATACCACAACTGAAAACACCAATACAGATTGGTGGCCAAACTCACTGAATTTAGACATTCTTCATCAGCACGATAGTAAAACCAGCCCTTACGATAACGACTTTAATTATGCCGACGCTTTTAACTCATTGGATTTAGAGGCGCTTAAAACCGACCTAAAAAACTTAATGACCCAAAGCCAACCGTGGTGGCCAGCTGATTGGGGGCACTATGGTGGCCTGATGATCCGTATGGCATGGCATGTTGCGGGCTCATACCGTTTAGCGGATGGCCGAGGCGGTGGCGGTACGGGTAATCAACGTTTTGCTCCACTTAACTCATGGCCTGATAATGCTAACCTCGACAAAGCTCGCCGTTTGCTGTGGCCAATTAAAAAGAAATACGGCAATAAGCTTTCATGGGCTGATCTGATGATTTTAGCCGGTAATATGGCGTATGAATCAATGGGACTTAAAACCTTTGGCTTTGCTGGCGGACGAGAAGATATTTGGCACCCAGAAAAAGACGTTTACTGGGGCGCAGAAAAAGAATGGCTTGCGCCTAGTGATGAGCGTTATACCCAGGTTGATAAACCCGATACCATGGAAAACCCATTAGCAGCAGTACAAATGGGCTTAATTTATGTAAACCCAGAAGGGGTTAATGGCAAGCCCGATCCACTTAAAACCGCAGATCAAGTCCGCGAAACCTTTGCCCGCATGGCCATGAACGACGAAGAAACCGCAGCACTCACCGTTGGTGGCCACACTGTTGGTAAAACTCACGGTAATGGTAAAGAAGAAAACTTAGGCCCAGAGCCAGAAGCTGCCGACGTACATGAGCAAGGCCTTGGTTGGAATAACCATAAAACCCGTGGCATTGGCCGCGATACCATGACCTCAGGTATTGAGGGCGCATGGACAACCTACCCAACTAAATGGGATAACGGCTATTGTAAATTGCTACTCAATTACGAATGGGAGCTAACAAAAAGCCCTGCCGGTGCTCATCAGTGGGAGCCGGTTAATATTAAAGAAGAAGATAAACCCGTTGATGTGGAAGACTCATCAATTCGTTTAAACCCAATAATGACCGATGCCGACATGGCAATGAAGCTCGATCCCGCATATCGTAAAATTATTGAGCGTTTTAATGACGATTTTGAGTACTTTACTGACGTATTTGCTCGCGCATGGTTTAAGTTAACCCACCGTGATTTAGGGCCAAAATCGCGCTATTTAGGTGCCGATGTACCAAGCGAAGATTTAATCTGGCAAGATCCAATTCCAACGGTTGATTACACCCTAAGCGACGCTGAAATAACCGACTTAAAAGCGAAGCTACTTAATTGTGGATTAAGTGAAACCGACTTAATTAATACCGCATGGGACAGTGCACGTACTTATAGAGGCTCCGATCACCGTGGTGGTGCTAATGGCGCCCGTATTCGCCTAGCTCCGCAAAATAACTGGCAAGGTAACGAACCTGCGCGTTTAGCCAAGGTACTTAGCGCACTTGAAACACTGCAAGCGAGCTTAACTAAGCCTGTTAGTATGGCTGATTTAATTGTACTTGGCGGCACCGCTGCAGTAGAGCAAGCCGCTAAAAAGGCCGGGGTTGATGTAACCGTACCATTTTCCCCAGGGCGTGGCGATGCAACTGATGATATGACCGACGCAGTGTCATTCGAGCCATTAGAGCCAATTCATGATGGCTTTAGAAACTGGTTGAAAAAAGACTACGCTGTATCCGCCGAGGAGCTATTACTGGAGCGCAGCCAATTAATGGGCTTAACCGCACCAGAAATGAGCGTGTTACTTGGTGGTATGCGCGTACTGGGCACTAACTATGGCAATAGTGACCATGGCGTTTTTACTGATAAGGTAGGCGTACTGAGTAACGATTTCTTTGTTAATTTAACCGACATGAACAACCGCTGGGAACCTGCAGCTAAAGGCGAGTACAACATAGTTGACCGTGCAAGCGGTAAAACTAAATACACGGCAACGCGGGTTGATTTAGTGTTTGGTTCAAACTCAATCCTCCGTGCATTGGCAGAGTTTTATGCGCAAGACGACAACAAAACCCGTTTTGTACATGACTTTATAAACGCATGGGTAAAAGTAATGAACGCCGATAGGTTTGATATTAAATAAATCTGAGTAATATTTAAAAAAGGAGCAGCAATGCTCCTTTTTTATTACTTAAAGGTTAAAGGTTACGAGCTTCGGGTAACGGGCAACGAGCAACGGGCAACGGGCTGCGAGGCGCGAGCTAGTGCTAAAACCTGAAACCTTTATCCTTTAACCTACTCTTTCAGCGCAGCGCCTCATAGCCCTCCTTGTGCATAATTAATTAAAAGCTATTTGAACACAGAGAAGCGAATGAGAGTAAATGAGAAGACAACGGGCTTCGAGCTGCGGGCTGCGAGGCGCGGGTAAAATGCAAATGCCTATACAATAGCTGCTACACCCTGTTTGTTGCTTTTCTCCTCTAAGAGCGCAGCGTCTCATAATCTCTGTGGTGAATAAATCACTTAAAATCTATTTGCACAAAGAGCAAAGAGCGAGTACAAATGAGCAAAAAAACACAGCCTTTCTTTGCTTTTTTATAAATAAATTACTAATTGCGTTTTAATTAATACCAAGCATAATTTTGGCGAACCCCGAACCCCGAACCCCGAACCCCGAACCCCGAACCCCGAACCCCGAACCCCGAACCCCGAACCCCGAACCCCGAACCCCGAACCCCGAACCCCGAACCCCGAACCCCGAACCCCGAACCCCGAACCCCGAACCCCGAACCCCGAACCCCGAACCCCGAACCCCGAACCCCGAACCCCGAACCCCGAACCCCGAACCCCGAACCCCGAACCCCGAACCCCGAACCCCGAACCCCGAACCCCGAACCCCGAACCCCGAACCCCGAACCCCGAACCCCGAACCCCGAACCCCGAACCCCGAACCCCGAACCCCGAACCCCGAACCCCGAACCCCGAACCCCGAAATACAGACACAAAAAAACGGCGCTTAAATAAGCACCGCTTTTAAATGGTTTAGGCTATTTCTTTAACCTTTAACCTTTAACCTTTAACCTTTAACCTAGCTCTTAAGCTACTTTATTTTCTTCGCAGCTTGCTAGGTATTCGTCAAAGGTACCTTGAAAGTCAATCACTTGCTTGTCTTTAATATCAACAATACGGGTTGCTAGTGACGATACAAACTCACGGTCGTGGCTTACAAAAATAAGCGTGCCTTTAAAATCTTTTAGCGCATTGTTAAGTGCTTCAATGGCTTCCATATCCATGTGGTTTGTTGGTTCATCCATTATCAGTACATTAACGTCTTGCATCATTAACTTACCGAATAACAAACGGTTTTTCTCACCACCAGAACAGTTACGGGCTTTCTTATTTGAGTCGTCAGCAGTAAATAATAAACGCCCTAACATGCCACGAACCATTAAATCGTTGTGCTTAGCGGTGCGCCACTGCGACATCCAATCAAATAACGTTAAATCGTTATCAAAGTCTTTGCTGCTGTCTTGTGGGCAGTAACCAAAGGTCGCGTTTTCTGACCATTTAACTTCACCGTGTAAACTTTCAAGCTCGTTAACTAAACAGCGTAAAAAAGTGGTTTTACCTACACCGTTTTCGCCAATTACCGCAAGCTTTGCACCCGCTTCTAGCAATAAGTCGCCGCCGGTAAATAACGTTTCACCGTCAAACCCATGGCCAAGTTTGGTTAGCTCAAGCGCTTGGCGATACATTTTTTTGCCCTCGTCAAAGCTTAACGACGGAGTCATTCGACTCGATGCTTTAACTTCATCAAGTTTAATTTTGTCCATTTTTTTAGCGCGCGAGCTGGCTTGTTTCGCTTTAGAAGCGTTAGCACCAAAACGGTTAACAAAGTCTTGCAGCTCGTCTATTTCAGCGCTTTTTTTCGCGTTTTCAGCTAATAACTGTTCGCGTTGCAAGCCAGAGGCTTCAAGGTACTTTTCGTAGTTACCTGGGTAAATACGCAGCTCGCCGTAATCAATATCGGCCATGTGCGTACATACCGAGTTTAAAAAGTGACGGTCATGGGAAATAATGATCATGGTACATTTACGTTGGTTAAGCTCATTCGCAAGCCACGTAATAGTATGAATATCTAAGTTATTGGTTGGCTCATCTAGTAGCAAAATGTCAGGGTTAGCAAATAGTGCCTGTGCTAACAGCACACGCAATTTCCAACCAGGGGCTACGTTTGCCATTAAACCATAATGAAATTCTTTATCGATACCCGCATCAAGTAGTATTTCTTCTGCGCGGCTTTCTGCGGTGTAACCGTCCATTTCAGCAAAGATGCTTTCAAGCTCTGCCACTTTCATGCCGTCTTCTTCGCTCATTTCAGGCAACGAGTAAATACGGTCGCGTTCTTGTTTTACTTTCCAAAGCTCAACGTCGCCCATAATTACCGCATCAACTACACTGTATTGTTCAAACGCAAACTGATCTTGGCTTAGGTTACCTAACTTTAGCCCCGGCGTAATAGACACATTACCCGCACTAGGCGTAAGCGCACCGCTTAAAATTTTCATAAATGTCGACTTGCCGCAGCCGTTTGCGCCAATTAAACCGTAACGGTTACCGTTACCAAATTTAGCTGAAATGTTTTCAAACAACGGCTCTGCGCCAAACTGCATCGTAATATTTGCGGTGGAGATCAAAAAAAGTAATCCTAGAAAATTAATGGCAGGGTTAAGCTGCAGCAAGGTGCCGCATAAATAAACAAGCGATAGAGTAAATAATAGGCCGCGAATTATACAGATCCACGCCCAAAGATGAAAGGTAAAAGAATAAAGCTTAAAAGCTATAACAGCTGATAAATAGCGTGTATGTTGCTTTTATTTTGCTTAATTAACTCATTTATAGCTTGTAACTCTGCTTGGTTAATAGACTTTTTACTCAACATTAAATGAATCGAACTCTTATTAATGGCCGCCATATTAGGAACAGGCTCAACGCTTGGATGTTGGTTTATAAAATATTGTGCAGCTACTTCGTCTTCGATTGCGTAATCTACCCTGTTTTTATTGAGCATAGCAAAGCGCTTATCGGCTGTGGGCATCATAATAACGTGAGCGGGGTGGTCTTGTTTAAATTGCGCAAATGCAGCGCCATAATAACCACCACGGCCAATAGCGAGCGTTAAATCTCTATAAAAAATATCGCTTAGGTTATTTATATCAGGAGAGTCGCTATATTTATAAAGGCGCATTATTTCATCGCGATAAGTATCGCTAAAATAGGCATAACTTTGTCTATCAGGGGTTATGCTGGCTGCAAAAACAATATCAATACGGCCTTCTTTTAACTCTTCAAAAGCACGAGCAGAAGTAGGCAGCAACATAAACTTTAAACAAAAAGGTGAGCTGTTAAAAATCGTATTTACCACATCAATTTCAACGCCTGTTAAATTGTTATTAACTGCCACCACATAAGGCGGCCAGTTGCGTTCATTAGTACCTACTTTAAGTGTTTTGGCACAGGCTAATACGTTAAAACTACCAATTACTAGTAATACTACAAAAGCGATTTTTAGCATTTCATTACTCTAAAAAATGACTACAGCTAAGTATACACTAGCTGGCAGATTTATCCCGTTTGTAATAAATATAGGGCGCGCAGTGCAGCAATAAATGACTAGTTCGTAGGTAGCTCAGTAAAAACAGAGCTGGGACTTGAGGGGGCGACACTAACTTTTAAACGCTTGGTAAGCTTATAACGGCTTGAATAAGCGTTTATTCAAGCCGTTATACTGCAGGGTAAATAACAGCCATGTTTTATATAACTTTAATACTTTCAATGGTGTAGAAAAATTGGGTAAAAGTGTAAACAGCATGAGTTTAGTACAGTTAAACAATGCTTTTTTGTAATGAAAACATACTACTTAGGGCGTAATGTTGCTCTTATCTCTGTATTTATTAATTATGATCCTGTAGATTAGTTATAAATGAATGCCAGATTAATAAATAAACCAAGGAGCGGTGAATTTAGTGCCCACTAAAACACTCAATTACTACAATCAACATGCACAAGCTTTTAGCGACTCAACGCTTAATGTTGATATGTCGGCGCTTTACGCTGAATTTTTACCGCTTATCCCTAAACACGGTCATATTTTAGATGCAGGCTGTGGCAGTGCCCGCGATGCCATGTATTTTAAACAGCAAGGTTTTACTGTTAGCGCGTTTGATGCAAGCGAAAACATTGCAAAGTTAGCCAGTAATTACTTACAACAAGCCGTAGAGGTTAAAACCTTTCAGCAGTTTAATTGTACCAATATGTACGATGGCATTTGGTGTTGTGCCAGCTTATTGCACGTGCCAAAAGTAGAGTTGCCACAGGTGTTTTTAAAGCTGCAAAATGCCCTAAAGCCAAACGGTGTTTTGTATGTGTCGTTTAAATATGGCACGCAAGAACGCGTGCATAATGGCCGTGAATTTACCGATTTAAATGAAGATGGCCTAACCGCGCTAATTACGCATCACACTGAGCTTAAAATAATAAAGCAATGGCAAACGGTTGACCAACGACCAGAGCGCGAAAGTGAAGTGTGGCTAAATGCGTTGATTGATCTGTAATCAAATATATTAATAATAATTAAAGGAACTAAAATGACCAATTATGAAATATTCATCGCCCTAGTCGCACCAAGAGGAATAAGCGTAGAAAAAATTATCCAAAAACTGGAAGCCTCGGTGGGTAATTATGGTTATAAAATAAAAAGAGTTAACCTACTAGACATCAACTCAACTTCACAAGTTGAACAGAGCTTAAACATTCAAAATAGAGTTGATATAGAGAGCAGGTATTTATCCGGTCTCAGAGAACTAGTCCTAAATGAAGTAAATGAAGATGCCCCGAAACTGTATGAACCACATGATTTAATTAGCTCACTTATAATTAAAAGAGTGCAGGAGCTCAGAAATGATAATGAAAAGTATACGGTTTATATAATTGATAATGTTACGCACCCAAAAGAGCTTAATGCGTTAAAAGCAGTTTACAAAGACTCATTGTTTACTATAGGGATTACAGGGCCTTTATTAGACCGGGTTAATTTGAAAAAAGAACAGTTTAAACTTGAAGGTTATTCAGATAGTGAAGCCTTAACACAAGCAGCTAAGTATATTTATGATGACTATAGTCAGCTTAAAGAGACTATTGAAATCGATGGTAAATGTATTGATGTTTCGAATGATTTAGGTAAAACCTATCTTCTCTCTGATTTTTTTATCAACCTAAATTCAGAAAGTTTTAAATGTAATATTCAAGGATTGGATGAATTATTAAGCCAATCTATTGAGCGCTATGTTGATTTGATTTTTGGCGCGCCTATTGTTACTCCAACCCAGTCCGAACATAGTATGTTCCTTGCCTATACTAGTGCTTTAAGATCTGGTGACCTTTCTCGTCAAGTTGGTAGTGCTATAGTTAATGAGCTTAATGATGTTATAGCTTTAGGTGCCAATGAAGTCCCTAAGTCTGGCGGCGGACAATATTGGGCAGACAATTTATATATTGCTAATACAGCAGAGGATGAAGCCAAATTAAAACAATCTGTTGACCAAAGGGACTATGTTATAGGCTATGATACTAATGCAGTAGTTAAAGATAAGTTAACAGATGAATTAATACAATTATTTGTCGATAAAGCTCTAATTTCTGAAAGTAACAGAGCTGAAGCAGAGTTAATACTCCAAAAATCAACTTTAAAAGATATTACTGAGTATGGCCGAGTAGTGCATGCTGAAATGTCGGCATTAATGAGCGCTGCTAGAAATGGTACTGGAGTGAAAGGCATGCATATGTTCTGCACTACATACCCATGTCACAATTGTGCAAAACACTTAGTAGCAGCAGGAATAGATAAGGTTCAATATATAGAACCTTATCCAAAAAGTAGGGCTGCGGACTCTCATGATGATTCAATCTTTGATCCAGAAAAACTCACAATCGCTTTGGATGAGGAAAACAAACAGGAAGCAATTAATAATATTACTGAAGCCTATTTAGATATTAATGTTAAGCGCAATGAAACTTCCAATAAATCATCGGCAATTGTCAACGATAATGTTATTAAAAATAAGCTAAAGCTTGTATTTGAGCCTTACTCAGGAGTGGGACCAAGTCGCTATGTAGATTTATTCTCTATGAACATGGGGAGTGGTAGGAAAATAAAGCGAAAGAGTGGCTCTCAAGCTATTCAACTAGACAGAGGGGCAATTTCAGTACCACGTATACCTATTACTTCATCTCATAACGAATTTTTTGAAAACGAGTTTATGAGGCAGTTAGAAGAAAAGTTAAAGCAGAGCTTTAGTGAAATACGAGATAATGTACTCAAGTCCTTCCATACAAAATATAAGCTGAGAAATGAAAACCGACAAACCTCTAGAATTAAGTTTTGGAATCAGAAAAATTCATATGGATATATAGTTTCTGAAACAGGTAAGGACTTTCCTTTCAACGAGCAAAATATTGAAGATAAAAATTATATACCCAAAGATAATGAGCTTGTTAGCTTTGTTCCACTAAAAGGTGAAAGCGTAACTTTTGCAGATAAAATTTTAAAAATACCAGAGCAAGAAATAGACGAAAAAGTCAGTACCTATAGTGATTCAAAAGTTAAAACTTCCACTATTAAGTTTTTAAATGAAGGTAAGAACTTTGGCCACATTAAAAGTAATCAACCTATTGATTATTATTTTAGATTTGAGCAGGTTTCAACGTGCTCTAAAGATAAGCTAAAAGTTGGTATTGAAGTTTCGTTTGAGTCATGCACTAGTGTTGATGGTAAACCGCAAGCTAAAAACATTAAGGTGATAGTTTGAGGCTGCAACTCGACTTTATTGCCTATATTCAGCGCATGCTCGTTGAGGGCGATTTTAGTGCAACCTACAAATTTGCATTGCTGCATGCTTTGGCTGATGTATGTGTTGAACAGCCACTTCAGTCAGAGCAAAGTGAATTGGTCATAGAGCTGCCAACGCTTGCTGACAAACTCATTACTTTGTATTGGCATCATGCTATGCCGTTTTCGTCAGAGCATACAGATGAAAGTGCCTTACTTTTGCAAAACACCGGTGCGCAATCAAAAGTTATTAGCGTATTGTTTGAATGCCAACAAAACAATATTCGTAACTTACGCCAGCTAAAGCAAAGTGGTTTTTACAAGTCGACTTTTAATGCTGCTATGGCAACATTAAAAAGCGGCCCGCTTTGGCGCTTACAAATACTTGCCAAGCAAGAAGAATGCTTTTTATATCCGCACACTAAAAGTTCCAAATACATTACTTTAAATGCAGGCATTGCCAGTTGTTTTAGGCGCTTTTACGATCTAGTAACTTATTTGGCTAAAAATGCATGGCTGCAAAAAATTCAAAGCATAAAACACAACCAAGCACTTATTGGCCCGCAAAGCCAACTACATGACTTTTTATTTGGCTTTGACCGTAATGCACTTATCAAAGCTAAACCTGTTTTGGTAGAGCTGCAATCTAACAATTGTTTTTATTGTCAAAAGCCAATGAAAAGCGATGTTGAGGTTGATCACTTTATACCATTTGCCCGCTACGCTAACGACTTAGGCCATAATTTTGTGGCAGCGCACCGCACATGTAATAACAATAAACGTGACTTTTTAGCCGCGCAACAGCACCGCGAACGCTGGCAAAAGCAAAATTTGGTTGTTAACAGCCAAATTATTAGCAACGAACTAAGTGCATATTTTCACTGCGATGCAGATAAATCTCTCGCAGTAAGCAATTGGGCGTATCAGGTGGCACAAGCTAACAACGCAAAATTATGGCTTGGAAATAAAGACCATTTTGAACAGGCAAAACCAACTGCGGACATAGTGACTTTCCCGCAAACAAAACAACCTGAGTTAGATCAAGTTGCTAAGCCCGAAGTTAGCTTAAAATCAATTAATAACGCATTAAAGCTGCCGTATTTCCCCAATATAAAAATTGCCTGTGGGCATTTCAAAACAGGGGATGAAAGCGATATGGAATTGATGAACGCGCCAATTGGCGCGGGCAAGCTAGACCCGCAAGTGCATTTTTTAGCACGCGCATCGGGTAACTCTATGAATGGTGGTAAACACCCAATACTTGATGGTGATTTACTGCTACTTGAACTTATAACGTCCGATAAAGCGGGATCGCTACGCGGCCAAATAGTGGCGATAGAGCGAGATGATATAGGCGGGGAAGGGCAGTATTTACTGCGTAAGGTTAATAAATTACCTAATGGGCAATATGAGCTAATTGCTCAAAACCCAGATTACGAGGTAATGGTTGCTGATGAAAGCATGCGAACGTTCGCACGGTTTAAACAAGTGGTTGCAGAGTAATTTGTAGTCGCGCGCAGAGCGCAGCTTTTAAGTTTGTAGGTCGTGGCGTAGGCGGGAGTTTACCTCGCGCTTAAATTGTAGGTCGTGCTTTAGCGCGTCAATGTGACTGATAATATTAGGGATTATGAAGGGATTAATAACCTCTATTCGAGGTTTTATCGCGTTGGCGATGGCAACCAAAGGGCGGCTGTCGCCGACCGCCCTTTGGAATCCCACGGCGCGCCCGAGGATCACACTGTGTCCTCAAGTTAAAAATTGATGTGAACGTAAGCGCCGTGTATTCGCCGTCCATGGCGAAGTCATGGCTTAACTTGCATCCATGCAAGTGATTACTCATCAATTTATAACTTTCGGGTGTGATCACGGGGAGTTAGAGTATGTTGGTAGATTTATATTAGAAGTTATAGCTGGGTTACCTCATAATTTCATAGTTGTGAGAACTCACTAAACAAAAGTTAGATTATTAAATAAGGACTTTCAATGGTTAAGGGCACAATATCATTTTTTAAGCTTGATGATTTCGGATTTTATGAAAAAGGAAAAGAAATACCAGAGTATAGTAATTTTCATGAGATGGTCGCAAACTTTCATGATTGGGTAGAAGGCTGTACCTCATATGAGGATACATGCCCTTTTGATGGAAAAAAGAGGACTACAAACAAATCACTATTCTGTTTAAATTCAACTTATGATCATAATACAGGAGATGTGGTGTTAGTGTTATGGAAAACAATAGGTTCGCATGGTGGATCCGTTAATGGAATTGATATAACAGCTTCGCCTAATCAAAATTACATAAAGACAGTAGAAAAGTCATCTAAAGATGTTGTATTTGGTGAGCCTATGTACTACTGGTTTATTCCTACCCTTAATGTATTCGCATCTATAAAACTAGCAAATTCTGTAGCTGATACAAATTTAGTAAAGAGGTATTTTAGATCTTATGTTGAACATTTTATGGAGTGCAAGGGGCGTCACGTTTCGATGGAGGAGAAAGATGGACTTAGTTACAAAAAAGTTACTTTTAGCAATGAACACGGCAAAGGTTTACATTTTAAGTTTCATGCAAGTACGTTTAAACAGAAAATGAATGAAGATAGATTAGAGGCATTACGTAAAAGAATTACACACCTTGTTAAAAGAGATTATATTTCTGCTACTGGTAGTCAAGGTCGTGATTTATGGTCAAAAATGACTAATGGATTACCTTTGATTTCTGCCCCAAAAACTAAAGATAATCGAAAGGTTGAAACTGTTTCTGAAATACAACCAACATTGCAAGAGTTAAAAGAGTTATTACATATTTACGAGCAGTCAAACTTTGGAAGCTGGGAGAATATTGGTGTTCGAGTTGATGATTCTGATAGAATTATCTGGCTAAATGAGTTTTCTGCTAGGGAGTATATAGCTTTGGATTATAAGCGTGAAAATTTACCTGTGCTTACAGCTGAACAGCTTATGATAAAAATTCTAAGTAAACGAGATGATTTGATAGCTACTGTTGCGAAGGCACAAGAAAAGGCGGCATAATGCGTTACTTAATACTGAGTAGTATTTGTATATATTTTATTATTTTTTATTCAGTTGTAAAACTCAATATTTCATATAGCTATGATTCAATGAAAGAGTTAGTGAATTATCTTACAGCATCTTCTGGTGTGGTTTTTACAATATTGGGACTTTGGATCGCATATGTATACCCAAATGCGATTGTGAAGATAGTAAGACCTAGTATTGAAGACATTTTGAAGTCTGAAGATGTTGCTAGAATAAGAAGAATGTTAATTGTTCTCTGTTTTTGCATTTTGATTATTGGGGTTGCATTACTGTTTCATTTATCTTATTTGTTTTTGGTGAAAACTCCCTTTTATGCTTCTAATGCATTGTTAATAAAGAACTTTGCTCTTTCTGTAATAGGGTGTGCTTCATTATTACAACTAATAGTTTTTTACTTTGTTATCGCAACTAATATTAACTTCTTACATGATTTATACACAAAAACTAATATGAATGAAGTTAATGAAAAGTTATCTAAATAGAAAAGTATATTGTTATATTACACCTTAAGAGCCTTCATTCTTATCTGCATGAGGGCTTTTGTATTTATAGCTATATATCAACGGATATTACAACAACGTTAGACCACATCATTATAATGCTGGTTTAGCCCCAAAAGAAGCAGAGTTTAGATACCAAGATTCTAAAACTGTGGCCAAACAGTTATCACTAGCTCATTGCTTTTCTTAGTAATAATTTTATTTTTACGGTACTATTTTCTATGGCTTGATTTCTTTGCTCAGCTCATCAACTAAATCATGTGTGAATGGCCAAGGAATACCGGCTTTGCGTGTTAACTCTTTCAAATCGGGCGTAATTCTTTCAATATTTTTTGCTGCATTTAGGTAAAGCCGATTTTGTTTTATGATACTTTTTCCTAGTAATTCTAATCGCTCTCTTTCACTCTCGATTTCGTATTTTTGTACTGTGATTGATTCTAGTAGCAACTGTTTCTCATTCACTGATTTTTGAACTGCATCTCTATTTTCATATAACTGCATTATTTCGGATTCTAATTTTAACTTCCTAAAAGAAAGTTCACTGACTTCACTCTCTAGGCTTTTATTAAATTGTTCAACTAAAAACTTTTTTTCTTTTTGAAATGCCTTAATAGCATTTTCTTTATTTTCTTTATTTTCTTTAATAGTAAAACTTTTAACACTGTTTAATTGATTAATATCTTCTAGTAGTTTTTTCTTCTTACTTATTAAGTCTTGGTTTTTAAGATTCAGCTCGTTTCTTAGCGTAGCCTCATACTCATCAATTCTACTTTTTATATTTGACCTCTGACTTATGTTTTCATTGATTTGAGATAGATTTTGTGAAGCATATTTAATATTTTTCACAAGTGCTTTATATTCAACTCTGTACGCATTACGAATTTTTTCTTCGTCGTTTTTTACAATCACCTCAAGATTATTTTTGGTATATGATAAATCTCGTAATTGCTCTTTGAGAAACGTTACGGCTGCATTTAAACTTGTCTTTTCTTGTTCGTATTTATTTAAAAACTCCCTTCTTTCAAACATTAAATCTTTAATTGATTGACGTTCATGTGCATGACATAGCTCACCTATAAATCCAGCAGGAGCAATACTCAGCCATTTTGCATTTGAGTTTTCAAATAAGTCACTTACTTCTTCTAATGTTATTACCTCAGAGGTAGGAACGAAATTACTAAAGTCGAACTCGATAGCGTTTTTATTTAACCTTCTATATTCACTAGTTTTCTCAGTCCCGCAGAAATGTGATACTGCTATTTCAATTAGAATTTGCTCACCCTTTGAATAACCAATCACGTCAGGAATTCGTTTTGAATTATCAATGGGAGTTTCAATATCAACATTATCAAAAATAAGTGTAAAGTTATAAGGATCAAAGTTACCAATTGGTATTGTTAGTTTTTTATTGTTGTTGAGTACTTCTTTGGCTAACAAGTGAAGCTCTGTTTCGTAGCTCCATTTACAGTGTTTTGCTTTTTGATCATCTGGAGCATGGGCGAAATGGTTTGCTTGTACAGCTCCTTTTTTGGCAATTAACTGTGATCCGCAATCAACGCAAGTACAATTACATTTCAGGCCTCTTTGAACATCATCAATACTCGTGATCCAGTTTTGCTCATTGTATGCCCTCGTCATTTTATAGTTATGGCTCATTAAACATCCTTATTTTAAATTATCACCCAACCGCCAATTTTCCAGCCTCATGCCACATTTCACTTGGCATGGGGTTGGTTAATTCCCACGTTATATTCATCGGCTGGCTGCCGTTGTGGCTTTGGTATTTAACTTCGCCGTAGTTTACAAACCCCATGGTTCGGCCGTTTTCGTCTTTTCCTTGTTCGCGCACAAATAACAGGATGGTTTTGCCTGTTTTTTGATGTTCAATATAGCTAAGGCCGCGGCCGTGTTCTGGGCGGGCGCTGTTTTGCGTTTGCCAATGGAACAGGGTAGGGCTGATTGCGTAGTCGTGATACAGCGTGGTGGGCGAGTAGCTTTTTTCACACTTATTAAGTGTGACAAATAATAACTCTAAGTTTTGGTTTTTAAATTCTAAAACACCTTCGCGAGCGGTCGATTTTTTATCAAACGAGTGCGCCCCAAAAGCGGCGAGTATTTGTTGACGCGTGTAGCGGCTGTGTAATTTTATTGCGTGATTAGGTAGGCACGTTAAATCGCTTTCTTGCTGGTGAATGCGGTTTATTAACAGCGTAATTACTTGGGCAAGTTCCTGTTGTAACTCTTTGTGTTTTAGTGCCTGTAAGCTCTGCTTAAGGGTCTTAAATCCTAAACTTGTGCCAGTGCTATCCCAAAAGTTGTAATGCGCCATAAGCGCGTACTGTTGATTTTGTGGCGTTGGGGTAAAGCTAAAGTCGTTGTTACATAAATCACGTAAAAAGCATAAGTAACTGAGCGAGTCGCAGCCGAGTAATTGGGTGTTGATTGCGCGGTAATACGCGGCGTAAATATCGGCTTGCTGTGTTGGTATTTCATCGCCTTTTAGCCAGTGCCAGCCGCCGAGTTTTTTATCTTTTGGTTTGTATATATCTTCAAGCGTAACTTGCGGGTTTATGCGTAAAAAGCTACTTAGCGTGAGCGTGTCATTGGTGTGTTGCGAGTAGCTATTTATAAGCTGTTGTAAACGGCGTTTAGTGTTTATGGCTTGCTGTATATTTTTTAATATTGTTTGTTGCGTTCGCTTTTGTAGTTCTATACGACAACCCAGTGGTAAATGCGGGAAGTTGTTTTCAATTTCGGTTTTTATTGGCTGGTTACTTTTACCAATGAGTGCGCGGAATTTACTGGCAAAGTCGTATTCTGGGCGGGCGTTGCCTACAAAGTCGAGTACGGTACAGCATTGCTTTTGGCTGTTGTCGGGCAGGCGCAGACCACGGCCGAGTTGCTGTAAAAACAGTGTTAAACTTTCCGTTGGGCGTAAAAATAAAAGTGTATCGACCTCAGGAATATCGATCCCTTCGTTAAAAATATCAACCACACACAATATTTGTATTTCACCTTGTCGCAGTGCTTGTTGTTTGGTTGCGCGCTCATTACTGTTTTTACTGGTTAGCACATCGGCGCTTATGCCTGCTAAGTTAAACTTAGACGCCATAAATTCAGCGTGTTTTTGGCTTACGCAAAACGCCAAGGCTTTTATATCGTGAACATTGGTAACTATATCAGCAAGGCTGGATATAATTTTGTTAGCGCGGCTGTTCTCCCCTGTATAAAGGTTACTTAGCTCGCTTATATCGTAACGGCCGCCTCGCCAAGTTATTTGGCTTAGGTCGGTGTCGTCATCTAGTCCAAAATATTGAAACGGGCATAAATGGCGCTGATTGATTGCCTCTGGCAAGCGGATTTCAGCGGCTATTACGCCGCAAAAATCATCGAGTATATTGGCACCATCTTGTCGCTCTGGTGTGGCGGTTAAGCCAAGTAATACAGTCGGTGTAAAGTGGTTTAATATAGCGCGGTAACTTGCAGCGCTTACGTGATGTACTTCATCTATAACTATGTAATCGTAATAGTCAGGAGTTAAATTAAGCGATTCAATTTGGCTGTTTAATGTTTGGATTGACGCAAATAATTGGTTATAGCGTTGTGGCTTATAATTACCTACCCACAGCTCACCAAAATCGTTGTTTTTAAGCACGCCACGGTAAGCGCTTTGCGCTTGTTTGAGTATTTCTTCACGGTGGGCTACAAACAAAAAGTGGGCGTTTGGGTTTTTATCGTAAACGGTTTTAAAGTCGAACGCAGATATAATGGTTTTACCAGTTCCCGTTGCAGCAACCACTAAGTTTTTAAAGCGATTATGTACGCTGCGCTCAACGCTTAGTTTTTCTAAAATAGCGAGCTGATGGGTTTTTGGTGTTATATCAAAATAAAACTGGCTGCTTGCTTGGCCAACACCACGTTGCTCGTTAAGTGAATTTATGAGCTTTTCTTTACATTCAACCTTGCCAGTAAACAACTCGAAATCTGGCGATTGCCAGTAGGTCTCAAAAGTGCTTTTAGTTTTAGCTATGATGTGCGGAATTTCTTGCGCGGTAATTTTTAAGTTCCACTCAAGGCCGCTGGTAAGCGCCGAATGCGATAAATTAGACGAGCCAATATAACCAGTATGAAAACCCGTATTACGCATAAACAAGTATGACTTTGCGTGTAAGCGCTCTTGCTGGTTGTTGTAACTAAGTTTTACCTCAGTGTTTGGTAGGTTTGCTAAAAACTCCACCGCTTTAGCATCCGTTGCGCCCATGTACGAGGTGGTAATAACTTTGAGCTTATTGCCGCTTTTGGTAAACGCTTCAAGCTCATTTTTAAAAATACGTAACCCCGTCCATTTTATAAATGAGACAAGCCAGTAAATAGTGTCGGACGATTTTATCTCGCGTTTTAGCTCGGTTTCGAGCGATATACCCGCATTCGCACCGCTAAATAACTCGCTTTGTGTAAGCCCTGTTAGCGGAAAAATATCGTGAGAGTAGTCTTTAAGATTTGCCGCAATAGGGTTTTGGGTATTAAACAATGCAGTAAGAATACGGCCTTGGCTGTCGATAAGGTTTTCATTGATGAGTTCATCATCGCGAATATGATCTTTAAGCCAAAGCACAAGGCTGTTTGCGAGGTTTATTTGTTCCTGCAAACGCTCGTTTGAACTAGGGATTGCATCGATGGCATGTTCAACCAGCTTCCCTAAAAAGCGCGAAAGCCACGTAGCCGCCTCAGCCGATTCTAGTTGGCGTTCGCCCACATAAAACTGGTCACGATTTAAGTTCTGCTCAATTACTTGTGTAATTAACTGCTCGTAAATACCAATTTGTTGCATTAAATCGCTCCCTGTTTGCGAGCATTTAGTTTACTAGAAAATGCAATGTAAACAAGCATTAACTCATTATTGAGTTAAAGGCCGCCGCCAAGAAAATTCCCCCGTGATCACACCCGAAATTGAATTAATGGTGAGTAATTTACAGCATGGATGCTGTTAAAAAGCGTAATTTGGCCACGGATGGCCTATCTACGCTGGTTACGTACATATCATTAATTTAAATTGAGGAATTAGTTTGATCCTCGGGGCGCCGTGGGGTTCCAAGGGGCGGTCGGCGGTATCCGCCCCTTGGTTGTCGTCGCCAACGCGACATTTAAGACGTGTATTACTTTAGAAACATAGATATGATTAAAATATAGGAAAAATTAATTTAAGGGAGTAAAGAGTGAACTTATCAGAAGCTGCAACGGAGATGCTAAACGACTTTAAAAAAATACGGGAGTATTACTACCAATCACAAAGTTCTTATTAAGTAATTTATTTTTACTTAGTTTACTGGTCGTTGTTCCATTACAAATAGCGTTTTGGATATTTCAATTGGGTTACCTCTCAACATTCGGAATAACGTACGAAACAATTCAAAGAAATGCTATTCAAGCTCAACAGCTCTGGGTTGATATGTTTACTGTTCTTTCTTCTGCTTTGATCTGGTTGATGGGGCTGACTCTTTCATTATGTATTTTTGCTGTTATTCATCCCCTTATAATTAATTATTTTACTCTTAGAAGACTAATAAAACGCCTTAAAATAAATAATAAACGTTTAAGTAACTTATCGAATATCACTATAAAAAAGAGGTTCGGGCAAATTTATATTAAACGAGTCGAAAAACGGGGAGGATTATTTTTTGGTTTTGCTAGGATGTCTTATGTCCTCACTGTAATAATTATAATCGTTTTATTATCATTTTCTCTAGGCTCATTACATGTGTATGAGAGTGCTACAGATATAGCGAAAAAAAGATTGCCGCATTTAAACAAAAAGGAATTTGTGATGATGGTAGTGGGCAATTAGGTTGTTATTCCTTAAAAACTAAGACAGAAGTACACAAAGGTTTTTTAATCGCGACATCTAATGAGTCTGTTTACTTGTTAAGTCTTTCGATGGAACTAAAGGTTGTGCCTAAAGCTAATATTCTAGTTTTAAGTAGGAATAATGTGCGAATTAATAATTAAAGGGATTACATTTACCCGTCATGTTGCCCGAAAAGACTCAATTGATGAGTAATTAATTGCATGGATGCAATTAAAGCCGTGACTTCGCCATGGATGGCGAATACACGGCGGTTACGTTCATATCAATTTAGACTTTGAGGAAAGTGCAAAATGCTCGGGGCGCCGTGGGGTTCCAAGGGGCGGTCGGCGGTATCCGCCCCTTGGTTGCCGTCGCCAACGCGACTTCTACTCAAATTTGCAATTAAAAATTAAAACTGGATACAAACACCCGTTCAGACATGATTTAACAATTCGCTTAAACTATCTGTTTCTATTTTAGATTCAATCCTCTATATTCAGCCTAGGCGCTCAAAGGAACACAGCACTCAATTTAGGGATAAATAATGATTAAATGGATTTTATTAATACTACTTTGCCTATTTACTTCTCTCCCGCAAGCATACGAGCAATACTCGCAAGAACATTGCGATAGTATTGTAAAAGAACGTGAAACAATACGTTCACGGTTGCGTCAAGGCTATAAGGTAAAAGAAGGTGAGCGGTTAAAAGCACGGTTCAAATCTTTATTTGAAGAACTTGCAAAGCATTGTGATAAACCCAAACAAACCAATCGAACACATCAACGCTCTTCGGCTTACAGCTCAAGTAATAATGCATTACTGCACTCGCGGGTGCCTAATATGAAATTGCATAGTGACAGCTATAGCGATCCTGAAAAGCTGGCTGCGTGGTCTGAATTTTATACTTTACCAAAGCGTTGCCGTTCAAAAGGAATGCAATCATCCGATTTCGTGTGGTGCAGTGAATACCGTGGTGAACAAAAGCGCTTATTTGAAGCCCAGTGGAATAAGCGACGATAAAGATGTTGAGCACAAAATGGCGCGTGCTATTTGTATTTATTGTGCTGTTAATTGCAGCGGCATTTATTGCTAACCACCTAACTGGGCGGGTATTCAACTACCATGATCCTATTGGCAGTGTACGAGCTATTTACGAAGATATAAAAGCCGAAATCGAAATAGTTGAAGAAGCAGAGCAAACCCTAATTAAACCCTCTATAGGCTCGTTTACTACTAAAACAGTAATACAAAACCATTTACCACAAGCCGATACAACGCGTTGTACAGATGTTTCATTAGGTGAAGTAAAATATAAGCGTAATGGCAATATTTACACTTGGACTGATAGCCATGGTGTGCCCCATTTTAGTGATACTAAGCCAGATTTTGCGGTTGAAACACTTGATACTGACTTTGTTGAGCCGCTCGATTACTTTGAATTAACGCTACAGGCCGCTAATTTACCGCCGTCGTTTACAGAAAAATTACGGATAAAACTAAATACTGTATTTAAAGTGTATGGCCAAATTATAGGGGCAGATGCATTAAAAAAGGTAAGGTTAAACCTGACCGTATTCGCAACGCGGAGTCGTTACGAACAAGCGATTAAACAGCGCGGAGCAGATCCAATTAATACAGATGGTATATATTTTCATGCTACTAACTCTGCGTTTATATATTATCGAAGCGAGCAAAACGCAATGCGCACAGCAATACACGAAGCGGTGCATGCTATAAACAAAGCAATACTAGGCACAACACCTCGTTGGCTTAATGAAGGGCTGGCTGAATATTTTGAATATACCAACAACAGCATGCAATTAGTCAGCATTGAACCTAACCTAAGTTGGATAAGTAACAAACACATAGCGCAAAGTGTTTTTACTATTAATTGGTTGATAGGTTTAGATAACAAATGGCAAACAGCGGATGATACTAAGCTTTATGCGAGCAGTTGGGCGGCGATATATTTTTTAATGGGCTCGAGCAAAGGCAAGCAGTTTTTAAAAAGCGTTATGTTAGCCGAGCAAAAATCACCTTGTAGTAAACTCACAGCTGAAACACTGGAAAGTATGTTGTATCAGCACTTTCCGCAGCTGTCTAAAGACTATAAAACATGGTTAAACAAACCATTTATAAAGCACCGTTTTTAAAAAGATATTAAAAGCGGCGCTTTTCGCGTCAGCAAGCTTAACGCCTACGGTAAAATTTAAAGGACGCTGTTAAGATAATCCCCCGTAATCACACCCGAAATTGAATTAATGATGAGTAATAGCAGCATGGCGGAATTTTGTTCCCGACAAATTCCAAGTACCTAAATCTTTTTAGGCAATGCGCGTTAAGCGATGCTTACACACGGACGTGTTTCACCGCGTTTACGTTCATATCATTAATTTGAATTAAGGAAATAGTGTGATCCTCGCAGCGCGAGGAAGTGGAAGCATGGATGCTGACAGGAACCCAGCTTCACGGGTGAATTATTTGCAGCAGAGTTGATTTAAAGACAAATCACACTTTGGTTGCCGTCGCCAACGCGACGAAACTAAAAATTTTCAATCAAAAGCCAAAGCGCGAAGTAAACACCCGTCTACAAGCTACTTCGAAAAATAAGTAACAATGCAGAGACAAAGCATCATTCCTGTGACTGAAATCAAGTGGACTGCGCCTAACACTTTGTCAATTGGACGAGAGTACTTTGCTACAAAACGCCCATCAAACATCGGAGTTGGTATGCGGGAGCGTTCAAAAAACATCGCAAATATATAAAATGACACACTAGCGCCAATACCTTTATCCCAATTTGGGGGAAGTACTCCATCCTTTTCCATATTTTTATTAATATGTTTGACTGAAATTCTCGAAAATAAAACACCAGATGCAAAGGTGCCTATCATAAATACGAACAGAGAATATCCAGCAAAATGCGCTACGGGCATTTAAAAGACCCCTTCAAGTATAGGTTTTCTGTCGTATATGTTTTCAGACGTTTTTTTCATAAATTTATTCATTTTTATACTTGCTGTAAAACCGACATATAACCCTACACCTATCGCAATAACCCATCCATAAGGAGTTAACATAAGCAAAGAGCTGAGTGCTGTGGTAGTAATCGAACCGACATAAATACCAGATGCGGTAGATGCACCAAAACTGGCTAGCTCAGTTGATAAACTTCTTTGCCAGTCGCCACCATTTTTGTAATCGTTGTAAACCGAGTTTGCTCTAAAGGCGCCATCGAGTAAAATCATACCATTACCAAGCCAACGGCCCGTATTTTCAATATATTTAATTTTTTTAAATTCTGCGGTGCTGCTTATATCTAATTTAGTGGAGTGTCTGGCACTTTTAGCTATGTGAACGCCACGATTTGGGTTAGACCAGATCGTCCCTCTACGACTTGCACGGTTAGTATTCATAAAACGTTGTAGTTCAGCTTGATATTTAAGCTGAAGCTCTTTAAATAGTTCAAGAGCTTTTTGCTCTAAAGCGATCATATGATATTTGGGCATGCCTGACTTATGTGCGGCTCGTATATCTTTTAAAGATGCTTCATATTTACCCGCTAAAGTAACAAATTTTGAACTGCGGGCTTCTATTGATGTAGCACCAGAGCCGATAAGGCCATGAGTGTTGTTTGCTAAAAACGGTATAACTTGAGCTTGAAAGTCAGAAATAGCAAGTAGTGTCTCGCTGCCAAAATCTCGCAGCATTCCAGCTATGTTTCTTCTTGATTGTGCTGGTAAAAACGCAAATTGATTGACTATATTTTTTTGTTCTGTTGTGGGAGCGCTTAAAGAGTCAGTGTATTCTTTGCGCCAAATATAAGGTGTGCCTGAGGTGATTACTTTACTTTTTATGTGATTGTTATCTTGTGAGAAAGCATTGTTTTTATAAGTTTTACATTTTACTACTTCTGCAGTAACTGCATCCAAGCAGATTCTAATTTCTAGAGCCATGTTCAGTATCCTTACTTTAGTCCAGTATCATAAATGCTAACGCCTTTTAGTTTAACCGTCAATGCCAAGCATGCAGGCAATAACAGAAGGCGTTGTAAGAAATATATTATTATGAGGCAGGACTGGAGGGGTTAAATAATGGCACTTTTTTGGTTGCCGTCGCCAACGCGACATGTATAAATATAGGCGACGAGCGACGAGCGACGAGCGACGAGTGACGGCTTTCGAGCTATTTAAAGCGGCGCTTTTCGCGTCAGCAAGCTTAACGCCTATGGTGGTAAAGATGCTAGGTTTAAGGGAAGTAACTAGGCGCTAGGTTTTGTTTTGCCTGTCGCTCGCGGCTCGTTACCCGAAGCTCGTCGTTTGAGCCCGTTATCGATTTTTTACCTAAAGGTCAGTGTGCTATTACTCTTTTAAGGTCGTATGTTTGCATTGTTTAGATGTCGTATGTTTGCTATATTTTATCTAAGCAACGAGAGTAATTAATATGACAATAGCAAGTAAAGTAACCACAAGAATAAATCGCTCTAAGCGTTATGTTTTTGAGCGCGCTGATTTTGCTGATATTGCAGGTTACGACCAAGTTGGCCGTGTTTTAAAAAAGCTGGTAGATAGTGGCCAGTTGTTACGCATTGGCTATGGGCTTTATACTAAAGCGCGAGAAAATCGCATTACTGGTAAGTTAATGCCAGCATCACCTGCGGGTGCAGATGGTGTCATTTTAGAAGCTATTGAAAAACTGGGCGTTGAGTACCAGTTTGATGAATTTTCACAACGCAGTCTTGAGGGTGAAAGTTTACAAGTACCCGCTTCATTTAAAATAATGACCAATAGCCGGTTTAAGCGTAAAATTGTTGTAAATAATAGCGCTATCAATGCGAGTTGATAGCGATTTATTTTTAGATGTAGCGGATGCTCTTGGTATGGGTAACCCTGCCATTGTTGAAAAAGATTACTATGTAGTTGCACTACTTAAGCTACTTTGTGAGTTATCTTTTGAGACGCATTTTTTAGTTTTTTCAGGCGGTACAGCATTAACAAAGTCAGGCATTAAAACTCACAGGATGTCTGAAGATGTTGATATAAAAATCATTCCTAAAGATTTAACTGCTAACACGTCTAAAACTAAAAGAAGAAAGGCTAGAAAAGCGCTCCACTTACAGTTAATTGCTGCAATTAATTCAGATAATTATTTTTCTGTAGAAAATACGCCAACTGTTTTTGATGAATATCGATATCAACAAATTGATATTCGCTATCCTCAAGCCCATTCAAAAGCCCCATGCTTACGACCGTTTATTAAATTAGAGCTTATAGAAACATTACTTTTTGATAATGTACAAAGCTGCAATATATCTTCTTTAGTGAACGAGGTAACTCAACAGGCATCAGAAGTGCCGCTGATGGATTTTTCTAGCATTAAGAGTACACAAGCTGAAAAGTTAGTGTCTATGCTTAGACGCACAGCGAGCTTTGCACGTGATAATAAAAGAGACGATGATCCTGCGCTAATTCGCCATATTTATGATACGTATTATATTCAACACGCTGGATTGGCGAATGTTCAAGATGTAGTGCCTTTAGTGCAAAAAGTCATTGCGGAAGATATTACCCGTTACGGTAATCAGCATTTAGAATTAATGGCAGAACCGATTATTGAACTTAAGTTTGCTTTAAACGTGTTACAAACTAATTCACTCTATGAAACGCGCTTTAATGAATATGTTGTTCCAATGATTTACGGTAGTCATAAATTGGTGTGGCAAGAAGCATTTGGTGTATTTAAATCATTTTGCAAAGATGTTTTAAATGATGTCGAGCTTTAACCGTCAAATTTGAAAAGTGCTGTATTTTCATAATCACTACACACTAAAGCTCGGAGCGCCGAGGTGACGAATGACCAGCAAAAATATCAGGAATACTTTTGAACAGCTTTGCTGAAAGGCGTCGAGAACCGAGCTGCGGGGATCGGGCTTCGAGTATTAAAAGCTGCGCTTTTTGCACCAGCAAGCTACACTTTACAGCATAAATAATCCCTTAACCTAACTTAACAATATCACCCTGTAAGCATGGCGTTTGTTCAATTACGCCCTGTATTAAAGTAATTAACTGACTTGCCGTTTTACTTGGCTGGCGTGTGTTATGCCATAGGGCATAAATAGGCCGGTTTGCAAAAGCTGGCTGCAATTCAATATAGTCAAAAGCCTGTTTGTCAGTAATATAACTAATTTCACTCATAGGTAATAAACCAACTCCATTTCCTTCCTCAACCATTTTTCTGGCTATTGTTATATCAAAGCAATAACTTATATCGCTGTAGAGCTCTGTTAGTTTGTTAAGCATGCCTGTTGGTAGCTGCGCTTGAGTATAAGGTAAAATTAGGCGAGTTTGCGGCGCATCTTTTTTGCTAACCAACTTAACTGCAATAGCGCCTAAGCGTTTTTGATAATAACTTGAGTCTTGTTGTTGACCAATGCGAATAGCGAGGTCAAAGCGTTGTTGGCTCAACTGACTATTGGCATTACTTGGCGATATGTGAAAATTGAGCGAAGGATTATCTTTTATAAATGTATTTAGCGCAGGCATAAGTAGATCTGCAATGATGTTCTGTGGGCATAATAAATAAAAAGTATTGCTGTTATTGCTAGCACAATTAAGGGCGGTTATTTGATTATTTAGTGCTAACACTGAATCTGCAAGCGATGTATAGAGCTGCTCTCCTTTTGCTGTTAGCACGATTCCTCGTGCTGTACGTTGCAATAATGGCTCTGTTAATTTGGTTTCAAGTGCTTGAATACGTCGCGATAGCGTCGATAAATTTAAGCCTAAGTCTTTTGCCGTTTGGCTCATACTTTTACGCCTAGCTACCTCTATAAATAAATGAATGTCATCAAGCATTTCTGTTTCTCAATCTTAGTTTGCATTTTTGTGACTATGGAAGCTTCAAGCTTTTGAATATAGTAACGCCAAGGAGGAAATATGAAAATTCATTTTATATTTACATTGGCATTTTCGTTCATGATGTCGTTTTTACTATCTGCATGGGTGACCTACGTAAATTTAGGTTTAAGCGATACATTTGTGCAAAGCTGGCTAACTGCATTTATTAATGCCTGGCCTGCGGCTTTTTTAGTGGCCTTTACCGTAGCACCGCCAATTCGTGCTGTGGTTATTAAATTAATTAATAAGGATTAAAGATGATTAATATAGTGGCAAAAATAACCCCTCAAGCTTCATTATTTGATGACTGTAAAGGGCGTTTACAGCAAATTTTAAAGCCTACACAGGCTGAGGTTGGCTGTATTCGATTTGAGTTATACAGCAATAGTGAAAAAACATGCTTGTTTTTAGTCGAACAATTTACGTCGCAAGCCGCTTTGGATGCGCATTATTCACAGCCTTATGTAAAAGAGGTGTTTGCATTTTATGAAACGGCGTTAGCAAAACCGGTAGAAGTAAATAAATTAGTCGCGATTGAGCAAGTTTAATTTATCGTGTGTACTTCATTAGAGTTGAGAGAATGTTTGATCCTCGGGGCGGTCGGCACTGGCCAATTCGACATTTATAAATAAAGGCGATGAGCGCTGAGTTGCGGGGATCGGGTTTCGAGTTATTAAAAGCTGCGCTTTTCACGTCAGTAAGCTTAACCCTACGGTAAACTTGAATGCCTCTGCTAAACAACTTCCTCGTGATCACACCCGAAATTGAATTAATGGTGAGTAATTAACTGCATAAAGGCTTTTAATTTTTATATTGATTTTTAGTCTTGAGATATATAAATTGAACCTGAATTAGGGAATTACAAAAAAAGGATTTTATTATGTTAAAAGTACATGTTTGGTTACCTCATGGTAGTATGGTCGGGCATGCTTCAATTTCATTTGGTACAACTTATATTAGCTTTTGGCCTGCTGATGGCGCGGGTAAAAAAGATTTAAAGATAAAGCGACGCCAACCAGGCCATTTTATGCAGGCTTTGGAGCTTGATATTGAAAGCGAAGGTAATCGACGACCACTAACTATCACTATCGCAGATGCTAACACTGATGCCTTGGAAGATTATGTTGTTTCTTTGATGGAAAACATACCACAATATCAACTTGCTAAATTTAACTGTTCAAATGTTGTAGCAGATTGTTTAAGGGTAGCTTGTAATAAAGAACCTAGTTTTAAGCCGAATGCTGGTGCGTATGGAAAATTAGCAAGAGCATTGGGAACAGGTATCTGGACACCTCATGAGGTATTACGTTACGCTAAAGAGCTTGCAGAAACGGAAAATGCATAAACATGAAAGTTATTTATGAGCCAGATTTTAATTATCAGTTAGGGTTATTAAAATACTTGCACCCATTTGATGGTGAAAAATTTGCTAAGGTTATTTCAGAGCTTGACGGCTCAGATATTGAAATAATCCATCCAAGTGAACCTGTTCCAACTAAAGTAATTAATGAGTACCTCAATGAGTTAATGAGAAAGTTGGTTTTGAGTAAAACACTTGTTTTACGTGCACTTGAAGTACCCAGTATTCCTTTTGTTAGCTTTGGTTTTATAGATAAAAAAATTTTAAGACCTATGCGCTTGGCTGTTTCAGGTACTTTATTGGGTGCTGAAAATGCCTTGGAGTCTGGTGAGATTATGTGGAACTTATCAGGCGGCTTTCACCATGCTAGTTATGCAAATATGGAAGGTTTTTGTGTTTATAACGATATTGGCATTAGTTATCAACAACTGCGAAAGAGTGGCCACTTAAGTGAAACTGATAAAGTTTTAATTATCGACGTTGATGCCCATCATGGAAATGGCAATGCTTTCTCGTTTAAAGACAACGAAAATGTACATTTACTAGATGTATATAATGAGGGTATTTACCCGACCTCACAATATACTCGTAACAGAATAAACTTCCCGGTTCCGTTAAAAAGTGGTGTAGAAGGCTGCGAATATTTAGAAAAGTTAACCCAAGCGCTTGAGTTAATAACGGGTAATTATGCTTTGGCTTTTGTTGTAGCTGGGACTGATGTATTGGCTGTTGATAAATTAGGTGGCTTTAAACTTACTATTGAAGATGTTGCCAAGCGTGAAAAAACTATACTTGCATATTTGAAAGGTCTTGAGATACCTACAGTAGTTACTGGTGGAGGCGGTTACTCAAAACAAAGCGCTTCGGCCATAGCTGCTGCAATTAAGGCTTGTTCAACACTATAAATTCATCACTTACTCTTTAAATAAAATCAAAGCCGGATATGCACTCCAGCTTGCTATTAAAAGCTACGCTTTTCACGTCAGCAAGCTTAACGCCTACGTTGATAAAGGTCGCGGGCTTCGAGCAGCGAGTTTTTTCTAAAACCTACTCTTTCAGCGCAGCGTCTCTTAATCTCTATGGTGCATAAATCACTTAAAAACTATTTGACCACAGAGAAGCGAATGAGGGGTAATGAGAAAGCTTCGGGCTTCGAGTGACGAGCAGCGAGCTTTTGCTAAAACCTAGAACCTAAAACCTACTCTTTTAGCGTAGCGCCTCTTAATCTCTGTGGTGTATGTAATGAGAAGATATAAAAACAGGGGTTAGGTTTTATACCATCACCCGAAATCCGTAGCCCGAAACCCGCGTTCCAAACATAAAACGCGCGGCATAAAGCCCCGCCTACAGGTCAGTCGGCAAGGGCATTATTTGTGGGCTGATAAGCGCCATTATCTAACGCATCAAAGTAGGCTTGGTAGCGACCGTTTTGCTTAAATTTAAGTAATTGCTGATTAAAAATTTCAAGCCGCTGTTTACTGTATTTGTTATTTTTAGGGAACATCATAAAGCTTTGGTTTATGAGTAAAGCTTTGGGATGATGGTTAATTGAGCTAAATAAGTTAGGTAACTTACTGGCCAAGATATAATAGCCGACGCTTTTTTCCTCAGCAAAGGCGTCAATTCTGCCCATAGCTAAGCGTTTAAAGTTTTGCTCTGTGGTACTTACTCGCGAGATATCAAATAAACCAGCTTGTAGTGCTTTATCAAATTCTTCGCCGTAGCTGTAAGCAAGGCCACCACCGAGTAATAAGCCTTTTAAATCGTTTAGATTTTGCCAATCAAAAAGGCGTTGTTTGTGATAAAAAAATACAAAACGCTCGTTTAATACGGGCTCACTGTAAAAATAATCCTCAGTACGTTGTTGTTCAAACATCCATACGGCGGTGGCTGCATATTTATCATTAATAGTATCGTGGTAAGCACGCGGCCAAGGTAAAAAGGTAAAGTTAACTTTAATATTGGCTTGTGCAAATAAGTCGGTGATCAAATGGGCAATCACACCTTGGTGGGGCAATGATTCACTCATAAAAGGGGGCCATTCGCCGGTACTTATATTTAAAGTAGTGGTGTGTGTGGATTGCTCGTCTTTAGGTTGAATTGCTTGAATTGCGTTACTGTAATCACTCACCAAAGCCATCAGAAAAAAAGATGCGGTAAAAATAAGGTATCTTAATTTAGCTGATAACATCACGTGCATATGTATAGTTTACTCCTTCTAAGCCATTAGGTTGAGAGTGGTGTTGTTTAAAAAGTAGGCTATTGTAGTGAGTGAAACTGAATGCACGCTTAAGTTAGATTTAAAGCCACCTTTGAATACGTTCAGCGTACTCTATTATTCTTTTGTTTGCATGTTTTTTGCACGTTCTTCAGCTTCAATTAGTGCTTGTGATTTAGGGGCGCGTTGTTTTTCTTCTATTTTCGGTTTTTGCGGAGAATTTGGATCCCAACTTTCATCAAGCGATAAGTTAGCAAATGGGTTGCTGCTTTGTGGCGGGATATCAGGCTTAGTGGGTTCAACTGGCGATACTTTTACTTGCTCAGGTTTTATCGCACTTTTTTTAGTGGGCAAGGGCGCATTGGGGTCGAAGGTGCGTATTTCAGGCTCTTTAAAGTCGTGCTCGATAGATGGCGTTAACGGTGAGCGCGGTTGTTTAGGCGAATGTAAGTCTGCCTTTGGCTGTTGAGGCGAAATGGGCTCAGCTGCAATAGGTGCTTCTTTTTTAGTCGCTGGTACAGGCTCGCTAGGCTGATTAACCGGCTTGCGCTGTTTTTTGATTTGTTTGGCTTCAGGGTCAAAGTCTCTTACTTGTGGCTCTGCATGCTCGGTGGCATTTTTTATCCGTTCTAAAGTGGCTTTAGCGGCGGCTTCAAACTCTGCGGTATTCGGTACTTGCTTTACTTTAACGGTGCTTACTTCGCTTGCGTTTAACTCGACACTTTCGGTTGTTGTTTGTAGCTCGTTTTTGCTGGTATCAAGAGTCTTAGATTCATCAATAGCGGTACTAGTTTGCTTGTCATCGCACTTAGTAGGAGTAGCAGCTAGTGGCATACTGGTATCAGCAGACGTGTTGTTTTGCTTAACATGGCGCAGGCGTATTAATACAACAACCCCAATTATTACTATTAAGAGTAACGCTACACTGGGTAACACTAGCGACAACATGTTTGATTTTTTAGGGGTGATGGGGCAACACTTTTAACTTGCTCTGTTGCTTTTACGGTAACCGGCATGGCAGTTTGTAAAGGTTCTACCGTGGTCTTTGTGACAGCTGAAGTTGTGTTGCTTTGGGGTGTTGCATCAATGCTAAATTGATCATTTTTTAGAACATCATTTTGTTCTGCTGTTGTTTTATTGGTTTGCGGCTCATTAGGCTCGGTAGTTGCTGCTGGTTCAGTTGTGTTCTGAGTGCGCTCTGTACTTTGATTGGGCGCTGTTACTAGTTGCTGTATAAGCGGTGACTTAGCTTGCTCCTGGCCAATGGGGGTTACAACTGATGAAACAGGCTCAGTTACTTGCTGTTTAGTAATTTTAGGTTTGGGTTGTTCAATAATAGGTTGTGGTTTTGTCTTTGCCGTTGATTGAGTACGTGTAGCTGGGTTGCTGCAGTTTTTTTTGTAGTCGCGAGCGGCGTTACGGTACTTACGGCTAGTTTTGTCATTGCTGTATTGCTGCATTTCTTGTTTTATAAGAATGCACATCGCTTCGTTGTAAGCGCCACTGCTAGCACTATAAAACAAAGCAAAACAAAAAAATAAGCAACTCAGTAACGGTTTCATAAAACTCAAAAGCGGTTAAGCATCAATGCCCTAATTTTAAGCGCAAAGTAAAAAATTATCTAGGGCTTAGCAATTTCACGATCTGAGCGTGGCTTAGTCAATTACCATTAAGCTGCGGTACTCGTCGTAAGCAAATTGGTCGGTCATGCCGCTTATGTAATCTTGGATGAGTCTACATCTGTAATAAAACTCATAAGCCGCAAAGTGGTCGGGCTCTTCTTGCATGGCATTTATGGCGTGCTGATAGCTACTTAAATGTTTTTTAGAGAGCTTTTTAACTAATCGTGACTCTATTAATAAACGGTTGTCGCCGTGTAATGCGCGTTTAAAATCGTCGCTAGTTAATTGTAGTAATGGCTTATAGCATTCTAGTAGGCCGTTAATAATACGATAGCCTTGTAGTTCAAGCTTTTCGACCTCTTTATGAGAAAACACATGTTCAAGCGCCACTTGCTTAAGGGCTTGGGTTGCAGCATGTAAGTAACTGCGATCTTCTAATAATGCATGATTAAAATCACCATGATAAATTGGCTCTATATTTTCAATAAAGCGTTTTGCGGCATGATTCACTAATGGATGCAGTAACGATACGCGTAAATAAATAAAAAATTCACTATTAAAATTAAAGGGCTGTGCTTGCGCGCGTTCAATAGCGTAATTAATTGCATCATCTACAAAGCTTTGGTGCTGGGTATCGTTTAAGGCTAAGTTGATCAGCGCTTTGTTATACTGCTTTTTTAATTGCTCGCACAAATGCTGAGTGCTTATTATGTCTTTTTCTACCGCGTCTTCTATGTCAGCCAAGCAATAAGAAATATCGTCTGCGGCTTCCATTATATAACTGGCGGGATGGCGACAATGCGGCTCCATTTTTAGCTCTGTTTGTAGTGCTTCTATAAAGCTTTTTTCGCTGTAGTAGTAGCCCACTTTTTTCATAATGTAGTTTTTATTTTGTGGAATATCTTGCTTTGCTAAACTGGCAGGGCGGGTATACTTTAAAATTGCTGCACTTTGGCTGTAGGTTAAATTTAGGCTGAGCAATGAGTGAATAATACGTATGCCTTGGGCGTTGCCTTCAAAGCTGCAAATATCTTGTGCTAAATGTTTAAAAATAATGCCTATACTGCTATTGGCTGTTTGGCAACGCTCAGGCGTAATACTTGCCAAGTTAGCATTAAACCAATTATTAATGGCGGCCTCGCCAAAGTGACCAAACGGCGGGTTACCAATATCGTGCATTAGGCAGGCCATTTCTACTAGGGTTTCTAGAGGGCGTTCTAAGCCGGATAAACCATATTCTTTTTGCTGTTGGTAATTTAGATTGGCAAAAACACGCTGCACGATAAATCGACCAACTTGTTGTACTTCTAATGAGTGAGTAAGACGTGAGCGCACTGCTGCGTTACGCTCAAGCGGAAATACTTGGGTTTTTTGTTGCAGGCGACGAATGGCTGCGCTGTTGATAATGCGGCCACGATCGCTCTCAAGCGCCATTTGTAAATTGGCTGTAGTGCGCTGCATGCGCGCAGGGGTGATTTTGCTACTGAAGTCGATCATGGCAATCCTTTTTATTTTTCACGTTAAGCTCTTATTTAATGCAGAGTTATGTTTTTTAGTGAGCCATCTTTAATCTATCAGCATGTATCATAAAGTAACAACTTGCTTTAATATTATTTTTTAAAATTAGCATACATCTATAGGTGTTTAAAATGAAATTATGGATCACAAAGGCAGTCTGTTTTTGCCTTTTGTTAGGGATGAATAATGCGTTTGCAGCCAAAGAGCAAACGGTTGTTATGATCTCAATTGATGGCTTGCGTTGGGATTATATTGAAAAGCACGGTGCACCAAATTTAAAAGCAATGGCTGAACAAGGAGTTAGGGCGCAAAAGATGCAGCCAGTTTACCCTACTAAAACGTTTCCTAACCATATTTCAGTGATCACCGGTTTACTGCCCGTTAACCACGGTATTGTTGATAATAAGTTCTGCGACAAAGCGCGCAATAATGAATGCTACAGCATGGGTAAAGGCCAAAAAGACAGTACTTGGGTACGTGGTACTCCCTTATGGAATTTAGTAAAAATGCATGGGCTTAAATCGGCAGTTTATTTTTGGCCTGAGTCGGATGCGCGCTTTAATGGCATGACGCCTGATTACTATTTTCATTATTCTAAACAAGGTGACTACCAAGACAGAATTGACCAAATTGTACAATGGTTAAGTTTACCTAAGGCGCAGCGTCCACGTTTTGTAGCCAGTTACTTTTCGCTGGTTGATAGTATTGGGCATGAGTTTGGCCCAGATGCAGTACAAACACGCGACGCCGTTCATAAGTTAGATGCCTTAATGGGGCAATTACGTACTCGCTTGAGCAAATTATCTCAGGATATAAACTTAGTCATTGTTTCTGATCATGGCATGGCAAAGGTTGATCCTGAGCAAAGCATTATTGTTAGCAGTTTACCTAAAGATGATAATTTTATTATTGTGAATACCGGACCTCGTTTACTTATTTATACTAAAAGCGATGCTAAAAATGCGGATATTGATGCATATAAAGCACGTTTACAAAAAGCGGCTAAGGGGCGTTATAGTGTCTTAAGTAGCGAACAACTTGCAGGCTACCATTATAATAGCGGTAGTAGAGTGGGTGATATTGTGGTGCAAACTAATGCGCCTGCGGTATTTAGTAACGGTACTAAAGCGCCTTATTTAGGTACACATGGCTATGCTTATAGTGATGATATGGCTGCCTCCTTTATAGCAGCAGGTCCTGCGTTTAAAAAAGGTGTAAGTATTGAGCTGGTGAATAATTTAGATGTTTATCCTGTGCTTGCCAAAGTAATGGGGTTAACGCTAATGAGTGAAGTAGATAGCGATGGCAAAACTTTACTTCCTGCAATAAAAGCAGGTAATGATTAATCATCAAAAAAGAGCGCCGAGGCGCTCCGCAAGGGAAACTTAATTGGTGTAAATGGGTAATAATTTACCCATTTATTTAGGGTCTGTTGATCTTTGCAGATTAATATTTGTTCAAACTAGGGGCGGTTTAATCGCGGCGCGAGGTTTGTAACCTAGTGGGCTAAGTAAAAACCGAGCAACAAAGAGTAAATCGCCCTTAGGCAGAACCCTTTGGGCAGCGCCTGTTTGGCATTGATGCTGCGTTATCGCCTATTTATGGGGAATAACCACACCACATAGGCTCTGCCTTGCCTAAATACCAAACAGACTGCTGCAAATTTAACCTTGAAAGATCAACAGACCCTAATGCTAAATCTTAGAATAAGCTCATTATTCACAATTGAGATTATTTAAAGTTGGCGATACTGGTTTTGGTATCAGTGACGGTACGAATAGCATATGCTTGGTTAGTCACACCAAATGGAATACCGTTTACGCTCCAATTTGGGTTTGAGAAATAATCGTACTGAGTCGCACTACCAAACACATGTGGGTAAGCCATAATACTGGCAAATTCATTTTGTACACCGTGGCCCATGCCATCAACATATACACCGCCACTAGTTGCGCCTTGTTTACGAGAATGTGTAAGGCCTTGATTATGACCTAGTTCATGTACGAATGTTGTAGCACCACAATCAACAGCTGTAATTGAGTACATACGATCGCTCATTGAGCTGTATAAATTGCCATTCGTGCCTTGGCCAACCCAAGCAATACCACATGAAATTAAACCGCTACCCGCACTTTGACCAGTACCTAGTACGGCTACCATGTCTGCTTTCCAGTCATTACGTAAACCATTTACGTAGCTGCTGTTTGTCACAGCGTCCAGCCAATCTTCTGAAGGGGTTATTGCGTGGTTACCTAAGTTTTGAGAGCCGACTAAACGCAGTGTAATATCAACGCCATTTTGGCTATATACTTGATTACTAAAAGCAATAAGCTGATTTATCTTAGTGTTAATATTACTGGTAGCGGCAGCTGATTGGTCGGTATATAAAATACCGATATCAATTGTTTCTGCTGATACTGTGCTTGCTGCACATAATGCTGTTGCAATAGCGGCTGTTGATATTATTTTTTTCATAGTCGTCTTTCCTTTCTTTTATGATTGCAGTTTTACTGCTGTGTCGTCTTTGTTTAGATTAAAAATTAAATAGAGGGTGACTTTTCATCACTGGGTGCAAACGGATCTCCACCATCAGTATTTTTTGGCGAGGGTTCACCTACTTGGTGTTCTATATGTGATTTGTATAAATCACGCTTTGCTGCAATCCAGCCATATTGTCCTTTGCTTTCAAAAACATAGTTGCCACTTGGGGCTGTAAATTGACCATATACTGCATCCTTGCCAACGGTTAATATGGTGGTGTGCATTGCTCCATTAGCACCAATCACTTGGCCAACAATACTTTTATCGCCGTTGCTGGCACTGGTAACGTTAGTTATTTCAGCGCTGTAGGTTTCTGCGGTTTGCGGTATAGCGAGATCAAAATTATCCCCTGCTTTAAGGGCTTTAAGTGCTGTTAAATCAAATTCTATATAGGCTTCATTTTGTAAATCAGTAGGCAGTACTTTTGCCGCTTTAAGTATTTCTTTGGCCTTAGTTGAAGGCTTATTTATTGCATCAAACGAGTCTTCAGTGTCGGCTAGTTTTTCTTCTGAGGGTTTGACTGTAATAGGGTCTTTACTCATATCAATTGGCAATGGCTTACGTGTTTGTTTTACAAACTCAGAATCAACAGGGACGATGTCTACGGCAATAGGGGCTACTGCCTCCTTATCGATTTTTTTCTGATTCTCAAGCAGTGTATAAATGGCAAATACAGACAAAGGAATAGCGATAATTAAAACAATGTAACGTTTCATCTGTTTCTCTTTTAGGGTAATTGGTGAAATAATTGTTAAGTTTTATATTAAAAATAGGATGAGATCAAATTTAAATTGTAACCATAAAGTGTTAATGGGGGTTTTTATAACTCATTGTAAGTATTTAGTTTGTCTTTTTGGGGGATATGTTTTTAGCTTAAAAATTACAGCTTTTTACAGCAATAATGCGCTCTGCGGGTTGTTTTTAGGTACGCGTTTATTTTTTAAATAGCAATGATTTTGATAGGCAAAAATTGATTAATAAAAAAATTTATTAACGTGATGTTTTTTCATATTCATTATTCAAAATTGCAATGTAAAAATAGGCAAAGTATGTTGTAACGTTAAAGCATGAAATGAGGGAATTATGGCAGGGACTGATCAATTACTTAGTCGCACTATGGCGGGACTTGTTGCCGTTATTATTGGTTTTTCAAGTTCGATAGCATTGATTTACCAAGTGGTGATCACTTTAGGTGGCACACCTGAACTAGTGGCAAGCTGGATATTAATGCTGGGCTTGGTAATGGGCAGTACCTCTATTGTGTTGTCGTTTTATTATAAAGTACCGATTTTAATTGCATGGTCGACCACAGGGGCTGCACTACTAATTTCAAGTGCTCAAGGCTATAGCTTACATGAAGCGATAGGCGCATTTATGTTATCGGCCTTTTTGGTGCTGGTGTCGGGAGTAACCGGGTGGTTTGAAAAAATTATGAACCGTATTCCTAGTGAACTGGCTTGTGCCATGTTAGCGGGAGTATTAGTGACATTTGGCATTGATGTGTTTAACTTTATGAACGATATGCCATTAGTTATTGGTTTAATGGTGGTGGTGTACTTTATTGGTAAGCGCTTTTTTGCCCGTTTTGCGATGCTAAGTGTGTTGCTAGCGGGTATATTTTTAGCGTGGTATATGGGTAATATCGATACCAGTACCGTGCATTGGCAAGCCAGTAGTTTTGCATATATAGCGCCAAGCTTTAGTTTGCAGGCATTTGTAAGTATAAGCATTCCTTTATACATAGTAACTATGACCTCACAAAACTTACCCGGTTTCGCTATTTTGAAAGCACATAATTATAAAGCGCCTATATCATCGTCATTAACTGTGACCGGGTTAATAAATTGTGTGACGGCTCCCTTTGGCACTTATTCCATAAATTTAGCAGCTATAACAGCGGCTATTTGTATGAGTGAAGAGGCTGATAAAGACCCTGATAAACGTTATTGGGCAAGTATTGCTGGTGGCGTGTTTTATATAATTATGGCGCTATGTGCGGCTATGTTAGTGGCAATTGTGGCAAGCTTGCCACAAGCATTAGTGTTAGCGTTGGCGGGTATTGCTTTGTTTGGCACTATTGCCAATAGTTTGCAGCAGTCTTTGCATAGTGCTGAATATACTGAAGCGGCTATCATTACTTTTTTAGTCACTGCCTCAGATTTAACTTTATGGTCGGTAGGCTCTGCCTGCTGGGGAATAATAGCCGGGGCAATCACATTAATAGTGACACGTAAGCGCTAAGCGCAGCTTTGAGTTATAAGTTGTCAGCTATCAGAAAGTGATACAAGAGAAAGCGCGAGATATACTCGCGCCTACAAGCTTTCACCGCACTTGGCTAATCTCCAGCTGAACGCTGAGAGCTAAAACCTAACCGCTGCTCTCTTTTTTTATAGCATTGGCTTTAATACATCGAACATGGCGTCTATATGATCGTCACGATCGTTAAGGGCTGCAATGTATCGGTATTTTTCGCCGCCAGCTTCTTCAAAAATTTCGCGGTTTTCACCTTCTAATTCTTCAAGTGTTTCTAGGCAGTCGGCGCTAAATGCAGGGCTGATAATTGCGATATCTTTAATTCCTTCGCCAGGTAAGCTCTCAAGAGTTGCATCTGTATATGGTTTTAACCATTCAGCTTTACCAAAGCGACTTTGAAAAGTAGTGATCACTTTATCTTTGTCTAGCCCTAGTTTTTCAACCACTAATCGTGTTGTTTGTTGACATAGGCAATGATAAGGGTCGCCATTATCTAAAAACTGTTTAGGCATACCGTGGTATGAAAACACCATTTTTTGTGGCATTCCATGTTTTTCTAAATCTTCACTAATACTATTAGCGAGTGACTCAAGGTACACAGTATTTTTGTGATACCCGTTTACAAAGTGCAGCTCTGGTACCCAGCGCCATTTTTTTAATACATTGACAACTGCATCAAATGTGGAGCCTGTAGTTGGGCTTGAATACTGCGGATAAAGTGGCAGCACAATAATACGGGTTAAACCTTTGTCTCTAAGCTCTTCAAGGCCCGCTTCGATTGATGGGTTACCATAGCGCATCGCCATAACCACTTCGGTGTTGGTATAGCCATGCTGTTTTAATAAGGCATTTAATTTAAGGCTTTGCTGGCGCGTAATATGAGTTAGCGGCGAGCCATTTTCGGTCCATATACTTTTATATAACTTAGCTGAGCGTTTTGGACGAATGCGTAAGATAATGCCATGGAGAATTATCATCCACACAATGCGTGGAATTTCTACAATGCGTGGATCAGATAAAAACTCACGCAAGTAAACACGTAATGCGCTTGCTGTGGGGGCATCTGGGCTGCCTAAGTTGGTCAGTAATATTCCCGTTTTTTGGTTAAAACGCCCGTCGTGGGGATTATCGGTAACGGCAGAAAATCGCGACACGTTGTGCTCCTTCAAGCAAAGTTATTAATTTATTTAAGCCCATTGTAACGAATAAAAGAGCAATTTAGATCAATCATTTAGCCGTTTTAACCATAATTCTAAACGGAGTCGGCTTTTTGGCTTCGAGTTGTTGTAGCTTAACAATCGATTTTGAATTGAAAACATGCTCTTTGGGTAAAAGCATAATGCCTGTATGGCTGTGTAGTGAGTTTGCCAGTGTCATATTTTCTTCAAGCTCTTGAGCGCAAATTATTTTAATTGAGCCAATAGAACTATCAGAGGTAATTAATTTAGTATGGCTTGCTTCAAGTGCATCGACAATACGCGGGTGATATAAGCTACCACTGTTGGCCTTAATATTACCGAGCGCAGCCTCATGGCGTTGTTTTGTTGTAAGTAATGGATCGCTTTGCTCATAATGCTCCCAGTAATCGCGAGCTACGCTGAGCACCATAGCACCAATTGGAATATCGTTTTTAGCAAGTCCTTTGGGGATACCTTGGCCGTTGTATCGTTCGAACTGGTGATAAATTGCATCAGAAACATCGCTCAAGTGAGTCGCTGGCATGAGCATTAATTGTGAAATACTTGGGTGGGTATAAAACGTTTTGCGCTGTACTTCATTAAGTTCATTAATAGGTTTGTTGTAAAGCTCAGGATCCATTGCAAGTAAACCAATTTGAGCTAAGTACCCGGCAATAGGCGCAAGCGTAATACTTTTTTGCGATACATTAAGATAACGCGCTATTTGGGTGCATGTGCCGGCTATATTTTCTGCTCTTTTACCATCGAGATAAGGGTTTGCATTGATAAAATTATAAAGCAGTTCAACAGTCGATTGATGCTCTCTTTTTTCACTTTCATTAGCGACTTCTAGTTTTTTTAGTACACTTCTAATTTGCTTTGTTCGCTTGTCGACAAGTTGCTCTAAATTACTATTAAGCTCTTTTAATTGTTCATTTTGCTGATTTACATGGCGTTGTAAAATTTCATTGTGTTTTTTTAGTCTAAACTTTTCAACGCCTGACTGGATAACACTAATTAAGTGATCATTTTGCCAAGGTTTTTGCACATAAGCATGAATGCCTCCTTCGTTAACGGCACTGACTGTTGACTCTAAATCGGAAAAACCAGTTAACAAAATACGCTGGCTATCGGGAGCGATTTGTCTTGCTTTAGCTAAAAACTCAGCCCCACTCATTTTTGGCATGCGCATGTCACTAATGACGACATCAAATTGCTTTGCGTGCATTTTATCAAGTGCATCTTGGCCATTGGTTGAAACAGTCACATCAAATTTATATTGGCGCAACAGTCGTACTAAAGATTTGAGTACATTAGCTTCATCGTCCAAGCATAAGATGCTTGGCGGCAGTTGATTGAGTTTTTTTATTTCATCTAATTCTTGCATCACGAAATGCCAGTAAAAAGTTTATATTTAAATTTAGTCTAAGGGTAGTAAGTAAACAACTCTTTTAATAGAAATCCTTTATTTTAATAGGTTTTTTGAATAAAAATATTCGCTAATCAATGCAATTTACGTTGTTACAATTTAACTATTACACAGCTACACTTTTGCGCAAAATATAAAGAGCATCTATATTTTAAAGTAATTTTCTTAGTCTATGTGAGAGCTCAATGGCAATACCAATAACAATTGCAGATGATTCAATGTTGTCTAGAAAAACCATTCGCAGGGTGCTCCCTGTTGATTGGGATGTAATCGTGCACGAGGCTAAGAATGGCGTTGAGGCTCTGGAGGCAGTTAATAATGGTTTAGCTGAGGTGTTATTTTTAGATTTACAAATGCCACAAATGAATGGTTATGAGGTGCTTGATGAACTGCATAATAAACATAAAAAAACCATTGTTATTGTAATTAGCGCTGACATTCAACCCGAGGCACAGGCATTGGTTAACTCCTTAGGCGCCTTTAGGTTTTTGAAAAAGCCTATTTCAGCTGAGGAGCTTAGTAATACGTTACACGAGGTTGGATTGTTATGATTTCAATAAGTGAAGAGGAGCAAGATGCACTGCAAGAAATAATGAATATTTCTATGGGACAAGCGGCTGATGCACTTGCTCGTTTAATTCAAACAAAGGTGGCGCTGTCTGTGCCCGCTATTGAATCTTTGTCGCCAGTAGCGTTTCAAGGGATACTTGAGGGGTTAAAAAGCAGTTGGTCTGCGAGGCAGTCATTTGTTGGTTCAATTCGTGGAGAAGTAATTACAAGTATTCAAAAGGAGGGATGTGAAGCACTCGCCGATATCATGGATTTTGATTTACCTCTAGATAAAGCGGCTACAGAAGAACTGGTGTTAGAAGTAACTAACATTTTATCTGGGGCTTGTTTGCAAGGTTTTACAAGTCAATTAGAGTTAACCACTCAATTAAATATGCCCTCTTTTTATTATCCTGAAAATGCGGCACAGAATATAGATTGGTCATCGATATTAGTTATTGAAGTTGATTTTAAAATAGAGCATATGAAGTTTGATGCGCGTGTGCTTATAGGTCTCAGTGAAGGGTCAATCGAACAAGCGCTTATTCCAATTCGTGCCTTGCTGGAGGGGTGATGGACGAGGCAGAATTTAAGCGCGTTATCCAGCAAATCCCCATTGGTGCTTGTATTATAGATGAAAATTGTATTATCACTTTTATTAATTCTGCTTTTTTTGGTGGTTTAACGACCCGAAACGATCATTTAACGGGACAAAACTTACTCACGGCTTTTGCTGAACAAGCAAGATTTTTAAAGCGTAAAATCGACAGTGTTTTTGTATTAAAAAATCCTAGTTTTAGTTATTGGCAACAACGCCCTCATGTATTTCCAATGCGCAGTACTCGGCCAATTACTGGTGATGAGTCACAAATGTATCAAAATGTACAGTTTATGCCGATTATCAACCAGAATGGCGATGTAGGCCATGTGTGTATTGTGGTAACAGACGTTACCGCAGAGGCGAGCTATTTTATGCAGCAAACGGAATTAAAAAATGAGCTTGAACGTGACCACAATAAGCTCAAGCAATTACATGACGAACTTAAAACCGCTCAAAAGCAAATGCTACAGTCTGAAAAAATGGCTTCCATTGGCCAATTAGCCGCGGGTGTCGCACATGAAATTAATAATCCTATTGGCTTTGTACGTTCTAATTTAGAAACACTTAGCGATTACATGGATAAATTAATAAAAACCAATGAAACACAGAAAAAAATAATCTTAAAGCAAGCCGAGCCGCGATTTGTAGCATTACTTGATGATGTTTACGAAAAAAACGGTATTGCTTTTATCTACGAGGATTTACCGGAATTAGTTGAAGAGTCATTAGGAGGGACTGAACGGGTACGTAAAATTGTAAACGGGCTTCGTGATTTTGCATCACAAGACAATGAAGATTGGTGCGAAATGAATTTGTCTGCAGAAATAAGCTCGGCATTAATTGTGCTCGAAAACGAAATAAAATATATAGCGACAACCGAGGTCACTGTACCAGAGAAAGACATTATTTTTTGGGCAAAACCTAGCGCGATTAGGCAGTTATTATTTAATACGCTAATTAATGCATTACATGCGATGCAACCTATGGGAATATTAAGTATTAGGTGTGATTACAATAACGATAAAGACATTTTTCTGGCTATATCTGATACGGGCTGTGGTATAGAACCTGATAATTTGGCACGTATTTTTGATCCCTTTTTTACCACAAAAGAAGTGGGTAAAGGTACTGGACTTGGTTTATCTGAAGTGTATGCAACTGTGCAAGAGCACCAAGGCGCTGTAAATGTTACAAGTGAGCTAGGTAAAGGCACATGCTTTGAATTTACTTTTAAGGCCGATTTGTATAAATAACCTGAACTCTGGATAATAAACCTATTTCTAGCAGCTATTTTCAGCGCTAACTGCGTTGAATTTACTTACAATAGGCCAGCTATTTACGCGTAAATTCGCCTTGTTTTCATTGAAAATCTCTGGCTAAAAAAATTAATTTAAATATTATTATTCAATATGTTAGGAAGTCTCTTAACCAGAGTTCAGGTTAAATAGATTTAAAAATTAAACTCGCTTTACTATTTTAAAATACAAGGTTAGGTTCTTATTGTTTGGTATTTAATATCTTTAGCGTGCCATCAGTTAAAATAGGCTTCTTCGGTAAAGTAATATAAAAAACAGTACCTTGGTTTAGCTGGCTTTCAACTCGAATTTGACCACTATGTTGCTCTATAATTGCTTTGCTTATAGCCAGGCCTAACCCTGTGCCTTGGCCTATTGGTTTTGTAGTATAGAAAGGGTCAAAAATTTTATTTAATTTGTCCTCCTCAATTCCACTGCCATTATCGGCAATAGTTATATAGGCATTTTTTTTATCGGCTTTAGTGGTGATACTGATGACACCGACCTTGTCGCAAATGGCTTGAGCGGCGTTAAAAAATAAATTTAAAAATACCTGAGAGAGCTGGGTTGAACGCCCTGTGATGATAACGGGTTCTGTATTGTAGTGTTTTTCAACGTTGGCGTTGTATTTAATTTCGTTCCAGGCAACACGTAATGTGTTATCAATGAGCTCGGTTATATCAATATCGCCAATTTGGGTTTGATCCGGATGAGCAAATTGCCTTAACCCTTGAACAATCTCCTTAACTCGATCAGCCCCTTCAGTCATTTCAGCAATGATATCTCTTGAGTCTGTTTGTAATTCATCAAATTGATAATGTTGTAGTGTATCTACTAATGTTTGCTGCGTTATGGCTTTTTCTGCTTTGAGCGTGTTAATTAAATGACTAAATTGCTCAAGGTTGTAAGCCAAATTTTGGATATTACTAACAATGTAGCTTAAAGGGTTATTTATTTCGTGCGCAACGCCTGCCGCCATTTGCCCTAACGAAGCCATTTTTTCAGAGTTGATTAACACTTGCTCAATGTTACTTTGTTTTTCCTCCATTTCTTTTTGTTTAACAAGTAAGTTTCGTTTTTCAAATTGTGAAATTGTATTACCCGCAAAACTGACAAAGCGCTGCATTAAAGTAATATCGTGCTGATTGAACGCCCCAATTGTTTCTGAAAAAATATAGAGCTGGTAGCTTTCTGTACTGGTACTTACTGGGGTGGTGAGCATTGCATGCTGTGAATGCCAAAAAGGATCAGTTACTTGCCAATCAGAAAGTTGGTGTAAGTTAAATACATTTTTAATGTCTCTATTGGGTTTATTTAGTGCTTTGAGTTGGGTAATTATTTCATCACTTTGTGGGTGCGATGCTGTAACTAATGTAGATAATTCATTGCTGGGGTTTATTTTAATTAAAATAGCCGCAGAAAAAGAGATCGCTTGTTGCAAAATATCAAAAAACTCAGTTAGCAAGGTTTCAGTTCTGTCGTTCTTTAAAATGGCATCTAAGCCGTTTAAGATCAAGCTATTAAAAGCACGGTTTTCTTCAAGTGCTAAATTATGAACCTGTAATAAATGCAGTTTTTCTAATAGTATTTCGTTGTTGCTCATACTGGGTCACCAAAAATTTCACATGAGATCATTAAGTTACCATGTTTACTAATTGAGTCGCTAAATGTACCGAGTTCTCCAAAGGTAAAGCCCATAATAAGCGGTGTGTTGGGTAATTGTGCTGCAATAGATTGCTTTACTTCTTGCATTGCCTCTTTAATTGATAGCATACAACCACCGCAAAAAATAATAACAGCACCGGTAATATTTTTTATAGCGTGGAGTTTTGCCAATTTAGTTAATGAGGTGACAACCATATCAGCTCGCTTTATTAATTGCTCTGGGCTTCCTGAGGCAAGGTAAATCGTATCGCCAACATGTAGGTTAGAAAATAATTCTAGCGATCCATTTTTTGCTATAGCTGGGTGGCTTAGCAACAGCCTAGGAATCTCATCATCAGAGGAAAGGGCTCTTGCCAGTGGGGCCATCGTTGATTGTGCAAGAATATTTCCTGAAGTTAAGGAGTTTAACCCTATGTTTTTTCTCCATTGATTATAAACATCAAAGGCGGGCTTGTTATCGATTGTTTTTAATATGCGCCCGTCAACGTCTGTCACTGTACCCTGCTGGTCAGTTTTATCATACCCTGAACTATAAAAGCCGTATGTTTCTACTGACGGATATAACACCGCAATAATAAAACCTTGTTGGTATACATTTTCAGTATCGCTAAAACACCACTTTGCCGAAATATCGTTGTCGGCGCAACTTCCTCCAAAAACAGGGATACGCTGGCCGATTGCATCTTGAATTCCCTGCAAAACTAGCTCCTCATTACCTGGAATTTGAAAGCACCAGACCATTTTGGGCGCGAGTCCAATTTGGCCTGCATTAGCAATGGCTTTGAGTACAGTGTTAGCTGCATTTTCTCTTAGGTTATTAGTTGTATTGCAACAGGCAATTCCATAATGACCCGTTGAGTCTTTGATAGAGAATAAACTAATGCTTTGCTCATTTAACGATAAGTTTTTTTCGGTTGATGAGCCAAGGCAGGAAGAGATGATTAAGCAATTTTGAGTGTTTTTTATCAAGTTGGGCTGGCTATTATAAAGATATTTAATGGTATCGGTTGTAGCAAAGCCGAGCAGTAAATCTGGGTTGTTGTTTGTAAACTGACTTACAGGTTTGATAAATTTATTTATATCGCTGCCGTGAGTGTGAAAAGTTTCAATGGCGAACATAGATGCCCCTTGGTAATAATAGCCACAACGCTGGATGTTTTTAACTAAAAATAATCACTTAGAATTTATTTTAGACTATTATTATATAAAGTGAACTGGATGGCTTATTTTTAGACGGTATCATTTTTGTTTAAGTTGTATCTAGTGATTGCAATCACTTATTAATGATAGAAACTTTAAATCAATATAGATGATCTAAATAAGGTATCAGTTAGATAGGCAGTTACAGCTAAGTGGCATTATTGCGTATATAGTTAGATACAACATACTTTTGCTGATGTGAACATATTTGGTTGCTTAGCAAAGGGTACTTAGAAGAACAATCAAGTTAGCAAGAGTACAACCCCATTTTGAGGTGTAGATAGTGGCTTTGCGAATTTTATTAGTAGACGATGAACTCAATGTATTGAAATCTTTAAAACGAGTCCTTGTTCGTTCTGGTTATGATGTGCTGACGGCATGCTCTGGTTTTGAGGCACTTGAAATATTAGCGGCTAATCAAATTGAGATAGTCATTACTGATTTTAGAATGCCAGAAATGAACGGCGCTGATTTATTACGCCAAGTTAAAATTAATTGGCCCGATTGCGTAAACTTAGTGCTAAGTGGGTATGCTGATTTTAAGTCTGTGGTTGAGTTATTAAATCAGGGATTGGTATTTCGTTTTTTAGAAAAGCCATGGGTCGATAGTGAGCTACTTGAGAACATTAGTGAGGCGCAAGTAAAATATGAACAGCGCCGAGCAAAAAGAGTAAGAGATCAGTTATTAATGGGCAGCATGTCTGGCCTAATAGAAATAGACAATAATGGCATTATTAATCGTTTCAATGCGCCTGCTGCTGAAATAATTTCAGATATTCATTTATACGAAAACAAACACCTCGCCCATTTAGATACAGCTCAAAATAAAGCGGTAAGCCAGTCTTTTGTTGACAAACAAAGCAGTACACTTTTTATTAATTATGCTTGCACTTTTGATCTAGTTAAAAGCGAAGAAGTTATGATTGAACGTTGTTTACATGACGATTTTTGCCAGCTTTTAAAGTTATCAATTAACTCAAACAGCATGAGTAATATTTTTCAACTTACAAGAACACAGTCAGTGGTGACTAACGAGTCTAACTTTTATCATCATTTAGCTCTGTGTGAAGCGAATAAAGAATGTTATGCCCTCGTTTATATAGGTATTGCGCAGTTTCAATTAATTAATAATTTGCTAGGGGGCGAAGATGGCAGCCACCTTGTAAAATTGGTTTTGGAGGTGCTAAAAGGCGTATCAAAGAAGCCGGTGAAAGTTCTTCATAAGAGCGCCGATCGGTTTGTATTATTTGTTCCTGAAATTAAATCTGATAGTGAAATTTTAACCGTTCTAAATAAGGCGATGAATGATCTGAAAAAAGCACTCCCTAGTAAATATATCGATGCCCAAGTGCAGCTTTATGGTGTGTATGGTTTGTTTCCTGAGGATAGTTTAGAGGGAAAAGAACTCGTTAATCAAATGCAGTTGACGTTGAATTATCAATTAGATGAACAGCAGCATATTTTTTCTCGCTTTGATCCTCAGTTGGTAGCCGATTATAAAAAGAACTTTGAATTAAGCCGTTTACTATTAACTGCGGTAAATAAAGATGAGCTGTCATTACGTTTTCAACCAAAAGTTAACATTGAAACAGGACAAGTACTCAGTGCTGAGGCGCTCATTCGCTGGTATGAGCCAAGTAAATATGGCTGGGTTCCCCCTGCACATTTTATCCCGATTGCTGAATGCGATGGTCAAATTATATCAATAGGGCGCTGGGTTATTTCTCAAAGTTGTAAAACACTAAAATATTGGGGGGATAACAATATAGGTGTGAACGTGTTGGCTGTCAACATATCTGCGAGGCAGTTAAAAGATGATCCCGATTGGGTTGACTACATGCTCGAGTGCTTAAGTCGCAATACTTTAGAGCCATCACAGTTGGTTTTTGAGCTAACAGAAACCTATTTAATCGAAGATTTTGCTACCTGCGAACAGCAATTAATAAGACTAAGGGCTTTGGGGTTTAGGCTATTAATTGATGACTTTGGCGTGGGTTATTCATCACTTGGCTACCTTTCTAAACTGCCAGTAGATGGCGTTAAATTGGATAAAGCGCTGATTACTGATATTGAATCGTCTTTAGCAATGCAAAGTATGATTCGTAACATTACACGTATGTCTCACGATCTCAGTCTTATAGTGATAGCAGAGGGGGTAGAGACTGCCTTTGAATGCGAAGTGATTAAAAAATTAGGCTGTGACTACATACAGGGCTATTACTTTAGTGAGCCTTTAGAACAGGATGATTTTTGTAATTATTTAAACCATTTTAATTCTCAAGGTGCGCAATGAGTTCGATAGCGGTTGTCATATTAGACGATGATGCTTTTTTATTAAAAGTATTACAAAGGACTATTCATCGAGCCTATCCAGAGGTTGATATAATGACAACCTCTGATATTGATGAATTTTGGCAGCTGCTAAACACTAAGCAAGACTTAGATTTAGTAATAAGTGATTATTTAATGCCGCAAATGAATGGATTGGATGTTTTAGAGCAATGCTCTTCACAAAACCCCTACCCAGTTAGAGCATTACTTACTGGTGATATGACATTGAGCACCATGATGCGACAACCTAATGTTGTGCATGCTTACCTTGCTAAGCCGTTTAATGAAGCAGATATAACCGCGCTTTTTGACAATGTAGCGGCGTTAAAGTCGTTACCTTTTGCATTTAATGTGCGCAGGCAGTTAGGGGCTATGATCAGTTTTCCTGTTTACCCTCTCATTTTAAAAGAACTCATAGACTTAGTACAAAGCGATGAATTTGATTTACATGATATTGCCCATGTTGTTTCTCAAGAGCCAATAATAACGGCTAAATTGTTACAACTTGCAAACTCCGCTTATCTTGGTTTTGTAAGGCCAACATCGTCAATAGATGAAGCTGTGTCGAGGCTCGGTACCACGATATTAATGGCTATCACCACTTCTTTATTGGTTGTTAAAAACTTTGAATCGTCTATTCCTGTTGACGTCCATGAAAAGCAATTGAATATAGCGGCGAATTACGCTAGTTGTGTTAAGGATTTTGCAAAGCTGGCTGGTTTTAACTTGCATGATCAAGAATTGTTATTTTCAGTGGCGTTATTGAGTTTTGTCGGCAAGATCATTTTATTATCTCAAGCTCAAAGCGATGTGTCAGATCAGCATGCGCAAACCATCAGCGATGGATACGTAAGTGCCAATTTTATTTCTGCCTATGTTTTAAAGTTATGGGGATACGACACAAAAATATGTAACTTGTTGATGAGTTGCCATGATTTAGATGGCACTGATGATAATGAGTTAACTCTGTTTAATCACATGTTGTATATAGTTTGGCAAATTATTTTTGACGAGCAACCCCCCATGCAATTACGTGCATACTGTGACTCAAAAGGCGTAGACCCTTTACTTTGCCATGTTATTAGCGAATTTGATTGGCATAGTTATACATCTTAAATAGGCCCTATATAAAATAACGTATAATAAACGGGCTGTATTACACAACCATCTATTTATAATCTCTTCTGAGTTCCCTTTCTTATTTTTTATTATCTACTTTAGTCTAATAAAAACCGTATGAAACGTCATTGTATGTACGCTTTACGCTCATTGCGGTATGAAAAACATACAACGTTGATGTTTTTAATAATTATAAAGAAAACCCTTATGTTTAACATTGTATTAACCTTTGTGGGTGAGATATTAAATTGCTAATTTGGGCGAATTTTGAGCTTTTAAAGGTGTTATTCTCCTGTTTTTAAAGTTATTTGCATTCTTATGCCAATTTTATCAAGTTTTTTGTTTCTTTTTGTTTGTGTATGTTGCTAGGATGTTGGCAAGGGGATACACGAATATACCCTACACACATTATAAGAATACACAAAACAGGGTCATCATTATGTCAACATATCGTTTAAACACCTTGGCTGTAGCAGTTGCTTTTGCTTTCAGTGCGCCGAGTATGGTTAATGCACAAGTAGTGCCAACTAAAGCTGAAAAAAATATCGAACAAATATCTGTTTTAGGATCGCGAGTTTCAAACCGTACAGCCACTGAGTCATCATCACCTATTGATTTAATTGACGCAGATGATTTAAACAAAGGCGGCTTTACCGAACTTGGGCAAAGCTTACAGGCAACGGCGCCGTCATTTAACTTCTCACGAACACAGGTTTCTGATGGCTCTGATTTATTTCGCCCTGCTACATTACGCGGCTTACAACCAGACCAAACGCTGGTTCTAGTAAACGGTAAACGCCGCCATAATCAATCTATTTTTGGTTTAACAAGCACTGTGGGCGGTGGCTCTGCCGGTACTGATATGAATGCGATTCCACTAATTGCTTTAAAAGGTGTTGAAGTGTTACGTGATGGTGCGGCGGCTCAGTATGGCTCTGATGCAATTGCAGGGGTTATCAACTTATCACTTAATGACTCAACAGATTTAACCACCGGTTACGTTCAATATGGTGAGACGGCAGAAGGTGATGGAGAAACAATTTCAGCCGGTTTAAACCGTGGCTTTGAATTAGGTAATGAAGGCGGTTTTATTAATTTATCGCTTGAGTACCGTGATGCAGATAAAACTAACCGCGCAGAGCGAGATACCGGTGGTTCACTTAATGTCGCACCAGGTACTTTATCAGACAAAGTTCGCTGGGGACAAGGTAATGCAGAGAGTGAGTTCACTTCGGTATTTTACAATATGGCCCTGCCAATGGGTGAAGGAGAGCTTTACTCATTTGGTGGTTACTCTGAGCGCACGGCACTAGGCAACGGCTTTTACCGTAACTTTAATGAAGCGTCTAAAAACGTAACGCAAGTTTACAGCGATGGTTTTTTACCGCAAATCGACAATGAAGCACAAGATATTTCGGTATCGGTTGGTTTTAAAGGTGAAATTAACCCTGATTGGACCTACGATGTTTCTGCTGTTTATGGTGAAAATCAATACGATTTTACCTCACGAAATACTTTAAATGCGTCATACGCGGCGGAGTATTTATTTAATAACCCGGGTGCAAGCGATGCCGATATAGCCGCGAATGCTGGCCCTACAGAGGGTTATTCGGGTGGTTTTAGATTTGATCAAACAACGTTTAATGCAGATATAAACGGAATTGTTGATATTGGTCGTAGTGAGCCTGTTTATGTTTCAATTGGCGCTGAATACCGTAAAGAAAACTATGAAATTGTACCAGGTGAGGTGGCATCATACGCGTGTGGAGCAGCCAACACGGATACCTCATATCCATCGGTGAACGATCCGAGTCAATTTGCACAATGTGGTTTTCAAGCTTATAACGGCCTTCGTCCTGAAGCTTCGAACAAAAGCGATCGTGATAGCTACGCAGTATATGTAGATGCAGAAACCATGTTAAGCGATGCATGGAATGTGAGCGGCGCACTTCGCTATGAAGATTTTTCGAATGCGGGTGACGACATCATAGGTAAAGTGGCAACACGCTATGAATTTAATGATGACTTTGCAGTACGTGGTGCGTTATCAACGGGCTTTAGAGCGCCATCATTACAGCAAAGTGGTTACACTGCTTTTACCACTAACTTAGGGTCTGATGGCACGTTAAGTCAGTCGTTTACTGCGACAACGGGCTCTGCATTTCCTGCAGCTTTAGGCGTTGATACTTTAAAGCTTGAAACATCAACTAACTACAGTGCCGGTTTTGTTTACGATGTGACCCGTGATTTATCATTAACGGTGGATTTTTACCGTGTAGAAATTGAAGACCGTATTACGTTAGGCAGCTTGTTGTCGGCTGATGATGTCTCATTTAGCGCTGAGGCAGTTGCCGCTCTTCAAGCAACGGGTGCAGTGCAAGCGAATTATTTTTCAAATTCAGTGAATTCAACCACCCAAGGTGTGGATATTATTGCGTCATACCGCACTGATTTATATGACGGTAATTTTTCAGCTACGTTTGCGGGTAACTTAAATGAAACCAAAATTGATAGTGTGAATGCAGCACCGGGTATTCCAGAAAGTGTAGCGCTTGATGACATTCAAAGTAGCTTTTTAACCGACGGACAACCGGGTGAGCGTGCGACGCTTACCTTTGATTATGAGCGTGATGCCTACAGCTCAATGATCCGCTTCAATTACTTTGGCGAAACCGATGTGAAGTACTTTGGTAATGACCATATTGAGCTTGCAACAGATGGCTCATTTAAAGCGACGAGTACCGTAGAAACGGCAGTACTCGTAGATTTAAACGTAAGCTATGAAATTAATGAGATGTTTTCGCTATCGGTTGGAGCAGACAACGTATTTGATGAAACACCGGATGAATTAGGTGATGATGAAGTACTAAATGCTATTTCAAATGGGGCATTTAAATACCCGTTACGTGCAGTACCATACGGTTTTGATGGCCGTAGTTACTATGCAAAACTAAGTTTTAGTTTTTAGTTTTTAGTTTTTAGTTTTTAGGTTAAGTTAAACCAGCAAAGGCGCCGTTTTGTACGGCGCTTTTTTTATGCTTAAAAAACATTGAAAAAGACATTAAAAATGATTGCATGCTTGAAAATTAAGCCTACAATCGCCACCAATAACACAGTGGGATATGTATCCCTCGCATTTTACTAATAGGAAAAAAATGGCTAAAAAAAGCAAAGCAAAAGCGGTTAACAAATCCGCAGTAGACACCGGGCGCGGAGTGATAAAGCACAACGCATTAGCAGCACTGGTAACTTCTAAAGTATTTAAACCGCAAGTGGTTAAAGCTAAAAAAGGCAAAGGTTCGTTTAAACGTAACAACAAACATGCAGGACAAGAGTCCTATTTAATCGCGGCTTAATTAGCACCGATCAAATAGGACTTTTGTTGCGAGTTGGCTAAGTGTTTGCTGAAATAAGGCGGGCTTCGAGCGACGGGTTTCGAGTCACGAGCAGCGAACACAACCTAGCACCTTTAGCCTTTTCTTTCCGCGCAGCGCCTCATGATCTCTTTGTGAATTAATCACTTAAAACATGTTTGCACAAAGAGAAGTGAATGAGGAGTAAATGAGAAGGCAACGGGCTTCGAGTGACGAGTAGCGAGCTTGTGCAAACAGTCTAGCATCTAGTCATATCAGCCCTTAAATCTATTCTTTCAGCGCAGCGCCTCCCGCTGCTCTTAGCCCGACGCTCGAAGCCGTATCCTCGTTATCCATGTATTATCGATTTAGAATTTGCCAAATAAGAACCATGGTTGATCACTGTTTGCGAAGGGTTCTCACCAAATAATTGCGTGTAGTCTTTGGTAAATTGTCCTGCATGCCAAAACCCCCAATTGGCAGCAATCACAGAAATAGGTTTATCTTGCTTTGCTAGTTTCAGCTCTCTTCTGACATTGTTTAATCGGGTTAAACGTAAAAACCGCAGTGGGTTTATCCCTAAAATACTCTCAAAACTATATTGTAAGGTACGTCTGCTCACAAAGGTAAGTTCGCATAATTGAGTAATTGTTACCGTATTTTGTGGATGCGCTTTTATATAATCTTTAACTTTATCAACAACCGCTTTGCGGTGTTTATAACTGGGAGCGATACGTTGACACGGAGTCTGTTCGTTTAGTAAATGTAATGCCAACATATTAAGCATATCTTGCTGTAAATCGGCACTTAGGCCAAAAGCGTTGCTGCTAACCATACTGTTTATTATACCCCTGGCACTTTTTAGCATGGCGTTGCTTGTTGTGTGTCGCTCAGTACCTGAAGAGGTTATATTTTTTAAGTATACCCCTTGTATCTGAGCCATATGTTCTAACGATTGCGTGTCTATTACTAAACCATAAATATTAAACTGCTCAGGTGTAATAAGCTCAAAGTTACTCTCACTGGTTCGACACATAAATTGATTACTTGCCACATTTAAGCCATTAATTTTGCTTTGCTGTGATTGCTTTGGGATCCCAAGCCAAATAGATCGCGGCGCTATTGCGCATTGTTGGTGAAGAGCACGCTCTGTGTATTCTTCAAATGCATGAATATGAGGGTAATCCACGCTCTCAATACATCCAAAAAATCGCCCATCACTGAGCTGATCATATTTTTGCTGCCACTGCGTTAAGTTATGAGCCTGCTCATCTATATCTTGGGTATACACCATGCTCTTTTGTGGTGCGCTAGCTAAATCTTGCTGCGTCATATTGGAGTTACTCTTTGTTTTTTTATTTTTATTAAGATTAAGTTACCACCAGTAACTATAGTTAACTATATGAAATAAAGCTAAAAATGATGATTTGCCAAAATTCGATAGTGTCTTGGTACGAATTAAGCTCTCTTGAAACTAAACAAAATTGATTTATAGCTTATAGGTCAGCAAAACCTGTACCAAGGTTTGAACTAGTTGTTATGTGGAGTAGATCATGGGGCAAAGGTACCGATATACACTGGGCACGCAGGTGTATAATTTTAAAAATTTGGCGCAAGTAATGGCAAAAGCCACTCCTCATCGCTCAGGTGACAGGTTAGCGGGTGTTATTGCTCAATCAGCGCAAGAGCGAGCGGTGGCGCAAATGACCTTAGCGGATATTCCGTTGAAGACATTTTTAAATGAGGCACTGATTGCTTATGAAGACGATGAAATAACCCGCTTAATTATGGACGATCACGATGCTAATGCATTTATGGCGATTGCTCATTTAACCGTGGGAGATTTTCGTAATTGGTTATTAAGTGACTTTGCAACTCCCTCGGTACTTGCAAGTGTGAGACAAGGGATCACCCCGGAAATGGCTGCGGCTGTTAGCAAAATAATGCGTAATCAGGATCTTATTCTTATTGCTAAAAAATGCCATGTAACCAGTGCATTTAGAAATACCATTGGTTTACCTGGCCATTTATCTACTCGTTTGCAACCTAACCATCCTACGGATGATATTAACGGTATTGCGGCCTGTATTTTAGATGGGTTGCTGTACGGTAATGGTGATGCGGTAATAGGTATAAACCCCGCAACCGACAATGTAGCGCAGGCTATTAAGTTGATGACATTGATGGATGAGGTGATTCAAAAATATGAAATTCCTACCCAAAGCTGTGTGCTTACCCATGTCACTAATACGATTGAATGCATAGAAGCGGCGGCACCGGTTGATTTAGTGTTTCAGTCTATTGGTGGAACAGAAGCCACCAATTCGAGCTTTGGGTTTAATTTAAATACTTTAGCTGAGGCACAAGAAGCTGCGCTGAGCTTAAAGCGCGGCACGGTAGGCGATAATGTGATGTATTTTGAAACAGGGCAGGGCAGCTCGCTTTCGGCTAATGCGCATCACGGGCTTGATCAGCAAACCTGCGAAACTCGCGCGTATGCCGTTGCACGAAAATTTAATCCATTGTTGGTTAATACGGTGGTGGGATTTATAGGCCCGGAGTATTTATTTGATGGCAAAGAAATTACCCGCGCGGGGCTTGAGGATCATTTTTGTGCCAAATTACTGGGTATTCCGATGGGATGTGACGTGTGTTACACCAATCATGCCGAGGCTGACCAAAATGATATGGATAATTTACTTACGCTGCTTGGTGTAGCTGGGTGCTCGTTTGTGATGGGGATTCCGGGCTCCGATGACATTATGCTCAATTACCAAACTACCTCATTTCATGATGCGTTATACGTGCGCCGAGTTCTAGGCTCTCGTCCCGCGCCAGAATTTGAAAAGTGGCTTACGAACATGAACATTATGAAAAACAGTAGCGATGTTACTTTATCGCACAGTCTCCCCGCTGCATTTGCTAAACCGTTAAATGCGCTGGCAGGAGGTCGTTCATGACTGCTGATATTAAATCAAATGACCTGGCTAACACTGATCATAAAAATAATGGCAATGTGGTGCATAACCCATGGCGTGACTTACGCCAGTTTACTGATGCTCGCATAGGGCTTGGTCGAGCAGGTATTAGTTTACCTACTTCTGAAATGCTGGCGTTTCAACTGTCGCATGCGCAAGCACGCGACGCAGTCAATTTTCCACTTGATATCAATGAAATGAAAGCAAAGTTAACCGCTATTACTAAAGCCAATGCCCGTGTATTGCATTTACACAGCCAAGCGGTTGATAGAGTCACTTATTTACAACGACCGGACTTAGGTCGAAAGCTAAATGAGAATAGTCGTCAATCATTACTCAATTTTGTTGCTGAGCAACAGCAAAGTACTCAAGAAAAATACGACTTAGCCATTGTGGTCGTTGATGGTTTGTCATCGTTGGCGGTTCAAAAAAATGCAGCTCCTTTTATAACTGAATTACTTTCACAGTTGAGCGTTAATATTTCACTTACTCTTGCACCAATCACCTTAGTTGAACAAGGGCGAGTAGCCATTGGTGATGATATTGGTGAGCTATTAAATGCCCAAATTGTAATGGTGCTCATTGGTGAACGCCCGGGGCTTAGCTCACCAGATAGCTTGGGGCTTTATTTAACCTGGGAGCCTAAAACAGGACTTAATGATTCGCTGCGTAATTGTATATCTAATATCCGTCCTGCCGGTTTGCCCTATATTGATGCGGCAAGACGGGCAGCTTACTTATTAAATGAAGCTAAAACATTAAAACTAACAGGAGTGAACTTAAAAGATCGGACACAGGATGATGTGATTGAGCATCAACAATCGAGCCGTCATTTTTTAAATGCGGAATAACGGTAATTAACAATAAAAATGAAATATCGATAAAGAGGATGTTATGTCTACTAATAATTCAGAGTACTTAGCAAAAAGGCAGCTCAAAGGTGGCACTGCAGGTTGGTTATTGCTGGCAGGGTTAGGGGTATCGTATGTGATTTCAGGAGACTTTGCTGGGTGGAACTTTGGTATTGCAGAAGCTGGCTGGGGCGGCTTCGCGATAGCGGCAGTGTTAATGGCGATTATGTATCTTACCTTAGTGTTATCGCTGGCTGAAATGTCAGCTGCTATTCCTGCTGCTGGAGGAGGTTATAGCTTTGCTCGCCAAGCAATGGGGCCAACGGGTGGTTATTTAACTGGCCTTGCGGTGTTAATTGAATATGCGTTAGCACCGGCTGCCATTGTGATATTTATTGGATCTGCAGTGGAGGCGTTAACGGGGTTTAATGGCCCATGGGTTTATGCACTATTTTATTTGGTGTTTGTAGGTATTCATTTAGCGGGTGTAGGTGAAGCGCTGAAAGTAATGATGGTAATAAGCGGTTTAGCGGTACTGGCTATTGTTGCAACGGCAGTGGTTTTAATTACAAACTTTGACGCTACCAACTTATTTGATGTTGCAGTAACTGATGCCGCAGGTGCGAATGAATTTTTACCTTTGGGTTGGTATGGGGTATGGGCAGCTTTACCTTTTGCTATGTGGTTGTTTTTAGCGGTTGAAGGCGTGCCATTGGCGGCTGAAGAGGCAAAAGATCCAGCTAACGATGTACCTAAAGGTATTATTGGCGCTATGGTATTTTTATTGTTTACCGCGTTATTAGTGGTTGTGTTAGTACCTGGCGCAGCAGGTGCAAAAGCAATGGGCGCGAGTGCAGTTCCGCTGGTGGATGCGTTAAATGCGACGGGCAATAGCGATTTAGCTACCGTGGTTAATATATTAGGGTTAGCAGGATTGGTTGCATCGTTTTTCTCTATTATTTACGGCTATAGCCGTTTGGTTTTTGCGTTATCGCGTGCTGGGTATTTACCGCGTTCGTTATCAATTACCACAGCGCGAAAAGTGCCAGCACGAGCGCTTATTGTACCTGCTGTATTTGGTTTTTTAGCCTCACTAAGTGGTGAGGGCGATTTAATGTTAGCTATGGCGGTAGTGGGGGCAACGGTATCGTATGCATTAATGGCACTGAGTCATATAATGTTACGCGTAAAACAACCTGATTTACCTCGACCTTATAAAACGCCTGGCGGCATTGTCACTTCAAGTATTGCATTGTGCTTATCCTTGATTGCACTGACCGGTGTGTACGCCTTTGATCCCCGCGCTTTTTTATACACTATGGTGTTATTTATAGTCGGTGCGGCGTATTACTTTGGCTTTAGCTCTAAACATTTAGTGGCCAAAAGTGCCGATGAGGAGTTTGCTATGCTAGCCGATGCTGAGGCTGGTTTAAATACAGCGATAAGTGAGGGGTAATTTTCATTTACCAAAATAACTCATGTGGCTTTAATCTTCGAAGAGTTTGTAATGGCGCGGTAAGTTTTAACTTACCGCGCTTTTTATTGTAAATAAACTCAGTAATACAGAAGGTATATTCAAAAAGTAGGCCGTTTTTAATACAACACTGCGCTGAACGTTTGTTACAGCGCAGAAGTCAATTATATGGTTAACCTAATAAAAGCTAACTAGGACGTGCGGTAGAGTCTCTAACGACGAGCTCAGGAGTGTATAGTTTTATAATATCGCGGTCATTGCCATTACGAATTTGTGCTATTAACAAGCTGGCCGCATCTTCGGCAATTTTATTATTAGGCTGATGAGCCGTGGTGAGTTTTGGCCATGTTTGACGCGAGAATGGGCTATCCTCAAACCCTGTTATAGAAAGTTCACTGGGTATGTCAATGTTCATTAATCTGGCTGCAAATAACGCACCGGCAGCTATTTCATCATTACATGAGACGATAGCGGTTGGTCTGTTTGTTTGGCTAATGAGTGTTTTAGCGCCCTCAACCCCCGACTCAAATGAATATTCGCCGTCAATAATTAAACTTGGATCTATAGTAATGTCGTATTGCGTTAACGCTGCTTTGTAACCTTCCAAGCGCT